>CAYUTG010000161.1:0-6914 GCA_964447555.1 uncultured Marinobacter sp.
GCCCTGAGAACATGGAAGTCAGAATACCCAGGCACAAGGTAACGGCAAATCCCTTGACCGGGCCGGAACCCATGGCGAACAGAATAATGGCAACAAGCAGGGTCGTAATGTTGGCATCGAAAATTGAGACGAACGCTCTGGAGTAACCGGCGTTAATGGCCGACTGAGGCGGCACACCCGCTTTCAGCTCCTCCCGTATTCGTTCAAATATCAACACGTTTGCATCAACAGCCATACCCACGGTCAGAACGATACCTGCAATACCCGGCAAGGTGAGCGTCGCCGACAATATAGACATGCAGGCAATCAGCAGCATGAGGTTCAGCGTGAGCGCAACATCAGCAATAAGGCCAAACCCGCGGTAGTAAAGCAACATATAAACCAACACCAGCGCAAAACCCAGTGCTACGGACATCATGCCGGCATCAATGTTCTGTTGTCCCAGGCTCGGACCGATGGTCCGCTCCTGAACAAAGTACATAGGCGCAGCCAGCGCACCTGCCCGCAGAAGCAACGCCAGTTCCGAGGCCTCAGGAATGGAATCCAGCCCCGTAATACGGAAGCTACTGCCCAGGGCTGACTGAACGGTGGCCAGACTGATAATACCCTTCTCGACCACGCGTTTATCAACGGTGGTCATCTCGCCATCAACCATGCGGTTCTGGGTTTCAGTCCGGAATTCAATAAAGAGCACAGCCATACGGCGGCCGATCGAATTCCGGGTTGCGCGGTTCATCTGATCCCCACCCACAGAATCCATGGTGATATTGACCTGCGGCTGACCATTCTGATCGAACCCCTGCTGGGCGTTGGCTACGTTATTACCGGTGGTAATAACATCACGCTCAAGGCGTGCCGTACGCTGGGGGTTATCCCTGAAGCTGAATTCCTCAACTTCGCTGGCCGGCGCATCCGGCCTTGCTTCCATGCGGAATTCCAGGTTGGCGGTAGCACCAAGTACCCGTTTGGCCTGAGCTGTATCCTGAACACCGGGCAGCTCCACAATAATACGGTTTGCACCCTGGCGCTGAACCAGCGGTTCGGCCACCCCTAATTCATTCACCCGGTTTCGGATGGTGGTCAGGTTCTGCTCAAGTGCGTACTGCTGGATGGACTTCACTTCAGACTCTGACAGAGTCAGTACGATCTGCAGCTCACCATCGTTGGTCTGCTCGTCCAACAGAAACTGGTTGTAATTCTTGCGAACCAGATCAAAAGCCTCTTCGCGTGATTTTTCATCCCGAAAACTCAGCACAATCTCGTGCTTTCCTTTGACGTTCCCGCCGCGATACCGAATCCGTTCGTCACGCAAATCGCGCTTGAGCTGCCCGGCCAGAGCTTCTAACCGCTGATTAACGGCAGTGTCCATATCCACTTCCAGCAAGAAGTGAACACCACCACGTAAATCCAGACCAAGCTTCATGGGGCCGGCACCCAGACTCTTCAGCCAACCGGGCGTAGAAGGCGCCATATTCAGTGCAACGAGATAGTCCCGGCCCAGCGCCGCCTGAACAGCAGGACGCGCCTGCAACTGGTCTTCAGCGTTTGTCAGCCGGATCAGGGCATCCCGATCCTGTAAGGTGCTACCCTTAACGGTGATTCCTTCAGACTCCAGCGCCTTCACCGCGCGGTCCAGAACGGTCTCATTCACCTCGGTGCTGCTTCGGGCACCGGTAATCTGAATGGCATAATCATCGGGAAACAGATTGGGCAAAGCATAAATAAGCCCGATCACCAGCGCGACCAGGATAACGAGGTTTTTCCAAAGCGGATACTTGTTCAGCATAGGATCCCTTATAGCCGGCCTGATAGCCGGCCTTGGTGTTTCAGCCAGAAAGAGTCAAGCCGCCGGGTTACGGCTTCCGGCTCAGATGTCCTTGAGTGTGCCTTTGGGCAATGCCGCCGCAACAGCAACCTTCTGCACTTTGATTTCAACGTTCTCAGCAACTTCCACAACAATAAAGTCATCAGTTACTTTGGAAATCTTACCGGCAACACCACCGGACGTAACAACCTCGTCGCCTTTGTTCAAACCAGACATCAGGGCCTTATGCTCTTTGGCACGCTTGGATTGCGGACGCCAGATCAGGAAGTAGAAAATCAGAATAAAGCCGGCAAAGAAAATAACCTGGCCCATCGCCCCCATACCGGGGGCACCTGCGTCCTGAGCCATGGCCAGGGCAGGCATCATCGCCATCAGGCCGGCTAGCAGCATCTTAATAGATTTCATGTACTGTCTCCGTTACGTTTTAAGTATTTATTCGTTGCCCACAGGCGGGACGCTTTCGCCCCGCAAGGCGTAGAAGTCGGCAATAAAGTCCGACAATGTACCTGCTTCAATCGCCCCGCGCAATCCGGCCATAAGGTTCTGATAGAACCGGAGGTTATGGATAGTATTCAACTGCGAACCGAGCATTTCTCCACATTTATCCAGATGATGCAGATAACTTCTCGAAAAGTTCTTGCAGGTGTAGCAATCACAACGCTCATCCAGCGGCGAGACATCGTGGCGGTGCTTTGCATTACGAATCTTGATGATGCCGGTGGATGTGAACAGGTAGCCATTTCTTGCATTGCGGGTTGGCATAACGCAGTCAAACATATCCACGCCGCGGCGAACCGATTCAACAATATCCTCCGGGCGACCGACACCCATCAGGTAGCGCGGCTTGTGTTCCGGCATTCTCGGGGGCAGATAATCCAGAACGCCCATCATCTGCTCTTTGGGCTCACCTACAGACAGCCCGCCAATAGCGTACCCGTCAAAACCAATGTCGGTCAGACCTGCCAGCGAACGGTCCCGAAGCGGCTCATACATACCGCCCTGAATAATACCGAACAGGGCTGAAGGGTTGCCTTCATGCGCCTGTTTGCAGCGCTCGGCCCAGCGTAAAGAACGCTCCATTGAAAGACGGGCTTCCTGCTCGGTTGCGGGATACGGAGTGCATTCATCAAATATCATCACGATATCCGAGCCAAGATCACGCTGAACCTGCATGGAAATCTCTGGTGACAACTGGACAGGAGATCCATTTACCGGTGAGCGGAAGGTGACGCCTTCCTCGGTGATTTTGCGCATTTCACCCAGGCTGAACACCTGAAAACCACCGGAGTCCGTCAGTATTGGCCCTTGCCACTGGTTAAAATCGTGCAGGTCGCCGTGCGCTTTGATCACGTCTGTGCCAGGGCGAAGCATCAGGTGAAACGTATTGCCGAGAATGATTTCGGCACCGATTTCGCCGATATCTCTTGGCAACATACCCTTCACAGTACCCGCTGTGCCGACCGGCATGAACGCGGGGGTCTCTACCGCACCCCGCGGAAAGGTAAGCCGCCCACGGCGCGCCCGGCCATCTTCACCGAGCTTTTCAAAGGACATAAAACAGGATTGACTCACCTGGCCTCCCGGACAGTGTCTGACGATGATTCGTCGGCAGGGCCGGCAAGCATACCCCGGCTGGGTTCCTGACAGGTTATAAACATGGCGTCGCCATAACTGAAGAACCGGTATCGCTCCGCGACGGCAATCTGGTATGCATTCATAACATGGTTATAGCCGGCAAAGGCACTCACCAGCATGATCAGAGTCGATTCCGGCAGATGGAAATTGGTAATTAGTGCATCAACGGTTTCGAAACGATACCCCGGTTTGATAAAAATATCGGTTTCGCCACGGAATGGCCGCAACCGTCCGCCTCTGCTGGCAGATTCGAGAGATCGAACCGAGGTGGTACCAACCGCTATTACCCGCCCTCCCCGTGCGCGTGCGCGCTCAACAGCGTCAACAGCCGACTGAGGAACGTGCACCACTTCGCTGTGCATAACGTGGTCTTCAATCCGGTCTACACGAACCGGCTGAAAGGTACCGGCACCCACATGAAGCGTGACATAGGTGGTTTCTATGCCCTTTTCCTGAAGCGTTTTCAACAGGTTCTCATCAAAATGCAGGCCTGCTGTCGGCGCCGCAACCGCCCCCGCTTCCCGGGCGTATACGGTCTGGTATCGCTCGCGGTCGGTCGACTCATCCGGACGGTCTACATAGGGTGGCAACGGCATGTGCCCCAGCCGCTCCAGCATGTTCAGGACGGGTTCCTGTGATTCGTACGTCAGGTAAAACAAGGCATCATCGCGCCCGGTCATGCGCAATGCGCTGCCATCTTCAAGAACGACCTGCTGGTGCTCTTTCAGTGCCTTGGAGGCACGTACATGGGCTATAACCGTATGATCGCCGGTAACCCGCTCAATCAGAATCTCGACCTGGCCGCCCGTTTCCTTTTTGCCAAACAGACGTGCCGGTATAACGCGGGTGTCGTTAAATACCAGCAAATCGCCAGGCTGAAGCACATCAGGCAAGTCCGAAAAATGTCGGTGAATGCTTTCACCAGAAAGACCATTGAGGCATAACAGACGCGACGCAGTGCGCTCCGCCAGGGGGTAACGGGCGATCAGCTCGTCCGGTAAATCAAAGTCAAAATCGGACACGTTCATGGAATGGGCTATTCATGATACTGCAGGAATAATAATGGTAGCGGCGGGCGGACTCGAACCGCCACGGGTTTTACCCCAACGGATTTTGAATCCGTCGTGTCTACCAATTTCACCACGCCGCCATCGAAGAGTGTGGGCGATTATACTGGCCCCGCTCATGAAATCAATAACAGTGTAAGCAAATTTACCCACAGCGTCAGACATCTAGCGGGTAACCTGCACTTACAGCCGGTCAAAAAGTGAAAGCTGGGAGACCTTGGCAAATGACTGTTGCGCTGCCTGCAGCACGAAACTCTGGAAACTCAGGTTACTGATGGCCTCCGCATAATCCACATCCTGTAATTCGGAGCGGATTTCATTGGTGTACACCGAGGAGTCTTCCAGGAAACTCTTGGTTGACTCCACCGCGTTCATCCTGCCACCCAGTTCCGTTTGCTTGAGGATAAAGCTTTCCTGAGCGTTATCGAGGTTTATCAGGGAGTCGGCGATCAGGTCATCGTACTTTGCATGCCCTTCGGTAGTGCCTTTATCAATACTATCCAGCCCCGCGATCAGTGTTTCGATGGTGCTGAACACAGACTGCTTTTTGCTGGTATCTACCTCAAAGCTGTCACCAACACTCACATCTGACACAGTAAACTCAACACCGGCTATCTCCACAGGCTCACCATCCGTGAATGAATAGACAGACGGCAAAGGATTACCCTGAGCATCCGTGATGGGCGCGCCGCCCGGTCCGGTTACGGTTAACTGATCCGGTGCCAGGGAGGTAACGGATATTTCCAGACGGTCCGTTGAAATTCCTTTCAGAGCGGAAGGGTCGGTGATGTTCACGCCACTGATATACGCATTACCCGGCGGTGCTGTTGTCACCGTTCCGGTAGCTGCCGCCGGTATGGTGACAAAAATTCCTTTACCATGGTCACTGATGGGCACCGTCACCCCATCGTCAATTTCCAGCACCCGCTGACCTTCATCGCCCTGATATTCCCAGTTACCCGCCGCATTCTGGCTGAACGCTGGCGTTGCGCCCTGAAAGCCACTGAACACATACTCTCCGGAGGCATCCCGGGTGTTAGCAATATTGGCAAGCTGGCCAAGACGCTCTTTGAGCTCGGACGATATGGACTGGCGGTCGTTGGCAGACAGTGAACCATTACCAGCCTGAACCGTTAGTTCGCGGATTCGCTGAACGATATCAACCGAGCTGGCCAATGCATTTTCTTCCTGTTTTAACCGGTTATCCGCAAGGTTCACATTGCGTTGATAGGTTTCAACACGGGCGAGTTCCTGATCCAGCTTAAGAATTCTTGCAGCCGCTACCGGGTCATCCGAGGGTTGATTAACCCGCTTACCCGTGGAAATCTGCTGCTGCGTTTTATTCAGGCTGGTATTAAGCTCCTGAAGCCGGTTTATACCGCCGGAGAAAATTTGCTGAGATGAGATTCTGATCATTTTACGTTACCTCACCGGAAGCTTTGTAACAGCGTATTAAACAGATCCTGCGCAACCGACATCACTTGTGCAGACGCGTTATAGGCAGCCTGGTACTGAATCAGTTTGCCGGCTTCCTCGTCCAGATTCACACCAGAGATGGCTTCACGCTGGTTAGTAGACTGCTCCAGAAGGGTTTTTCCCGCATCCATATCAAGTTGGCTTTGGCGGGTTTCAACCCCAATGGTTTCAACCAACCCTGCATAGCCCTCGGTGAAGTTCTGACTGCCATTGTTCAGCGTGTTTGCGGTACCCAGGGACGCCAGTAATTCCGCATTGCGGTTATCCTACACACCGTTGGTGTTGTACTCAATAGTAAAGGTATCGCCAATGGCCGGTTCACCCGTCATCTCAAACTGAAAGCCCTGATAATTCGGGCCTGCAGCCGGATCATCCTGGAACAGTTTGTTACTGATGTCCGGATCATACTCCCCGGTCGCAATAACGTTTGATGAGGCATCGGTAACGCTGTACAGCAAACCTGTCGAACCACCTGCTGCAAACGATACCTCAAGAGGCCCGTTGGCTAACTCGCCTGCGTTCTGAAAACCCGGTAAAAGGGAGTTCGTAAACGGGTTCCGGACATCCAGCATTTTGCCCTGATCAATCGTTGCCGTTCCGGTATTCTGGCCACCGGCTTCTGCCCGGACCGGGCTGGCAAACGCGAGGTCTTCTTCCCGGTTCACCACCAGCCCGATGCTCTCTGCAGCCCCCCTGCTGGGCTGGATCAGGTATTTGTCTCCGGCGTTAAAGGCACCACCTTCAACCCGGATGTTAAATCCGGGCATAGAGATTTCAGACTGAACCGGGTCTGGCAGCCGGCCCTGATTCACGGTTTCTCCGGTTGCTTTGTCAATCAACTCAAAGTTACGACCGTCACCACTGAACTGAAGCGTAAAGCTGCCCGCAGCCAACTTAGAGCTGTCGGTAAT
>CAYUTG010000162.1:0-6614 GCA_964447555.1 uncultured Marinobacter sp.
CCTTCGGGTTATGAGCCCGACGAGCTACCAGACTGCTCCACCCCGCATCAAACTTTTAATGCTTTCTAAACTGGTTGTTTACCGGGCTGCCCCGATCAACGTGCGCGTATACTAAGGATTGCAGAGGCCGGTGTCAATGGCTGTTTTCGAACAAATCCGTTGGGTAGTGAAGTTCGCCTGCATGTTCTGGTTCGGGCGGAGTGAAATAACCAGTCTGTTCGATGGCTTCGCGTACTGGCCGGAACGATTTTCTGTGTTCTGGTGTGGCCCCTAGCTGAAACAGAGCTTCAAGATGAACCGGCGTGGGGTAGCCTTTGTGTTTTGCCAGGCCGAATCCCGGGTACTGCAATTCCATTGCCTCCATTTCCCGGTCCCGGGTTACCTTTGCCAGAATGGACGCTGCGCTGATAGCTGCCACCCGGCTGTCACCTTTTACCACGGGTTCCGATGCCCAGTGCCAGTTCGGGCAGCGGTTACCATCTACCAGTACATACTCAGGTGCTACACCAAGCCCGGCAACCGCTCGTTCCATGGCAAGCATGGTTGCCTGGTAGATGTTGAGCTGGTCTATCTCATGGGCCTCACAGCGGCCGAGGCACCAGGCTGTCGCCTTCTCAACGATTTCCTCATAAAGGTGACATCGTTTTTTATCTGTGAGTTTTTTTGAATCCGCCAAGCCTGCAATGGGTTTGTCTGGGTCCAGAATTACAGCGGCTGTTACCACGGCTCCGATCAATGGCCCACGGCCCACTTCATCAACCCCGGCGAGAAGCTGGCCCTGGTAGGCGCACTGAAAAGGCGGCAGTTCAATCCGGGGCATGTGCCACTCCTTCTTCCAGTAGGCCGGAAATTGCCGTGGCGGCCTTTTCATCTGCGTTCTGTTTCAGGGTGTGGTGTATTTCGGTGAATGCGTCAATCAGCCTGTCCCGCTCCTGCTGGTTTTCCAGACGCTCAAGTACGGCGCCCCCCAGCGCTTCCGGCGTTGCGTTATCTTGCAGCAGTTCTGGAACCAGAGGTTGCCTGGCCAGCAGATTGGGTAACGCCACATAGGGCACTTTTACCAGACGCGAGAGCAGCGCGTAACTGAGGTTACTTAAACGATAACCCACCACCATGGGCTTTTTCAGTAGCATGGCCTCGAGCGTTGCCGTGCCAGAGGCCAGCAAGACCACATCAGACGCCGCCATCACCTCTCGAGAGCGGCCACGCACAATGGTTACCTGTAGCTGCACATTCAACGTATCGACCAGCGCCCGCACTTGTTTCTCACGGTCACGATTCACACAGGGGATAACTAGTTGCACGTCGGGTCGTTTCTGTTGAATCCAGCGGGCAGCCTCCAGAAAGAGTGTGCCCAGCCGCTCAACTTCACCGGCCCGGCTTCCCGGCAACACCGCCAGCAAAGGTGCCTGTTCATCCAGCCCCAGTTCCTGCCGTGCCTTGCCGGTTTCAGGCACCATAGGTATGCGGTCTGCAAGGGGGTGTCCCACAAAAGCCACAGGCACCTGATGTTCTTCATAGAAGCGCGCTTCGAAGGGAAACAGCGTGAGCATCAGGTTTACGGATTTGGCAATCTTGATAATGCGCTTCTGCCGCCAGGCCCAGACAGAGGGGCTGACGTAATGCACGGAAGGAATGCCAGATTCACGGCATCGGCGCTCTATTGCCAGGGTAAAATCGGGGGAATCAATACCGATAACCACATCCGGTGGGGTGGTAAAGAAGTAGCTCAACAGCCGGGCCCGAATGCTGAACAGTTCACGAATGCGACCCAGCACTTCTACCAGCCCCATTACAGACAGCCGCTCCATTGGCACCAGCGAATGGAAGCCTTCAGCAATCATTTCATCGCCGCCAATGCCTACAAAACGGGCGTTTGGGTAACGTTTACGGAGTGAACGGATCAGACCGGCACCAAGAATATCTCCCGATGCCTCGCCGGCAATAATACCAACGGTTATTTTGCGGGTGTTGCCACCCGCCGCCGAAAGAGTCTGCGCCACCGACCTGCCCTGCCCGATCAGCGGATAATTCCGCGGTGAGCGTTCCGCAGCGATTCAATAAGGGGCCGCACCTCCGGAATCTGTCCGAACGCCTTTTCCAGTTCTTCTACGGCCTGCTCGGTTGTCAGCCCCTGGCGATAGATAAGTTTGTAGGCACGGCGGAGATTCAGAAGAACGTCTTTACTGAAGCCCCGGCGCTTGAGGCCTTCCACATTAATGCCGTGGGGCTCTGCCGACTGGCCGCTGGCCATTACATAGGCCGGAATATCTTTGAGAACAATACTGCCACCGGCTGCCATACTGTGCTGGCCAATATTACAGAACTGGTGGACCATGGTGCCACCGCCCAGAATGGCAAAATCGCCTACATTAACGTGGCCTGCCAGCGTGGCGCAGTTCGCAAGAATGGTGTTGTCACCCACCACGCAATCATGGGCCACATGCACGTAGGCCATCAGCAGGTTATCGCTACCAATACGGGTTTCCCCGCGGTCCTGAACGGTGCCGCGGTGCACGGTGCAGTTTTCACGAATGACGTTATTGTCGCCGATAACCAGTGTGGTGGGCTCGCCAGCGTACTTTTTATCCTGGCACTCTTCGCCAATGCTGGAAAACTGAAAAATCCGGTTATTCCGGCCGATGATTGTCGGCCCCTTAACCACTACATGGGAAAGAATCTCTGTTCCCTCACCGATTTCAACGCCCGGACCAATATAGCTCCACGGCCCTATGGTTACCCCATCGGCCAATTTGGCAGACGAATCTACAATCGCCTGAGGATGGACTCCCGACCAGTCACTTGTCGCCATCAAACTTCTCTCTCAGCGGTTAGTATCTCTGCCACACACACAACGTCACCATCGACCAGTGCCCGACAATCAAATTTCCAGATGCCACGCTTCACAGACATAATCTCCGATTCCATACAGAGCCTGTCTCCCGGCACTACGGGGCGCTTGAAGCGTGCTTTGCTGGACCCTGCCAGGTATTGTACCACGCCATCAGACGGTTTCCTGTCTACGGTCACAAAGCCAAGAATGCCTGAAAGCTGGGCCATTGCCTCAATGATCAGCACACCGGGCATAATCGGATTATTCGGGAAATGCCCCTGAAAGAACGACTCATTAAACGAGATATTCTTGTAACCTTTAATCGACTGTTCTTTGGTAATTTCGGTTACCCGGTCCACCAGCAAGAATGGGTAACGGTGGGGCAGGTATTCCAGAATTTCGTCGATATACATCATGTTGATCGGCCTCAGCCCTCTGATTTCTTTTCCAGTTCCCGGACTCGCCGAGCTAATGCATCCAATTGGCGAAAGCGCACGGCATTTTTACGCCACCGCCGGTTCGTATCTGCGCTGATGCCGGAAGAATAAACACCCGGTTCACGAATATCACCGGTAACCAGTGTCATGCCCGTTAAGTGCACCTGATCACCAATTTCCAGATGGCCAGCCACGCCCGCTGCACCACCAAACACACAGTGCCGGCCAATACGGGAACTGCCGGCAATACCAACCATGGCAGCCATAGCACTGTGATCACCGATCTGAACGTTATGGGCAATCTGAATCAGGTTATCGAGCTTTACGCCATTCCCGATCACGGTATCGTCCAGCGCACCACGGTCTATTGTCGTATTGGCACCCACTTCCACATCGTCCCCGAGAACGACCCGGCCAAGCTGTGCAATGCGGTGCCATACACCCTTTTCATTGGCAAACCCGAAGCCATCCGAGCCAATTACCGCACCGCTGAGAATGTGGCAACGCTGCCCCACAACCACATCGTACGCCAGCGTTACTCTGGGGCGAATAATCGTTTCCGCACCAATACAGGTGCGGGCGCCGATAACAGAGCCGGCACCGACAACAACCCGTTCACCAATATCTGCACCCGCTTCGACCACCACATTGGGGCCAATACAGGCGCTTGGGGAAACACTGGCCGCCGGGTCGATTACTGCCGTAGGATGCTGCCCCGGTGGCATGGCCGGTTCCGGGCTGAACCAATGACTGAGCTGAGCATAGCCCAGATAGGGGTTGGCCAGTAACAGGACGTTGGTAGGACAGTTATCGGCCACGTCGTGTGAAACAATAACGGCCGAAGCCTGAGTATTGGCCAGGTATTTCGCGTAAGAGGGATTCGCCAGAAAACTGATCTGGCCCGCGCCCGCGGCTTGCAGAGTGGCAAGCCCGGAGACGAGCGTATCAGGGTTACCCCGAAGCTCTGCCCCCAGTGCTTTTGCAATCTCATCAAGCCGGTAGGACTTTTTTGTCATCGCTCACTCCAAACGTCCGCGGCCTGAGCCACAACATGATTAACGGTTCAGTTTTTCCAGAAGCTGAGGGGTCAGGTTCATCTCTGGTTTCACATACACAACGGCTTCGCTGGGCAAAATCAGATCAAGGCCGTTCTCTTCAAGCAATTCCTTAACAGCCGCATCTACGCCCGGACGAGCCTGCTCCAGAAACGCCTGCTTACGCTGTGCTACGGCACTGTCCAGGCGCTGCTTCAGGAAGTTAAATTCTTTCACTTTCTCCTGAAATTCGCCGGCCAGTTTACCGCGTTCGTTTTCATTCATCATGGCACCGTCTTTTTCCAGACGATCTTTCAGCTTTCGGGCTGCTTCCTGAGCCTCTCTCACTTTAGCTTCATCTTCAGAAAAGTCCTTTTTCAGGCTTTCACTGAAGGTTTTGGCATCGTCAGAAGAAAACAGTGCCTGTCGTAAGTCCACAACACCAATGCTGGTATCGGCGAGTGCAGGGAGTGAGACGGCCATAGCCGCTGCAAAAATAAGAGCAATTCTGAACATCATGGATCTCCTGGTTTTCATTCGTTCTTTTTTATCGTATTCGTGGCTCAGAAAGTCTGGCCAAGCGAGAACTGGAATACCTGGGTGTCATCACCCGGTTTATCATTCAGGGGCTTGGCAAGGCTGAAGGCCAGCGGGCCAACGGCCGTAATCCACTGGAATCCAACCCCTGCAGACAGGCGCACCTCATCCAGAGCCGGATCAAACCCACGCTCCGGGTCAAACACCTGGCCAGCATCCAGGAAGAATGCCGTGCGCATCGACCGGCTATCACCTGCAAACGGTGTGGGGAAAATCAGCTCCAGACTGCCTTCGGTAAGGAGGTTACCACCGAACGGATCTGCATCGGAATAATCGTTAGGGCTTCTTGTGGCTTTCCGCCCAAGAGAGTTTGCCCTGTACCCCCTGACAGACCCGTAGCCACCTGAGTAAAAGTGCTCATAGAATGGCATAACCGTGCGGTCTCCATAACCATCGCCGTAACCAACCTCGGTTCTTGTTCGGAACACCCAGCGATTATCATCCGTGATCGGGAAGTAGAAATCGGTTTTGTGTGTCAGCTTGTAGAAGGTGAGATCACTACCCGGCACGGCAATATCCAGCGATAACGAATGGCTGTAACCATCCGACGGCAGCACGCCGCGGTTCAGGGTACTACGCCTCCAGCTACCAAACAGGAAGTAGTTATCAAAGGCATCGCCTTCGTTCGCAATAAAGTCGTGAACCTCCTGAGAGGTGAACACACCGCTTTTGAGCTTGGACAGCGTGTAACCCACGCCAAAATTCAGGCGGGTGATGTTGTCAGTGGGATAACCGAAAGTCACACGGCCGCCGTACTCATCCAGCAGATACGACGAGATATCCTCTTCTTCGTAATCTGTCTGTCGTGCAAAAAGGCTGAAGCCACGGCTTACGCCATCAACGGTGTAATAAGGATCAAGGTAAGACACATTGGCGCTTTTTACCGAGTCACTGACATTCACGCCAAAAGACACCCGCTTACCCGTTCCGAAGAAGTTATTCTCAGACACATTTGCGCCAAGTAAAACCCCGGAGTCCTGTGAGAAGCCGACCGAGGCAGACAGGCTTCCTGTGGGCTGCTCTTCAACGCTGTAATTAACATCAACAAGGTCGTCTGTGCCGGGAACCGGAACTGTTTCGACATTCACCGTTTTGAAGAAACCAAGACGCTCCAGCCGTGTTTTGGAGAACTCAATCCGGTCAGATGAGGCTACCCCACCCTCCATCTGAGTCATTTCCTGGCGCAGCACATCGTCGCGGGTAGACACGTTGCCATCAAAGTTGATTCTGCGAACGTACGCCCGTTTGCCCGGCTCGACATAAAATGTCACTGCCGCCGTATTATCATCACCGGGTTCAGGCACGGCATTTACGCTTGCAAACGCGTAGCCTTCTCTGCCCAGCCTGAAGGAGAGTGCTTCAGATATGGCCGTCATTCTGGCCCGTGAGAAAACGTCGCCTTTCTTCACCGGTATCAGCTTGCGCAGTTCTTCCTCTCCGACAATCAGATCGCCACGGAGATTGATGTCTGAAATGGTGTATTGCGGCCCCTCGTTCACGGCAATGGCAATAAAGACTTTTTGCTTATCCGGAGAGATAGAGACCTGGCTGGATTCCACATTGAAATCCAGGTACCCCCGGTCAAGATAGAAGGACCGCAGAGTTTCAAGATCACCGCTCAGCCGTTCACGGGCGTATTTGTCTGAGCTGGTAATGGAATTCCACCAACTGGTGGTTTGCAGTTCAAACAGATCCAGAAGCTCGTCGTCATCG
>CAYUTG010000162.1:6624-6842 GCA_964447555.1 uncultured Marinobacter sp.
GGCCGCGACACTGCCCTCATTGATATCCAGGCGTATAGACACCCGGTTTCGCGGTAGTTCTTCAGCCGTTGCTTTCACCCGGGCGTTATACCGGCCCTGTGAGATGTAGGAGCGCAGTATTTCGAGTTCCAGCCTCTCAAGCGTTGCGCGGCGAAACACCTGCCCTTCCTGCAGACCTGCCCCGGAGAGTGCGTCTTTCAGCATGTCTGTTTCTATGT
>CAYUTG010000163.1:0-6818 GCA_964447555.1 uncultured Marinobacter sp.
CTTCACCGTCAAACTCAATACCTTCTGAAGTGACCTTAGCATCAAATTTGAATGCTTTATTGCCACCTCTCGGCTTGTACGTCGCTCGAAGGTTTCCGTAAGGAATCGTGGCACCACGGAATGAAGCAAATCCCTTTTCACCGGTCTGTGCTTCCGGCCTTGCCCCCTCTTGGTCCGGCCTCGAGGCCTGTTCAATCAATCTCTTAATTACGCTACTCGGGGTATCGACAAATGGTTTAGCCAAACGCTGCAGCGCTTCGAATACATCTCTATCCAGCTCAATGCTTACGGTCTTAGCTGACATAACAACCCTCCACCTCAAAGAAACTATAGTTACTATAGTTTACTCCAAGCAAAAGGCAACAGTTTTTTGCCCTAACAGCTTATTCAACGAACACGTTCGCAAAACTCCAGCCGCCTATCACGCATTCGTATAACTCCAGACACCATTTCCGCGCCCGGCCAAAAACCCAATATAGTTCAGAACCTTAAAACATTCTTTCCAAAAGTTCATTTGGAGTTTTACGCCCCGGTTCGCATTTCCACACGGGCTGCGTTCGCATTCCACACTCGAAACCCAAACAATATCGTTTATTATCAATCAGTTAAAAACAGCAAATGGAGTTATACGAATCCGTTCGTATAACTCCATGCATGCGAGGATTTTGCGGCAGGTAGGTACTACCTGAACGGTGTGATTTTCTGTCAAAAACAGAACAACTCCACCATCACTCCATATGGTGATGATGCCCCGAGTGGTCCATCTTCATACCAGCACCTTTCTTACCCATTCCAGCTCCCATTGGGTCAACTGCAAGCTCAACTTCTATATCATCCGCCCCATCAAACTGCAGAGTCAGAGGAACGCGCTCGCTCACTTTCAGGGGGGCTTTCAGTTGTTCCAGCATCAGGTGGTAGCTGTGTGGTTTTAATTCCACAGTTTTGCCCGCGGGTATCTGCAGGCCGCCTTTCACGGGCTTCATGCTCATCATGCCGTTTTTCATGCTGGATTCATGAATGGACACGCTGGCTGCGCGGTCTGTTCGCGCACCGGTCAGGGTTATGGTGCTGCTGCCGTTGTTGGTAATGGCCAGATACCCCACACCCACGGGGGTTCCCGGTGGGGTTGGCCGGCTCCAGGGGTGGCCGATTTCAACATTTCCATGGCTGTAGTTGTGGGCCACGGCGAACGCGGGGGCCAGTGTGATGGCCAGGGCAAAAAGCAGGTGAATCGGTTTCATACTTTGGGGGTTCCGGTAGGTGGATAATGGTCACCCCAGCATAATCAACCAAACCTTAATGGCAAGCATTCGGTTCCGCGGCGAATTGTCGCGGAACCCGGTGTGCCGCTTAGCGGGCGGTGTCTGCTCAGGCTTTTTTCACGAACTCAGATTTAAGCTTCATGGCGCCTATGCCATCAATTTTGCAGTCGATGTCATGGTCGCCGTCTACCAGGCGTATGTTTTTCACCTTGGTGCCCACCTTAACAACGGAACTGGAGCCTTTTACTTTCAGGTCTTTGATAACCGTTATGGTGTCACCGTCCTGCAGTTCGTTGCCGTGGGCATCCCGGATTACCTTGCCGGTATCGCCTGCGGCTGCGTCGTCTTCTGCCCACTCATGGCCGCATTCAGGGCATACAAGCTGGGCACCGTCTTCGTAGGTGTATTCAGATTTGCACTCAGGGCACGGGGGAAGTTGGCTCATTATCATATCCTGTAAATAGTATTAACATGCAATTATACCATTAACGCACCGCTAAAGCGGAGCCAGCAGGCAGAACTTCCCCCCAGGCTACCGGTGCAGTGTAAACACAGGGTAAACTTTGCACTCACAGAGCCACGCCGACAGAGGAAACGCTTTATGCCAATCTGGGTTGATGCCGATGCCTGCCCTGTTCCCATTCGGGAAATTCTTTGCCGGGCCGCCACCCGCTGGCAGATTCACACCACGTTTATTGCCAATCACGCCATTAACCTGCCCCCCAGCCCCTACATTCAGCGCCGGCAGGTGCCCCACGGGTTTGATGTGGCAGATAATGAAATCATGGAGCAGATGCAGGATGGCGATCTGGTGATTACCCAGGACATCCCTCTGGCGGCCGATGCCATTGAAAAAGGGGCCGATGTGTTTAACCCCCGTGGCCAGGCGTTCACCAAAGAGAATATTCGCCAGCGGCTGGCCATGCGTAATTTTATGGAGGAAATGCGCAGCGCCGGCCAGGTAACGGGTGGGCCTGCCCCCATGAACCAGACAGACCGCAAGGAATTTGCAGATAAGCTGGACCGCTGGCTGCAGCGTAATCACAAGCGTTAACCAGAACCGGGCCAGCCCTGGTTGATTCTCATACCAAACGGTTGGGAATGATTCTCTTTAAGTTTATTCGCCTTCGGGCTACCCTTTGCGGCTTTCCCACCTGCCCGGAGTGTTGTTATGTCTGGCCAAACTGACCAGAGTTTTCGCAGTTTTGGTGCACTGGCCCGCCTGCTCAGGTACGCGAGGGGCTATCGCCGGCAGATTATTGCGGCTACCGTTTGCTCCATCATCAATAAGCTGTTTGATATTGCGCCTGAAATTCTGATTGGTGTCGCTATTGATGTGGTGGTGAATCAGGAACAGAGCTTTGTGGCCGGGCTGGGGTTTGAAACGGCGCAGCAGCAGATTACGGTGCTGGCCATTCTTACGTTTTTTATCTGGGCCGGTGAATCTCTGTTTGAATACCTGCTGAAGATTTTATGGCGCAACCTGGCCCAGCGCCTTCAGTCTGATTTGCGGCAAGATGCCTACGAGCATGCCCAGCAGCTGGACATGAGCTTTTTTGAGGCCAACAGCTCAGGTCAGTTAGTGGCCACTATGAACGATGACGTGAACCAGCTTGAACGCTTTCTGGATGGCGGTGCCAATGCCATGGTTCAGGTGCTGGTTACCGTGGTTGCCGTGGGCGCGGTATTTTTTGTGCTATCCCCCCTGATTGCACTGCTGGCGTTCACCCCCATTCCGCTGATTATCTGGGGTGCCTTTTACTTTCAGCGAAAGGCTGGGCCGCTGTACACCGATGTGCGAAGCAAAGTGGGCGATCTGTCCAGCCGCCTGGCGAATAACCTGGGTGGTATTGCCACCATCAAAAGCTTTACGGCAGAGGAGCGTGAAGCGAAGCGCCTGAAAGAGAGCAGCGAAGCCTATGTTGAGGCCAACCGCCGCGCCATTCGCATCAGTTCTGCGTTCATTCCGGTTATTCGCATGGCCATTCTGGCTGGCTTTCTGGCCACCTTTACGGTTGGGGGCATGAAGGCGCTGGATGGCTCGCTGAATGTGGGGGCCTATGGTGTTCTGGTGTTCCTTACCCAGCGCCTGTTGTGGCCGTTGACCGGCCTGGCCGATGTGATTGATCTTTTTGAGCGGGCCATGGCCAGCACCCGCCGTATTCTGGACCTGCTGGCAGAGCCCATACACGTACAGAATCATCACGCTGATGCGCTGAAGCAGCCTGTGAAGGGCGAGGTGCGCTTTGAAGAAGTAAGCTTTCACTATCCTTCCAGCCGTGCTGGCATACAGGATATCAACCTGCATATTCCACCGGGGCACACGCTGGCACTGGTAGGCACTACCGGGTCTGGGAAATCAACGCTGATCAAGCTGCTGCTGCGATTTTACGATCCCTCCCATGGCCGCATTCTGATTGATGGCCAGCCCATTCAATCGGTAAACCTGACCTCTTTGCGCCGGGCTATCGGCCTGGTAAGCCAGGATGTGTATCTGTTTGAGGGCAGCATTCGCGATAACCTTGTCTACGGCAACCCGGATGCCAGCGATGAAGACATTATTGAGGCCGCCCGAACAGCCGAGGCCTGGGCGTTTATAGACGCCCTGCCCGATGGCCTGAACACGCCGGTTGGCGAGCGGGGTGTGCGGCTTTCCGGTGGCCAGCGCCAGCGGTTATCCCTGGCCCGGGCGCTACTGAAAAACCCGCCCATCCTGATTCTGGATGAAGCCACCAGTGCGATTGATAACGAAACGGAGGCGGCTATTCAGCGTTCCCTCCGGCGCATTCAGCGCGACCGCACGGTGATTATGATTGCTCACCGCCTGTCCACCATTGTGGATGCCGACAGAATTGCCGTGGTGAGTGATGGCAGAATTACCGAAACCGGCACTCATCAGGAGTTACTGGCAAAACAGGGGGCGTATAACACGCAATGGCGGGTGCAAACCGGGCAAGCCTGAAACAATATTGATAGAGATTCGCATTTAGATTATCCTGCAGCTCTTCAGTTATTCCGGAGCCTGCATGCCTGCGTTTTTTGAAGTGTCTGATCTAGAGGTTCGAATTGGTGAATCGGTAATTGCCAGCCACCTGAACATCGGGTTTATGGAAGGCGAGGTAACCGCTCTTCTGGGCCATAACGGCTCCGGGAAATCGACCCTGCTGAAAGTGCTTGCCCGCCAGCTTCAGCCCGCTGCCGGTGAGGTCAGCCTGCTTGGTAATGCGTTCCATACCACCGGCGCGCGGGCCTTTGCCCGCACGGTTGGCTACCTTCCCCAGCACCCGCCGGGCACCGACGGGCTTACCGTTCGTGAGCTGGTGGCATTGGGCCGCTACCCCTGGCGTGGGCCACTGGGCCGCTATACCACGGAAGACCAGGCGCTGATTGACCAGGCCATCAACGACACCCATCTTGACGAATTCCAACACCGTTCGGTTGATACCTTATCCGGTGGCGAGCGCCAACGGGCATGGATTGCCATGCTGCTGGCACAACAAACCCGCTGCCTGCTGCTGGATGAGCCTATTTCCGCGCTGGATGTAAAACACCAGGTGGAAACCATGCGGCTGATTCACCGGCTGGCCAGCGAGCGGGAGCTTACTGTGATTGTGGTTCTGCACGATGTGGATCTGGCGGCCAGGTTTTGCGACCGTCTGGTAGCGCTGCGGGCCGGCCAGCTTATTGCGGATGGCTCCCCTCGCGAGGTGATGGATTCCGGCATTCTGGAAGCGATATACGGCGTGCCGATGGGGGTGCTGGAACGGGCACCCGGGCAGTGGGTATCTTATGTTCACTGATTGCCAGCCCCCATGGGCACCATGACCGGTATAACGCACACCATGGCAAACTGGCCCGGGCGTTACCAGCAGCTTCTGGCCGATTCCGGGTTGAACGCAGAGACCGTGCTGGGCAAGGCTCTGGAATCAAAAGCGCCACAAACAACCGCAGTGTTATCGCTTAATCAATGCCTGAACACCCCATCGCTGTTACAACAACAGATGCAGGCAGACTACCCCGGAGTGACCGGCCAGCGTTCGCTGCGCACCTACCTCTCGGTAACCCATCTGGATTTAATGCTGTACGCCGTTGCCCCGCTCATTCTTCGGCTGTTTCGGTATGGGCAGGCACCACTGCCAGCCCCCTACCGCCTGCTTTTAGGCCCAGCCAGCGGCGGCCGGGTTACATCCCGGTGGTTTCACGATGGTTCAGGTGAACAGGTTGGTGTGGCGGAGTTTGTGCCGGCGCTGGCACAGCAACTGAACGATTGGTACCCGGTTTTCCGTCACCAGTTGAATGTCAGCCCCGGAGCTTACTGGAGTACCACCGGCCTGGCGCTGTCGGCCCCCTTCTCTCTGGTTTGGAATACCGTTAGCCCAGAAGCTCTGTGTGCTATGGCGCAGGAATGGCTGGCTCAGTTCAACTGCGACGCCCAGCGGTTTCTTGAATGGATACCCGCCGGGCCTGCCAGCCAGCAACACGCCATTCCGCAACGGCGGGGATGCTGCCTGAAATACCAACTGCCAGATGGCGGCTACTGCGGTACTTGCGGGGTTTACAGGAAGGCGCGGCTGGCTGAAATCAACCGCCCATCACCGAGCTCAAAACCAGGCCAGTGGCAACCAGAGCAATAAAAAGACCTGCACCGGCGGCAATTTTCAGCCCTTCAATCATTTCCTGTTCTGGTGTCATCATGATATCTCCGTCTGTTCATGAATCGGGATGTTTCAGACAGAGATTAATGATAATGATTCTTATTTGCAAGCCTGTTGCAGAAATTTCTTCACAGCAACAGAAGCGTCAGTTCGGGTCGTTGGTTCTTTCAGTTTTATCGTACTGGGAAATCTTGTCGGTAATCTCGAACCAGTCCGATTTTGAGCCCACGTAAACATGTTGTGCGGGCTTTTTGTTCAGGGGTTCATTGATAACCCCCACACGCAGGCGCAAGATACCGGGTATGGCATCTACCCGGCTGTATAACTGGCTGCCACACTGGCTGCAAAACGCGCGGTATTTACCAGGCCGGGATTCGTATTCCTTTATAAGATTTTCACCGGAAAGCCATTGAAACCGCACTTTCTGAACGGGTGAACTGGCAGAAAATGCACTGCCGTGCGCACGCCGGCACTGGCTGCAATGGCACAGTGCGACTGGCCCGAGCGGCCCCGTGTATTCAAACGTAATATCACCACACAGACAACGGCCGGTGTACATAATTAACTGCCTCTTATTCCTGCTTGCTCAGCGGATTCAGCGCAGATAATACCTGCGGGCCACTTGAAGAACCAGCGCGCGGGCACCATCGTACAGACACACAGTTGCAACAGGAGGACATTATGTCATTCAGCGCACTTCCAGAACTCGGCATGGGCACATTCCGTTTAAAGGGTAACGATGCACGGGAAGCCGTGAAAAGCGCCCTGTCGCTGGGCTATCGCCACATTGATACCGCTCAGATGTACGAAAATGAAGCCGAAGTGGGCGATGGCATTACCTCCAGCGGCATCCCGCGCCGGCAGATATTCCTGACCACAAAAATCTGGTACGACCGGATGG
>CAYUTG010000164.1:0-1938 GCA_964447555.1 uncultured Marinobacter sp.
GCTAACCAGTTGTCTGATCAGGCCAGGTTTTCGTTCACGAAATCCCAGTTTACGAGATTCCAGAAGGCTTCCAGATAGTTTGGGCGGGAGTTGCGATAGTCAATGTAATACGCGTGCTCCCAGACATCGACCGTAAGTACGGGCTTGTCTGCGCCGGTCAGCGGTGTTTCCGCGTTGCTGGTGTTGGTGATGGCAACGCTGCCGTCAGCCTTTTTTACCAGCCAGGTCCAGCCAGAACCAAAGTTGCCGGCAGCCTTGGCGTTGAACTCGTTTTTGAAGTCTTCAAACGAACCAAAAGCCTTCTCAATGGCGGCTTTGGCTGCGCCAGTGGGCTCGCCGCCGCCATTCGGGCTCAGGCAGTTCCAGTAAAAGGTGTGGTTCCAGACCTGTGCTGCGTTGTTGAACAGCCCGCCGCTGGCACTCTTGATGATTTCCTCAAGAGATTTGTTGGCGTTGTCTGTACCTTCTACCAGGCCATTCAGCTTGGTTACGTAGGTGTTGTGGTGCTTGCCGTAATGATATTCCAGAGTTTCCTGAGAAATATGCGGTTCAAGTGCGTTTTTTTCGTACGGCAGTGCGGGAAGTTCAAATGCCATGAGGTCGTTCTCCCTGTCTCTCTGTTTATGTGGATCTAGAAACTCTTAATATAAGGCCGGTTTGAGCAATATCAACCCCGGCGGGCCAATCAACGGGTTTCAGTCAGCGAGCTTTTAAAGTCCGGGATGCCGGGCAGGAACTGCGCACAGTTCCGAACCCGCCAGATCAGCTCTTCATAGCTGTTGGCCAGAATATTCACATGTCCGAGTTTGCGCCCCGGACGTTCACCTTTATTGTAAAGGTGCAGGTGAGCGTAAGGCAGTTCCAGAATTCGTTCAATGTCGCCATGTTCGCCAATGATATTAATCATGCAGCTTACGCCTCTGGCTTCAACGTTACCCAGTGCGTGGCCGCTGACTGCGCGAATATGGTTTTCGAACTGACTGGTCATGGCCCCTTCAATGGTCCAGTGGCCGGAGTTGTGAACCCGTGGCGCCATTTCATTGGCTACCAGTCCGTTAGCGGTTTCGAACAGTTCCAGGGTGAGCACGCCAACGTAGTTGAGGTCATTCAGTAGCAGGCGAATATAACGTTCGGCGTCTTCCTGGGTGTGTTTTGCCAGGCTTGGGGCCGGTGCTACGGAATAGCGCAGAATGCCTTCATGATGCGTGTTTTCAGCAATGGGGTAGAAGGCGAGGTCGCCGTCTTCAGAGCGTGCGGCAATGATGGATACTTCACGTTTGAAGTCGACAAATTTTTCAACAATAAGTCTGGGGTGGTTAATAGCTGACCATGCCTGTTCGGCGTCTTCAGGGCTTTTCAATACGGCCTGGCCTTTGCCATCGTAGCCTTCGGTGTTTGATTTGGCGACAACCGGGCAGCCCAGTTCTTCGGCAGCTGCTTTCAGGGCTTCTGCGCTGTCGGCAATTTTCCACTCAGGGGTGGGGATGCCAAGCTGGCCAAAGAGTGTTTTTTCCGCCTCTCTGTTCTGGCACACCTGCAGAGCGCGGGGGCAGGGGTGTACGGGTTTTTCTTTGGCGAATTTTTCGGCAACTTCAACCGGCAGGTGTTCAAACTCGTAGGTTATGCGGTCTACCCGGGACAGGAAATCGTTCAGGTACTGGCCTTCGCGGTCAATAATAACTTCGCCCAGGCCAGCGCTCGGGCTGCCGGACATGTCATAGAAAACGAAGGTTTTTGCCAGTGGGTAGCCTGCCAGCGCGAGCATGCGCCCGAGTTGGCCGGCACCTAGTACACCAATTCTCATATGCATTCTCCTGTTTTGGCCTTGGCAGACGCAGCCCCGGAAGTTGAGAGGTTAGCACGGGTGGGGGGGGGGGGTTGGGAAAAAGCGTTTTGTTAGTGCCACGACGCGATAGGACAGCCCAACCAAGCGCCGCC
>CAYUTG010000164.1:1948-6744 GCA_964447555.1 uncultured Marinobacter sp.
CTTTCCAAAACACGCTGTGAATACGTCCCTGTACGCTTGAGCTCCGCCATCCCTGGCTCCGCACAGTTTTGAAAAGCCGACCCCCACCCGCGCATTCTGAGCTGGTCAGTGAGTGTTGCTCATCGTGGGTCAGGGTTGTCCAGAACGGTCTGGGTTTGGGTTGCCCGGAATTCATCCACCGCTTTACGAACCGTGTCATCAGAGGTGCCGATAATCTGTGCAGCCAGCAGGCCGGCGTTGGTGGCGCCTGCTTTGCCAATGGCCAGGGTGCCAACGGCGATGCCGCCGGGCATCTGCACAATCGACAGCAGTGAATCCAGACCATTCAGTGCTTTCGACTGAACAGGCACACCCAGCACGGGGAGTGACGTTTGCGATGCGACCATGCCAGGCAGGTGCGCTGCGCCGCCGGCTCCGGCGATGATGACTTTCAGGCCGCGGTTGTCGGCGGTTTTTGCGTAATCGAACAGCAAATCCGGTGTCCGGTGGGCCGAGACAACTTTGGTTTCGTAGGCTACGCCCAGTTTTTCAAGCATTTCTGCGGCGTGTTCCATGGTGGGCCAGTCAGATTTAGAGCCCATGATGAGTCCTACGAGCGGCTGCATAAGCAACAGTCCTGTGATTGTTTGGAAGCCGGTAATTGTATGTTTTGGCTACTTGCCATGCAACCAGCTCTCTGGCTTGGAGGTGGGTGGGGTTGCAGGTATTATCGGCGTTGATGATTTAAATCGTCCGTTTTCAGGAGTTGTAATGGAACCCATCCGTCCAGATGACGATGAATTGAGAGCAGAAAGGCCATCCGGCAGTGCAGAGCGGAAGAAGCCGGCACGAGGTAAGTCAAGCGGCCCCGGAGGCGGCCAGAAGGCGTCACGTAGAAAGGCGGAGCCTGCTGGCCGCGCTGGCGGTGGGCACAGCCGGAGAAGTCTTTCGTTGTTGTGGTTAATGCTGGTTGGGTTTGCATGCCTGGCGGTTGCTGGCTGGTATTCGCAGAATCAGAGAGTTCAGGCGCTGGAAGGGCAGTTGGAAGAGGCCGATTACTGGGCCAGGCAAAGTAAGCTGGCACTGGCCAGATTTGAAGGGGATTTGTCTGAGACGGGTGAGACTTTGCAGCAGCGGGGTGCCAGCCTGGCGGAACAGATGGCTGCCAACAAGAAGTTGCTGGATACCGCGAACAGTGAAATTCGTAAGTTGTGGGTGGTTGCCAATGAGCGGAACAAGGCGCGCCTGAACAAGCATCAGGAGCGACTGACAGCCATTGAGAAAGACCTGGCAGAAGATGGTCAGGCTCTGACTGCGCTAACGGCATCGGTGGAAAAGCTTAAGTCGTCATTCAATACGGACCTGGCCGCGTTGCAGAAGCAGACGCAAACATCGGTATCTGCATTGCAGGATGCCGATCGGCAGGCTTCTGACCAGTTGGCGGCGCTCAGCAAGAAGGTTCAGGGTGTGGATCAGCTTGTTGATAGTAAAATCCGTCGCTTTGAGCAAGAGCAGAAGCTTGGCATAAAGGGTCTGGAAAGCCGGATAACGGCGCTTGAAAAAGCGGCAGGCAGTAATAGCCGGGTGCAGGCACTGCAGAGTGAGCTTGATCGCCTGAAATCTACGGTGCAGGCCATTGATTCTTCCCGCGCTCAGCTTACGTCACGGCTGGTTCGGTTGTCTGAGGAGGTTAATGCGCTGCGGGCCGGCCAGTAACCCGGATTTCAAGGGTGGATGCAGGCCTTTGTAACGGTTTGTAGCCATCTCTTGCGGTAGCTCTCATTTATCCTGCCCGGCAGTTGTTATGATCAGGCAACTCGCAAAAGGATGAAGAGTAAATAACAATGAACACCCAATTGCTCCGCGCCGTGCAGGCCTGCACCCAGCGTTTTCCCGTTCTGCTCAGGGCACTGACTGTTGTTGCCCTTGTCGTGAGCTCTGGCTGTACCGTCTATCAGTCCATTGGTAAGAGTACAGGCTCGTTTCTGCATCCGGTGTCCGGGCAGGATTTTGTGCATATACCGAACGATGAATGGAATCATAAGAACGCGCTGATCTATTTTTACCGTACTCACTCCCAGTGGGCGGCTGATGAGATAGAAGCGCCCAGTGTCTATATTGACGGCAAGCATTATTTCAATATTCGTGATGACAGCTTTACCTGGCTTGAGGTGAGCCCCGGTGAGCGGCATATTGCTATGCGCCGGCCGTTACTTGGGCTTGAAGGGCTAAACTCATTTAGCCTGAGCCTGATCGCAGATGCCAAGCTCAGGGTTGAGCCGGGTCATATCTACTACCTCCGCTATAATGAGTTGACCGAGCCTGAGCAGGCGCATCCGGACCTGGATGCCGAGGCGCCTCTTGCTCAGGGCGATTTGCAGTTAGTAACGCGGGATTACGCAATGAGGCCGGGCGAGATTGTCTCCACCCGTTTTCTGAATAGTGATCTCCTTGCGCCGAATCATGCAGCCACGTCTATTGTTGAAGTCAACGAAGATACCGATTACGAGCGTACGCTGGGCATGCTCGAAGAGGAGCGCGCTCTGGAAATTGAGCGGCTGAAAAAGGAAGGCCAGTACCAGTCTGCTTCCTGGTACTGGCCCTTTGGTGGCGGCCCGACAGTTCCCCTTGAGGCGGACCGTAAGATCAAAAAGCTGAAGCAGGATTATGCCCGCATGGAACTGGAGCGGGAGCGTCGGGAAGAGGCTGCTGCTGGTGATGGCTGGTGGATTTTCTGAGCAAAATGCTGGAATTCCGGGCAGGGAATTGAGGTTGTCGGCATTTTCTCTGAAAACTTCCGGAAAACATTTGACACTGCCGGCCAAATGCTTAAAATGCGCGTCTCACTTGATTGAGACATCAGCTTGTCTCAGCAATCAACGCAAAGCATTGTATGTGAACGCGTTGTGAGTGAATGCCTTTAAACAGGCAAGCAGTTTGGAAAGTGGGTGGTTAGCTCAGCTGGGAGAGCATCGCCCTTACAAGGCGAGGGTCACTGGTTCGATCCCAGTACCACCCACCAGAATTTCTCAGAAAAGGCAGACCCGAGGGTCTGCCTTTTTTGTTTTTTATTTACCAATCAATGACTGGCCACACACCCGCACGACATTTCCGTTCACGCCGTTGGATGCCGGGCTGCAGTACCAGGCAATGGCTTCGGCCACATCAATTGGCTGGCCACCCTGAGACAGGCTGTTCATCCTCCGCCCGGCCTCACGCAGTGTAACCGGCATGGCCGCCGTCATCTGCGTTTCAATAAACCCCGGCGCAATGGCATTGATGGTTATGCCGTTCTTCACCTGCTTTGATAAGGACTCCACATAGCCGATTACACCGCTTTTCGCTGCTGAGTAGTTGGTCTGGCCAAAATTCCCGGCTATGCCACTGATGGAGGAGATGCACACAATGCGTCCATTCTCACGCAAGAGTTCACGGTGCATAAGCTCTTCGTCAATCAGTTCCTCGGCACTCAGGTTCACGGCAATGGTCATGTCCCAGAAATGTTCCGGCATATTACCCAGTGTTTTGTCCCGGGTAATGCCCGCGTTGTGAATCACCATATCAACGCCGTCGAAATGCATGGCAATAAAATCTGCGATCACGTTTGGTGCTGACTTGTCGGTAATATCGCAGGCAAGGGCCTTGCCCTTAATGGCATCGGTTACCTTCTGCAGTTCCTCCATAGCGGGAGGAATATCCAGGCCAATCACCGTGGCGCCGTCTCTGGCCAGAGTTTGTGCTATGGAAGCACCAATACCCCGGGATGCCCCTGTGACCAGTGCCACCTTTCCGGTAAGTGGTGCCACCGGATTGGTTGTTGGTGCTGTTGCACTCTTGCCAATGCGGACAAACTGGCCAGAAACATAAGCGGAGCGGGCTGACAAAAAGAAGCGTACGCTGGACTCCAGTTGCTTTTCCGCACCAGGTGCCATCCACAAAAGGTTAGCGGTAGCCCCTTTCTTACCGATTTCCTTGCCAACGCTGCGGACAAAGCCTTCCAGTGCCTGCTGGGCCGCTGCATTAGGCGCTTTCTTGCAGGTGGCCGGGTTCTGGCCAACAACCAGTACACGGGCATTGCCGGCCAGTTTTTTTATGGTCGGATGGAAAAAATCATATAGTGCGCGAAGGTCGTTGGGGTTCCGGATGCCGGTCGCATCAAACACCAGTGCTGAAAAGCGCTGGTTTGTGTTGTTATCCAGTGCCAGTGGCTGGGCTTTATTGCCAGCCTTTGATGAATCGCTCAGAGAATCAACGCCGGTGACGTAATGAAGTGTTGCTGCGCTGGCATTAAGAATACTGCCAAGGGTTGCAATAGCTTTGCCGCCGGTTGCGGCTGCCACAAGAATATCGCCTTCTATGAATGGCTGATCGACGCGCTTCAGGCGTTTGAGTGGAACCGGTGCTGGCAGGCCCAGCGTTTGCGCAGCAGATTTGCCAACGGAGGTGTTAACAAGTTTAAGATAGAGGTCTGACATAGGTTCTTCCTTGTGATCGTGTTAGTTAAGTGTGTGCAAATCAGGCTACAGGGTAAAGAATCGACCGGCTTTTGGATTGACTCAACGCGTCGGGCCCGTTGTCAGGCATGCCAATGAGCCATCCGGCTTTCGGGTTAGACTGCCTCCACATAATGATTAGCCACGGGGCACCCTGACCACTTACCCGTAAAAGGAAAACATCATGGCACAAGCTTCGAAAACAGCTCAGGACAGTAAAACGAAACCCGTTGATGGCATTCGCCGGGTTGCCATTATTGGTGGTAACCGCACGCCGTTTGCCAAATCAAACACAGCGTATAGCAAGCTCAGCAATCAGGAAAT
>CAYUTG010000165.1:0-6619 GCA_964447555.1 uncultured Marinobacter sp.
GCAGTGTTGACGCCGCTATTGAAGAGCTGCGTAAGTCTTCCGGCCTGAAGGCCGCCAAAAAAGCGGGTCGCACCGCTGCTGAGGGTGTATCTCTGATTAAAATCTCGGATGACAACACCGTTGCGTTCATTCTGGAGGTTAACTCCGAAACAGACTTCGTTGCCCGGGACGAGAACCTCCTGAATTTCGCCAATGAAGTTCTGGATGTTGCGTTTAAAAACGATGAGACTGACGTTGCCAAACTGATGGCTGGCGACCTTGAAGCCAAGCGCGAAGCGCTGGTTCAGAAGATTGGTGAAAACATCAGTGTGCGTCGCATTGTGAAAATCGCCGGTCCTGTTGTTGGCGGTTACGTTCACAGCAACAACAAAATTGCCTCTGTGGTCGCCCTGACAGCAGGTGATCCGGAAGTTGCCCGGGATATCGCCATGCACGCCGCTGCGGTTAATCCGCGCGTTGGCAAGCCGGAAGATATGCCGGCTGATGAGCTGGAAAAAGAGAAAGATGTCATCAAAGCTCAGCCAGACATGGAAGGCAAGCCAGCCGAAATCGTTGAAAAGATGATGGGCGGGCGTATCAAAAAGTTCCTCAAGGAAAACAGCCTTGTAGAGCAGCCTTTCGTGAAGAACCCGGACCAGACCGTAGGCGAGCTGATCAAGTCAGCCGGCGGTGAGCTGGTTGGTTTCGTTCGCCTTGAAGTAGGCGAGGGCATTGAAAGAGAAGAAGTCGACTTTGCTGCTGAAGTTGCTGCTGCAGCTGGCACAAGCAAGGCCTGATCTATCTTCAGTGTTGTAACTTCCGGGTTATAGCGCTATTCAAGACTGCCACGTTAGCTGGGGATACCTGGCTTTCGTGGCGGGCTTGTATCTGAGATCCTCTTTTTTTAAGGAGTATGTCAGATGCGAGCCTGCACGCACATCACGCCGCATAGCAGCCAACAGACCACAAGGGGACCCTCTCATGCCAACGCCACCAAAAACCCAGCCACGATACAAGCGTGTTCTGCTTAAACTAAGCGGTGAAGCCCTGATGGGCGAACACGATTTTGGCATTGACCCTAAAGTTCTGGACCGCATGGCGCTGGAAATTGGCGCCCTGATTGGTATTGGCGTTCAGGTCGGGTTGGTTATTGGTGGCGGCAACCTGTTCCGGGGCGCGGCGCTGAGTGCCGCCGGCATGGACAGGGTAACCGGTGACCATATGGGCATGCTGGCAACGGTCATGAACGGCCTGGCCATGCGCGATGCGCTGGAGCGGTCAAATATCCGCACCCGGGTTATGTCAGCTATCCCCATGAGTGGTATTGTTGAACATTATGATCGCCGCCGTGCCGTTCGGGATCTGAAAGACGGCGATGTTGTCATTTTTTGTGCGGGCACAGGCAACCCTTTCTTTACCACAGATTCTGCAGCCTGCCTTCGGGGTATTGAGATTGAAGCAGACGCCGTGCTTAAAGCAACTAAGGTAGATGGCGTATACTCTGCCGATCCGTACCTGGATAGCTCTGCAGAAAAATATGACAATCTGACCTACGATGAAGTGCTGGATAAAAAGCTGGGTGTGATGGATTTGACGGCAATATGCCTGGCCAGGGATCACGGTATGCCGTTGCGGGTGTTTGATATGAACCGGCCGGGTGCGCTGACCCGCATCGTTACCGGTGAGAAAGAAGGTACATTGATTGAATAACCGGGCATCTGGCAGAACGAAAACGCCAGCCAGAGCATGGAATGATCTGATGAATGAATTGAGGATGCTGAAGTGATTGATGACATTAAGTCGGAAGCTGAGAAAAAAATGCAGAACAGCCTTGAAGCCCTGCATTCGGCATTTAACAAGATTCGCACCGGGCGGGCTCACCCGTCTATTCTGGACAGTGTCATGGTGAACTACTATGGCCAGGAAACACCGCTGAAGCAGGTGGCAAGTGTGGGCGTTGAAGACAACCGTACACTCACCGTCTCGCCCTGGGAGAAGAATCTGGTGCCGGTTATTGAGAAGGCGATCATGATGTCTGATCTGGGCCTGAATCCCGCCACAAGCGGTGATCTGATTCGCGTGCCCATGCCCATGCTGACCGAAGAGACCCGTAAAGAAATGGTCAAACAGGCGAAGGCTGACGCAGAACATGGCCGGGTGTCTGTTCGTAACGCACGGCGTGATGCCAACAGCATGATAAAAGATCTGTTGAAAGAAAAAGAGATTACCGAAGACGAACTGCGCCAGGGCGAAGACGAGATTCAGAAACTGACTGATCGTTATATTGCCGACGTTGAAAAAATGCTGAAACAGAAAGAAGAGGACCTGATGGCGGTGTGACCGCCGGGCTTCACTTTTTAGCGAATACTATGGCCGGCAGGTTAAAGCGTCCGGCCAGACAGGGGATTTCATGACGGAAAGCGTATCCGCAGAGATTCCGGTGTCGGCTAGCAACCGGCCCCGGCATGTGGCGATTATCATGGATGGCAATAACCGGTGGGCCAAGGCGCACCGGTTAAAAGGGGTGGCGGGCCACAAAGCCGGAGTAGATGCCGTCAGAGCAGTGGTGGAAACCTGCGCGCGGGAAGGTGTGGAGGTGCTGACACTGTTCGCATTTTCCAGCGAAAACTGGCGTCGCCCCGCCGATGAAGTGACCGCGTTAATGCGGCTGTTCCTGTTTGCGCTTGAGCGTGAGGTTCGCAAACTGCACCGCAACAATATCCGGCTCAGAATAATTGGCGATCGCTCGGCCTTCAGCCAGGTGCTGCAGGATCACATGCGGAAGGCGGAAGAGCTTACCGCCAACAACACCCGAATGACGCTCGTGATTGCAGCCAATTACGGGGGGCACTGGGATATTGCGCAGGCTACCCGGCAGTTGGCCGTTCAGGTACGTGCGGGTCAGTTGGAGCCATCCGATATTACTGACGATCTCATCCAGCAGCACCTGAATATCGGTGATCTGCCCATGCCGGATATGATGATCCGTACCGCTGGCGAGCAGCGGATCAGCAACTTCATGCTCTGGCATCTGGCTTATACTGAACTCTATTTCTCACCGGTATTCTGGCCGGACTTCAAAGAAGATGAGATGCTCAAGGCTCTGGCAGCTTACGCTGGGCGCCAGCGGCGTTTTGGCCAGACGGATGATCAGATTGCAGCTCAGGCCGCAAAACAATAACGAATCAATAGCGACGTCACCGTGTTAAAAACCCGAATTATTACCGCTCTTATACTGGCCCCGATCGCCATTGGCGGAATTTTCTTTCTGCCCCCTGCCGGGTTTGCCCTGTTCACGGCTGCCATCATCAGCCTGGGAGCCTGGGAGTGGGCCAACATGGCCGGCATAAAGAATCAGGCTGGGCGAGTGGTCTACGCAGCCGTCATCGCCCTGATTTTATACGGAGTTGTCGGCGTGCCCGCGAGTGCCGTCCTTTGGCTGGCACTGGTCTGGTGGTGTGTGTGTTTCCTGTTGGTTCGCAGCTACCCCGCCGGTTCAACTGGCTGGGGCAGCAGGGGCGCGCGGTCGCTCATGGGCATGCTTGTTCTGGTGCCGGCATGGGTTGGCCTGAATCACCTGCGGCTGGAAGACTTCCTGTTTGGAAACACCACGAATAATCTCTGGGCCATTCTTTACGTGTTCTGCATGGTGTGGGTGGCCGATATCGGAGCGTATTTCGCCGGCCGTGCGTTTGGTAAAGCAAAACTGGCACCCAGAGTCAGCCCCGGTAAGTCCTGGGCCGGCGTTTGGGGAGGCCTTGTGGCGGTCGGTATTCTGGCTGTTGTGGCCGGTGTGCTGGCGTCTGCAACGGTACCAGACACGCTCATACTGGTTGTCGCCAGCCTGGCAACGGGGCTGGTCTCCGTACTGGGCGATTTGCTGGAGAGCATGCTGAAGCGCTTCCGGGGTATTAAAGACAGCAGCCAGCTTTTGCCGGGACACGGCGGCATTCTGGACCGGATTGACAGCCTGGCAGCCGCTATACCTGTTTTCGCACTGATTATCACACAGCTTGGCTGGCTTACGGGTGGGCACTGGTAAATATGACGAACCGTCGCATTACAATACTCGGAGCCACAGGTTCTGTCGGGCTGAGCACACTGGATGTTGTTCGCAGGCACTCAGGCCGCTTCTCTGTGTATGCGCTAACGGCCAGAACCCGGGCCAGTGAGCTGGCAGAACTATGCCGGGAGTTCCGGCCTGAAGTGGCGGTGATGGCCGATGCCAGCGCCGCTGAAGAGCTGGCCGGTATGTTGTCTGATCTTCCCTCTGTTCGTGTTCTTTCGGGTGAACAGGGCTTGTGTGAAGTGGCATCCTCCGGCGAAGCCGATACCGTTATGGCGGCCATTGTTGGTGCTGCTGGCTTGCCGCCGACACTGGCTGCGGTACAGGCAGGTAAGCGTGTCTTGCTGGCAAATAAAGAAGCGCTGGTTATGTCTGGCAAGCTGTTTATGGATGCCGTTGCCACGTCCGGGGCTGAACTACTTCCGATAGACTCTGAGCACAATGCTATCTTTCAGTGCATGCCTGCCGACAAGGTTCGTGACCCTGCTGGCGCGGGCATTACCCGGATACTGTTAACCGCATCGGGCGGCCCGTTTCGGCAATGCAGTGCCGAAGCGATGCGCGATGTGACGCCAACCGAAGCCTGTGCTCATCCTAACTGGTCCATGGGCCGGAAAATTTCGGTAGACTCCGCCACGCTGATGAATAAAGGCCTGGAGCTGATTGAGGCCTGCTGGTTGTTTAATACCACACCAGAACGGGTCGAAGTGCATGTGCACCCGGAGAGCATTATTCACTCAATGGTTGAGTATGCAGATGGCTCTGTACTGGCGCAGTTAGGCAGCCCCGATATGCGCACCCCGATTGCTAATGGCCTGGCCTGGCCAGAGCGGATTACCTCGGGTGTGGCACCACTGGACCTGTTTGCCATCGCCTCGTTCAGTTTTGAGCGGCCAGATCTGGAGCGTTTTCCCTGTCTGCGGCTGGCTGCAGAAGCCTATAGCCTCGGCGGCACGGCTCCGGCAACCCTGAATGCGGCCAACGAAGTGGCGGTTGCGGCGTTTCTTGCAGGAAGCCTGGCTTTTACCGACATTCCGGTTGTTATCGAGCGCACTCTGGCGGCGGTTTCTGTGGTGCCGGCAGACAGCTTCGGGACAATCTTTGCAAAAGACACTGAAGCGAGAAAATACGCACAGGAACAGGCTGGCCTGTTAACTGTCTGATGGGGGCTGAGATATACTCTTCTGCTGTATTCACCAACCGGGCATGCTATGCAGATTATTGAATCCGTTCTGGCATTGGCGCTGACACTGGGCATTCTGGTTACGCTGCACGAATATGGGCATTTCTGGGTGGCACGGCGCTGCGGTGTCAAGGTGTTACGGTTTTCGGTGGGGTTTGGTAAACCGCTGGTGTCCTGGTATGACCGGCACGGCACCGAGTTCGCGGTTGCGGCTATTCCTCTGGGCGGTTACGTCAAAATGCTGGATGCCCGGGAAGGCCCTGTTCCTGAAGAGCTCAAAGACCAGGCATTTACCTCCAAGTCACCCTCAAAGCGCATTGCCATTGCGGCGGCAGGCCCTGTGGCCAACTTTCTCTTTGCGGTGTTTGCCTACTGGTTGCTGAGTGTTGTTGGTGTGACATCCGTAGCACCCATTGTCGGGTCGGTCGAATCTGGCTCTATTGCGGAACGCATGGGGCTGCAGGAGGGCATGGAAATACACGCCGTAGACGGCCACCGTGTCACGTCCTGGCGGGATGTTAACATGCGCCTGCTGGAGCGGGCGGGTGAGCAGGGTGATATCACCATCAATATATCCGCAGATCATTCATCCGGTACGCTCACCGGGCACCTGGGCGGCTGGCGGCTGAATGACGATACGCCAAACCCTTTAGGCGAGTTTGGCATAATACCCACGCGCCCGGACATTCCAGCCGTCCTTGGCCAGATATCCGAAGGTGGTCAGGCTGAAAAAGCCGGGCTGAAGCCTGATGATCAGGTTCTGGCTGTTGACGGAGAGCCCGTAGCCGACTGGTTTGACCTGGTTGACCATATTCAGGGCGCTGCGAACAAAACACTGGCCCTGACCATTCGGCGCAACGGTGCTACCTCGACGATACAGGTAACCCCCGCTGCCAAAACGCTGGAGGATGGCCGGGTTATCGGCTTTGTAGGCGCGGGTGTTCAGGCGGCCAGCTGGCCGGATGACATGCTTCGGACTGTTAGCTACGGGCCGCTGGCGGCGATTCCTGTTGCCCTGAATGAAACCTGGGCAGATACACGCTTAACGCTGGTGGCCATTAAGAAAATGGCCACAGGGTTGCTGTCGCCCACGAACCTCAGTGGGCCAATCACCATTGCCAGAGTGGCTGAGGCAAGTGTGAGCTCGGGGTTTGAAGATTTTATCCGCTTTCTGGCGTATCTGAGCGTCAGCCTGGGGATTCTCAACCTGCTACCGGTTCCGGTTCTTGATGGTGGTCATATTCTGTATTACAGCATCGAAGGCATTCGTGGAAAGCCGGTATCTGACGCAGTTCAGGCGTTTGGATTACGAATTGGTATGGCTTTGATTCTCACATTAATGGTGTTTGCTCTTTACAACGACCTGATGCGGTTGTGAGAATTGCGGGCTC
>CAYUTG010000166.1:0-5968 GCA_964447555.1 uncultured Marinobacter sp.
GGGTGTGGTTGGCAAGTTTGTTGAGTTTTACGGTGATGGTCTGAAAGACATGCCCGTGGCTGACCGCGCGACCATTGGCAATATGTCACCGGAATACGGCGCCACCTGTGGCTTCTTCCCGGTGGATGAGCAAACCATCGACTACATGCGTTTAACCGGCCGTGACGAGGCACAACTTGAGCTGGTTGAAGCCTACGCCAAGGCTCAGGGCCTGTGGCGTAAACCTGGTGATGAGCCGACTTATACAGATACCCTGGAACTGGACCTGAGCGACGTTGAGGCCAGTCTCGCCGGCCCCAAGCGCCCGCAGGATCGTGTTGCGTTGACTAACATGAAATCTACCTTTGAGGCGATTATGGCCGAGGCTCACGGCGTGAAATCTTCTGAGGATAGCGCGCGACAGAGCAACCTGGAATCCGAGGGCGGGCAGACCGCTGTGGGTGTTGAGGAGAGCTATGAGCACTCAGCCAGTCAGCCTCTGGAGCTGAATGGAAAGAAAACCCGTCTTGATCCGGGGGCGGTAGTTATTGCCGCTATTACCTCCTGCACCAACACCTCAAACCCCAGCGTTATGATGGCCGCAGGGCTGGTGGCAAAAAAAGCGACTGAAAAAGGCCTGACGGTAAAACCCTGGGTAAAAACGTCTCTTGCACCTGGCTCCAAGGTGGTGACCGATTACTTCAAGGTCAGTGGCCTGCAGGAATACCTCGACAAGCTGGGCTTTAATCTGGTGGGTTATGGTTGCACAACCTGCATTGGTAACTCTGGTCCATTGCTCGATCCGGTCGAAAAGGCCGTTATAGAAGGAGATCTTACCGTGGCGTCGGTGCTTTCCGGTAACCGGAACTTTGAAGGCCGGGTACACCCGCTAGTGAAAACGAACTGGCTGGCGTCTCCCCCTCTTGTGGTTGCCTATGCCCTGGCCGGTAACATGCGCCTGGATCTCAGTATTGATGCGCTGGGTAAGGATAAAGAGGGCAACCCGGTATACCTGAAAGATCTCTGGCCGAGCCAGCAGGAAATTGCAGAAGCTGTTCAGAAAGTGAAAACAGATATGTTCCACAAGGAATATGCGGAAGTATTTGATGGCGATGAAGCGTGGAAAGCCATCAAGGTACCAGAGAGCAAGGTATACAACTGGTCGGACAAGTCTACCTATATTCAGCATCCACCGTTCTTTGAGGGCTTGACGGAAACACCGGATCCGATTGAGGACATGCAGGATGCGCATATTCTGGCACTGTTAGGCGATTCCGTGACCACCGATCACATATCGCCCGCGGGCTCCTTCAGTCCAGACAGTCCGGCTGGCCAGTATCTTCAGGCCCACGGGGTTGAGAAAAAAGATTTCAACTCTTATGGCTCACGCCGTGGTAATCACGAGGTCATGATGCGCGGCACCTTTGCCAACGTGCGTATCCGCAACGAAATGCTGGATAACGTAGAAGGCGGGTACACAAAGTTTGTGCCTACCGGTGAGCAAATGCCCATCTACGATGCGGCCATGAAGTATCAGGAGAAGGGGACACCGCTGGTGGTCATTGCCGGTAAGGAGTATGGCACCGGGTCCAGCCGTGACTGGGCTGCCAAAGGAACCCGGCTGCTGGGTGTCAGGGCTGTGATTGCAGAATCTTACGAGCGGATTCACCGGTCAAACCTGATTGGCATGGGGGTGATGCCCCTGCAGTTCCCGGAAGGGACAGATCGTAAGAGCCTGAAGCTGACGGGTGAGGAAACCATCAGCATTGACGGTCTGTCTGGTGAAATTACCGCAGGCCAGACCCTGAAGATGACGGTGAAGTACAAGGATGGCTCTACCGAAACCTGTGATCTGAAGTCGCGGATTGATACGGCGAATGAGGCCGTTTACTTCAGGCACGGTGGCATACTGCACTACGTTGTGCGGGATATGCTTAAATCTGCTTAAGCCCCGATAAACGGGAGTGAAGAAAGCCCGGCCGGGGAATCCTGGCCGGGCTTTTTTTCAGGCCTTTGAAACTTCAAGCCAGAAGGTAGAACCCCTGCCTTCTTCCGATTCAAAACCTACCTGCCCGTTCATCTGTGTCATCAGCTCCCGGGTAATGGCGAGGCCCAGCCCGGTACCGCCACTGCCCCGGGTGTCTGAACTGTCGGCCTGGGCAAACTTCTGGAATATGCGAGAACGGAAGCTATCGGGTATGCCCATTCCCTGGTCCTCTACTTCAATGCGCAACCAGATGCCGGTGTCTGTGCTGGTCACCACCACGTCGCTGTCTGGCGATGAGAACTTGATGGCATTCGACAGAAGGTTGCACAGGGCCTGCCCGAACCGCAGGCGATCAATCATTGCCAGTTGACCGGCGGTGTGATCGATAAAGCGAATGGCGATGCAGCGATCGACAGCATAGGTGTGTAGCTGATCGGCGGTTTCCTGAACGGCTTCACTGATCGGTTCCGGCCGCAGATAGATTGGCATGTTGCCGGACACCAGCTTTTCCATATCCAGCAGGTCATCAATCAGTAGTTTGAGTTGATCGCTGTTGCGGGTGGCGATATCAATCATCCGGTTGGCTCCTTCCGGCAGGCTGCCCAGGGTGCCGCTGGCGGCCAGCCTCAGCGAGCCGATAAGGGAGGTCAGTGGTGTGCGCAATTCGTGGCTGACGGTGGAGATGAACTCGTTTTTCATGCGTTCGATTTTCTTCCGCTCAGAAATGTCCTCCACCAGAGACCAGAGCAGGGGCTGGCCATTACCGTTCATTACCCGGTACTGGTGCTGCCAGTCTGTCAGTTGCTCTGCAGAGCGGGCAATGGAGGCTCTTATGCCTTCAATGTCGTCAGGGTGCATTCGGGCAAGCATTTGCCGGGAATCGGTGGCTGCAACCTCCGGAGACCTGGTGATTAAAGGCCTGGCGAATCTGCTGCGCCACCGGGCGCGGTCAGGAGTTCACGATTACGTTGAGTGTGGGCATGGCAGCGCTGAACCAGTTTGCGACCAGCGATGAGGCCATCGAAGCGGCCGATCAGGCGCTTTATCAACGCAAGCGGGCTGGCCGTAATGGTGTAACAGTCAGCGGCGACCAGTAGCAGCTGTAAGCAGTGAGTGGGAGGCACCAACGGATTCATGGACGCACTGATCGTAGAAGATGATGACTTGATGGCCGATTTGCTCGAAACCGTGGTTGCCGGGCTGCATTCGTCAATCCGGGTGCTTAAAGCCACAGGTTTCGCCGAAGCACTGGTGGTCTGGAACAACGTCAGACCACGCCTGCTGGTGGTTGACTGGAACCTTCCGGACGGTTCCGGCCTGGAGTTTGTCAGGCAGGTTCGGGCCAGCGATACCGATTCGGCCATTGTGATGATTACCGGGCGAGCAGACCGGGCGTCTATTCTGAAAGCGGCACATTACCGCATCAACGGGTATATCAGTAAACCATTTAACGTTGAGCTGTTGCACGAGCGGCTGACAGGAATGGTGGGTGAGGTGCTGCCCGAGGAGCCATCAGTGCAGCTGCAGGATATGCTGGCAGCAGGCCTGAACAGCGTGATTCAGTTACCTGCAAAGGCAAATCCGGCCAGCGTACTTGCCCTGATGGAGCGAGCGAACGAGCTTTCCGCTGCCCAGCTTGCCGAACGCTGGCAAAGTGATGCGTCCTTGTGTGCCAGGTTACTGGATGTGGCTAACCGTTCGTCGTTCCGGCGTACCGGCGAGCCGGTAACCAGTGTTCGTGACGCTATATCGGTGATGGGGGTGCCCATGGCTCTGAATCAGGCCCTGGCGCTGTCTCTGGACACAGGCGCAATATTTTCATCGGATGCACTGCGTGAGTGCGCCGTCGGCTATCAACAGCAGGCCGAGGCTGTTGCCATCAGCGCCCAGCGCGCCGCCCTGGCCATGGGTAAGCGAGGCCCGCAATTTTACACGGCAGGGCTGCTCAGCCGCATGGGAGAACTGGCGGTACTGAAAGTGATGGATCAGTACCTGAAGCTGGGTGGCCAGTTGCTTGAGAATGATATATCACAAGGCATTGCAGACTGGGCACAGCCCTATGGTAACCAGCTGAAGGTGCAATGGTTGCTGCCCCTGGAACTCAGACAGCTGACGGGCGCTGTGCATGTTCTGCCCAGAGAGACGGTTACCCAGAATCTGTTGACCATGCGGGCCGGGGCTTTGCTGGCTGATGATGCCGGGGCTGGATGGCCCGTCAACGCTGCGGGCCATTCGGGAGCATTCCGGGTTTGAAGAGACGCCTGCCGTTTTTATGACGGCAAAAGTACAGCAGGAAGAAATTGCCGGTTATCTCGAACTGGGTGCCGCAGGCGTGATACCCAAACCGTTTGATCCGATGACCTTGCCGGATAAAATCCGGGATATCTGGAGCCGGCTTTAGTGCGAGGCTGTTGTCATCACCGGCGAATCCGTTAATCTGTAATCAGATTCCACCCGCTATTACCGAGGTTTTATCATGTCGTCTGCACCGTCCGGGGATGAGCTGAAAGCAAAGCTCAATCTGGAAACATCCCGTATTCACTGGCAGGATCTGCAAACCTACTTTGACCGGGGCCAGGTGGTTCAGGTTGACGCAGATCTCGATCAGCTCGAGGTTGCCACCGAACTGGCCGCAGATAACAAAAGCCGCTTTCAGCAGTGGATGAGCGGCGGACAGGTGGGTGAGGTGAGTGCCGACAGCGCACGAAGCTGGTACGACCAGAATGCAGAACTCTGGGCGGTGGTGGTGGCACCCTGGGTTCTGGTTCAGGACCGGGCTGATCATGCGCTGCACTGAGTTGTCTGTATGTCATCCATGAACCTGCATTATTTCCATGGCCGCAGCCCGTTCAGGTCATTGGTGATGGTGCGAGGTACCCATCGCCTGGAGTTGTTTATCCGGCCGGTCGGCGGAGCCGCCTGGGCGCTGGTAGCCCTGGCCGGGCGAGATCAGGGCCAGCCAGAGCGGCAATTGTGTCAGGGGCCATGGAGTACCCCGGCCAGAGCGGAATCCGTATTAAGACGCACGGCCGGTGCGTTAATGGGCAGTGGCTACCAGCCGTGCCCGTCTGATTACGTGGTCTGGTCGGTTGTGGCTCAGCGACTGGCCCGCTCCATCACCGTGAACCCGAAAGCACGCCCGGCTACAGCGGAGCGTGACGCAGTACCAGACCCTGAACACTTCGAACCCATTGTGTAACCACCTTTCCCCGTTTTGAGGATTTTATGCTGACCGGCGCGCTGATTATTCTGGCCCCGTTGTTTCTGGGCTTTGCGATACTGCTGAAAAACCGACGGTTAATGACCGTTATCCACTACACCATTGAAAGTCTGGTGTACTTTATTCTGGCCTTGCTGGGCCTGGGACTGGGCCAGATGGAAGGGTTGGCCAGCCAGCTCAGCAGTATGGCGGTGCAGGTGCTGGTTCTGGTCGTGATGCTGTTTGCGGCGAATATGGCGGGTTTGTGGCTGTTTCACAGCTGGCTGCCTATGGCAACGGATCAGCCCGAGTCAACCGGTGGCAACACAGGGTATAGCCGGTTATTTCTGGCCGGGCTGAAACCCTTGCTGGCGGTGTTGGCTGGCCTGCTACTGGGGTATTTTCTGTTGCCCCCTTTGCCGATGGCAGAACAGGTGGCCACATGGTCACTGATGTTTTTACTGTTTCTTATCGGCTTGCAGCTTCGTAATGCCGGGTTGTCGTTGCGTAAGCTGCTGATGAACCGCCAGGGGGTGGGTATCGCGCTGGCACTGACGGTAAGCTCGCTTGCGGCGGGGATTCTGCTGATTCCGGTGCTGGCCTTGCCGTGGAATGACGTACTGGCGCTGGCCTCCGGGTTTGGCTGGTATTCGCTCTCTGGCATTGTGATTGGTGATGCGCTGGGGCCGGCCTGGGGCGGGGTGGCTTTTTTGAACGATGTGCTTCGTGAAATCATTGCCCTGGCCATTATTCCGGTACTGATCAGTGTTCGCCCGGCCATGGCCATTGGTTATGGTGGTGCT
>CAYUTG010000166.1:5978-6617 GCA_964447555.1 uncultured Marinobacter sp.
GTAGCAGCGGCGGGCTTGCCTGTGTTCCGGTTGCGATTGCCTCCGGGTTTCTGCTGTCGTTCCTGTCGCCCGTACTGATGGGGGTGTTCCTGTCGCTGGGATAAGCCGGGTTCAGGTCATGAATTTCCGGATGTCGATTTTGTAGTCGTCCGGGTCGACTGACCGGACAATCCGGTCCTGAACTCCCAGCCTGGCCAGGTCAATGGATTCCACAGGAATGGGCAGGCGGAATTTGGTGTGGTACATCACCCGCACGACGGGCAGGCGCTGGTCTTCGCCGTTGGCTTCCACCACAGCCCCCAGCCGGCCACTTTCCAGCAACACCAGCGAACCCACCGGGTACAAGCCAACACAGCGAATAAACTGCTTCACCAGTGACGCATCCAAATGCGCACCACTCCACTCCAGCAACTTCTTCAGCCCTTGTGTGGGGGTCATACCCTTGTGGTAAACCCGGTCTGAGGTAATGGCATCGTACACATCAGTAATGGCCACCATGCGTCCGTAGATCGAAATCTCATCGCCCTTCAGGCCTTCCGGGTAACCACTGCCATCCAGCTTTTCATGGTGCTGGGCGGCCGTCAACACGGTGAGCTCACCAATACCTTCCGTTGCTGCCAGGATATCCCGTGAATGGCG
>CAYUTG010000167.1:0-6172 GCA_964447555.1 uncultured Marinobacter sp.
CCACAACCGTCACTATGATCCGTATCGCGGAAACCTTGCTGGATAAACCCGGTGGCTATCTTTCCAACGACATTTTCCCGCCGGGGCTGTGGCTGGATAACATCCCCAGCTGGGAATACGGCGCTCTGGTGCAATTGCGTGATCTGGCCCGGGCCATGCGGCGTGATATTGCGCGTTCCCAGAACCAGTCAGCAGAAGATCCGGACCTGATCGTTGCCGAGCCCCAGTTCAATTTTGACAGCGGCAGCTGGGCCATTCCGTCCACGGAGGCCGAGTACCGCCGTGGCATTAAAGCACTGAAAAGCTACCTGAACCGTCTTTCCAGCCCCGATCATGCTGATGCCCAGTTTTTTGCCCGGGCGGATAACCTCAATAACTGGCTGGGTGATCTGGAAACGCGGCTGGGCAGCATTTCCCGCACACTGGGTGAAAGCGTGGGCAAAGAATCTGTGTCTGATGTGGTGAATAATGCCAGTGGCGAGGCTGGTTCAGCCGACAGCGTAGGCACATTCGAAGTAAAAACGCCCTGGCTGAAAATTGATAATGTCTTTTATGAAGCCCGCGGCAGCTCATGGGCACTGCTTGAGATTTTCCGGGCCATTGAAATTGATTTCCGGAAGGTGCTGCAGGACAAAAACGCCACGGCCAGCATAAAGCAGATTATTATCGAGCTTGAAGGTGCCCAGGGCGCTATGTGGAGCCCGGTGATTCTCAACGGCAGTGGTTTTGGGGTTCTGGCGAACCACTCACTGACCATGGCGGCGTATATTTCCCGTGCCAGTGCGGCAATCAGTAATTTGCGGGATTTATTGTCGCGAGGCTAGCAGTACAGCATTCAGGCATAAAAAAACCGGGCGGTGGAAGGTATTATCAATAACCTTTCACCGCCCGGTTTCTGGTATTCAGGCTACCGGCGCATCAGCCCTTGTAGGCGTTGATGGAGTCAACAATCGCCTTCCTGGCCGCTTCGGCATTATCCCAGCCCTGAACCTTAACCCATTTGCCTGGCTCGAGGGTTTTGTAGTTTTCGAAGAAATGCTGAATCTGATCACGCAGCAACTGCGGCAGGTCAGTCACTTCTTTAATGTGCTGGTAAGACACGGACAGCTTGTCGTGTGGAACAGCGACCAGTTTGGCATCGCCACCGGCTTCGTCTTCCATATTCAGCACGCCAACCGGACGGCAACGAATGATGCAGCCATGCTCTACCGGGTGGGGTGTTACAACCAGCACATCCAGGGGGTCGCCATCATCGGCCAGGGTGTGCGGGATAAAGCCATAGTTGGCCGGGTAGAACATGGGCGACGCCATAAAGCGGTCTACCAGCAGAGCGCCCATGTCTTTGTCCAGCTCGTACTTCACCGGGGAACTGTTGGCCGGAATTTCGATGGCAACGTAGATGTCTTCAGGAGGGTTCTTGCCTGATGGAATATTATCGAATTGCATGTGCGATCCTTTATGGTGCGTGGAGTAGCATTAACTGCGGTTAAAAAGTGGACGCAATTATACGGGACTCTACTGCAGTTCGAAACTAAACGTTTGTGGGGGGGCAGTTAAAGCCTGATCTGTTTGGCTATCAGCTCCTTCATAATCTCCGTGGTACCACCACCAATGGAAAGAATTTTCGCATCCCGGTACAGACGTTCCACCACCGATTCCCGCATAAAACCCATGCCCCCGAATAATTGCACGGCTTCGCGGGTCACTTTTTCGCACACCTCTACAGAGAAGTTCTTGGCCATGGCAACCTGTTTAATCGGGTTCTTGCCGGCCTGCATCAGCGCCGCGCAGCGGTAGGTGTACTCCCGGGCTATATCAATTTGCGTGGCCATATCCACCAGTTTATGGCGGGTGACCTGAAAGCCCGCGATGTTCCGGCCAAAGGCCTTGCGCTGGCCTGCGTACTCCCTGGCGGCCTCATAGGCCATTTGCGCGGTCATGTAAGCCATGATGGAAAGCATCAGGCGCTCAGACAAAAAGTTGCTCATAATGGCGATAAAACCGGCGTTTTCCGCGCCGATCAGCCGGTCTGCCGGTACTTTGCAGTTGTCAAAAAAGAGCTCGGCAGTATCGCTGGCCCACCAGCCCATTTTCTTCAGTTTTTTGCCGGTAGAGAAGCCGGGCATATCGCGATCAACCAGCAGCAGGCTGATGCCGCCGTGGCCTTCGCCGCCAGTGCGCACAGCAACCGTGAAATGATCGGCACGGGAGCCACTGGTTATAAAGGTCTTGCTGCCGTTCACAAGGTAATGATCGCCGTCTTTCACAGCGCGGGTTTTCAGGCTGGCCACATCAGAACCACCGCCGGGCTCAGTAATGGCCAGCGCAGATATATTCTCACCGGCAAGTACTGCGGGTACTACCTGATCGCGGATGTGTTTCTTTGCCCATTTGGCAACGGGGGGCAGGCCAATATCGAGGGAGCCCAGGCTGGCAACAAAACCGCCGGACGTCGAGCGCATAAGCTCTTCGGAAACGGCCACTTTAAGAAATATGTCGCCTTCACCTGTGCCGCCCAGCGCTTCCGGAAAGCCAACCGCCAGCAGGCCGGCATCCCCGGCCTTTTTAAAAATGTCGCGGGGGAATTCGCCAGCTTCTTCCCAGTCATTGATGTGAGGCAACACCTCTGTGCTGACAAATTTACGGGCACTGAGGCGTGCTTGCTCATGAATATCATTAAAGTATTCAGTCACCGCGAGGCTCCCTGTGATGGATGATCATAGGGGCAGTGTCTCGTAATTTTTGCCACCAAGCAAGCGCTTGGTTTGGGAGCTGGGTACTTTACCGTCCGGGCCTTTTCTGAAGCCCGGGCGGGCGGTGGTGTTACTGGTTTCTGCCCTCAATGGTTTTTACGCCGCTGGCGGTGCCCAGAAGCAAAAGGTCTGCGGGCCGGTGCGCAAACAGGCCATTGGTAACGACGCCGACAATGTTGTTCAGTTTTTCTTCAACATCAATCGGGCGGGAAATATCCATGTTATGAATATCGATAATAATATTGCCGTTGTCGGTGGTGACGCCTTCACGGTACACCGGGTCGCCTCCCAGCTTTACAATCTCCCGGCCAACGTGGCTGCGGGCCATGGGAATGACCTCTACCGGCAGTGGAAATCCGCCTAATACGCCCACCATTTTTGATTCATCGGCAATGCAGATAAAGGTTTTGGCTACCGCCGCCACGATTTTTTCGCGAGTCAGGGCCGCGCCCCCGCCTTTAATCAGCTCCAGGTGCTCGTTGGTTTCATCGGCACCGTCGATGTAAAACTCCAGCTGCCCGGCACTGTTCAGGTCATACACCGGAATTCCGTGGTTTCTCAGGCGCTCAGCAGATGCCTCGGAGCTCGCAACGGCACCATCAAACTCGTTTTTCAACCCGGCCAGAAGGTCGATAAAAAAATTGGCGGTACTGCCAGTGCCAACACCAATAACACTGTCGCTTTCAAGGTGTGGCGCTATGTGATCCAGTGCCGCTTTGGCTACCGCGTGTTTGAGTTCGTCCTGGGTCATTCTGGGGCTCCGGTGCAGGTCTGAATGAGTTCCGGCGCATTATAGCGTGTATGCGGGGTTTGCTTGTAGACGGCAGTGGTACAAAGTTTCTACACTGTGTGGCCTGTTTCAACACTCACCTGCAACCGGAACCACCATGTCGCAACGCTATATCAAGAAGATCCTCGATGCCCGCGTTTATGATGTCGCCATCGAGACACCCCTGACTGAAGCCCGAAACCTGTCCAAGCGTTTCGGAAATAATATTTTGCTTAAGCGCGAAGACCTTCAGCCGGTGTTTTCCTTCAAGATTCGCGGAGCCTATAACCGGATTACGCAGTTGTCTGAGGAGCAAAAAGCGAAGGGCGTTATCTGTGCATCGGCGGGCAATCATGCCCAGGGGGTCGCTCTGGCGGCCAGGAAGCTGGGTATCAAGGCGGTGATTGTGATGCCCCAGACCACGCCTGATATCAAGGTCCGGTCAGTGCGTAGCCACGGAGCAAAGGTTGTGCTCAAAGGCGATGCTTTTGATGTGGCTGCGGCTCATGCGGCCGAGTTGGTTGCCAAACACGGATACACCTACATTCCCCCCTACGATGACCCGGATGTCATTGCCGGGCAGGGCACGGTTGCCATGGAGCTGATGTCACAAATCAGCAGTCCGGTTCACGCGGTGTTTATCAGTGTGGGCGGCGGTGGCCTGATTGCCGGTATGGCGGCTTACATCAAGTATCTGCGCCCCGAAACCAAGGTGATCGGCGTGGAGCCGGAAGATTCCAACTGCCTGCAGGCTGCCATGAAGGCGGGTAAGCGCGTTGTTCTGGATGAAGTGGGTATCTTCGCCGATGGTGTGGCGGTTAAGCAGATTGGTGAGCACCCCTGGGAAATCTGCAAAGACCTTGTTGATGAGGTTATTACTGTCTCTACCGATGAAATCTGTGCAGCCATCAAGGATATTTTTGAAGACACCCGCTCGATTGCCGAGCCAGCCGGTGCGCTGGGTGTCGCCGGCGCCAAGAAGTACATTGAGCGCGAGCAGGTAGAAAACGAGAACCTGGTGGCAACAGTCAGTGGCGCCAATATGAATTTCGACAGCCTGCGCTATATTTCCGAGCGCACCGAGGTCGGCGAGCGCCGGGAAGCCATTCTGGCCGTTACGATTCCCGAAAAACCGGGTGCCTTTAAAGCGTTTATCAACGCATTGCACAAGCGCAGCATCACGGAATTTAATTATCGCTATGCCGATTCTGCGCAAGCCACTATTTTCGTCGGCATTCAGGTGCAGGCCGGTGGTCTGGGCCGGGATGAGCTGGTGAAAGATCTGCGGGAAAATGGGTATGCCGTGCTGGATCTGACCGACAGTGACATGGCCAAACAGCATATCCGCCATATGGTGGGCGGGCATGCGCCGGCAATCAGCAACGAAAAAGTGTTTCAGTTTGAGTTTCCGGAGCGGCCGGGCGCACTCCTGAAATTCCTGATGTCGCTTGGCACGCGCTGGAATATCTCGATGTTCCATTATCGCAACCACGGGTCGGCCTACAGCCGGGTGCTGTTGGGTGCACAGGTGGAAGATGACGAAGTGGAAGATTTCGGGGCCATGCTGGATAAGGTCGGCTTTCGCTATGAAAATATGACCGACAATGAAGCTTACCGGCTGTTTCTGGGGGCGGGTAACGGCAACTCTCACTGAGGTGCCGTAAGGCCGGGCCGATACATCCACGCCCGGCCTGGTCAGTGTTTCCGTAGCTTACAAAACTTTAACCTGTCAAAAATTGTAAAACTGAAGATGCGTGTTAGTCTTTCGTCTAATTCTTGGAGTCAGGAATAGCTGACTGATATTCCGATAATTTCAAACCCGCATCTGAAGGAAGTTAACGCCATGAGTGGTAAGCCGGACATTATCAGAGCCATCGTGCTGATATTTGCTGTTGGCCTTGTTATTACCGGGTTTACCTCTATTCACGCTTCCGAAGATAACGCACAGGTTCGGAATGACGTTACGGTGGGTACGGCTCAGCCAGATATGGGCCGCCTGAAGCGGTAACAGCAACGGTCTGTGATAACGCTGTGCAGGGGGATATCCCAGGGTTCAATGGGAAGCTCCTGTACCCGCTGGAAGTCGTGAGCCACACCAATCAGCTTAGGTGCCAGGCGCGGGCGCAGCCGGCTGAATGCAAAGGTCCTGTCGTAGAAACCGCCCCCCATACCCAGCCTTCCGCCATGATTATCAAAGCCAACCAATGGCATTAATACCGCATCCAGTGCCCACGCCGGGCGTTTTAATCCTTTGCTGAACGCAGGTTCCGGTATTCCGAACCGGTTGGCCTTCAGTTCAACACCGTTATGGTAAGGGCTGAACACCAGCCTGCCAGGCAGAATCGGGTGCAGCACTGGCAAGTAAAAGTGAATGCGCTTGCTGCGAACGGTGTCCATGAATAAAAGCGGGCTGATTTCGCCGTCATTGGGCAGATAAAGGCCAATATGGCGTGCAGAATATAAATCCGGATTATGAAGCAGATTCAGAACCAGATACTCAGACGCACGCTGCTGTTCTTCAAACGACAGATCGCGCCGTTTCTGGCGGAGGTATTTGCGTAGTTGCTTGCGGGAGAGTCCGTCAGAGCCGGGCTCAGGCCGTTGGGACTTGGAGAGAGAGTGCAAAATAAAGCTTCCCGGACTGCCGTTA
>CAYUTG010000167.1:6182-6589 GCA_964447555.1 uncultured Marinobacter sp.
CTGGGTAGTGCGCATCGGCTCGAGGACGTATCCGACCATCGAACAGCCCAGGAAGTAGTCTCATTATAGGGCCATAGCCGGGGCGGATTGCAACACCTGTTACAGAAACCATACCACTTCGAGGGGCAATTATTGGCTGGAAGGCTCGCCCAGCACGGCATCCAGCTTGCCGCTCATAACCTCGAGGATTGTGCTGGTTGCATCAGACATGGTGTCCCGCTCCAGCAATTCGTGAGTAATATTCAGTGCCGCCATCACGGCTATGCGTTCCGTGCCGAAAACTTTGCCGCTGCTCCGGATTTCCCGCATTTTGGTGTCCAGGTGCCGGGCAGAGGTCAGCAGGGCCTCTCGCTCTTCTTCCGGGCAGGCAACCAGATACTCTTTGTCGAGAATTTTTACTTCAACGG
>CAYUTG010000168.1:0-6543 GCA_964447555.1 uncultured Marinobacter sp.
GCCAGCAGCGCGACCACCTGAGCACCATTCGTAAATCGTCAGAAATCCTGCTCACCATCATCAACGACCTTCTGGACTTCTCGAAAATTGAGGCCGGCAAGCTGATACTGGACCGCGTACCTTTCCAGTTACGGGATATTGTGGAAGACGTTATGGTGATGCTGGCGCCAGCTGCTCACGCCAAAAATCTGGACCTGGTACCGCTGGTTTATAATGATGTGCCGGATAACATCATGGGCGACCCGCTCCGGGTAAAGCAGGTGATTACCAATCTGGTCAACAACGCCATCAAATTTACGCAAACGGGTGAGGTTGTTCTACGGGCCAGTCTGGAAGATGAAAACACAGAGACCAATCAGGTTACCCTGCGCCTGAGCATTACCGATTCAGGCGTGGGCTTGTCTCGCGCCCAGCAGCAATCCCTGTTTAATGCCTTTAGCCAGGCCGATGCGTCCACTGCGCGACAGTACGGCGGAACCGGCCTTGGGCTTGCCATATCCAAACGCCTGGTTGAAGAAATGGGCGGTAAGATAGGTCTTGAAAGTGAGCTGGGCAAGGGGTCAACGTTCTGGTTTTCTCTTACCTCTGAGCTGTCTTCCAGCAGTGAGGCTGTTGCTCCCCGGGATGCCCTCCGTGGTGAACGGGTGCTCTATCTTGAGCAACAAAAAACCACGGGGCTTGCAGTAGAGCACCTGCTGCGGGAATGGGGCATGGCCGTTGACCGGGTTGCCTCCCCCGGAGCCATGCTGGAACAGATTGAGGAGGCGCAGAAAAACCAGGCAGGATACGCAGTAGCGATTCTGGGAATCACCCGGCACCTGCTGAATTCCAGCCAGTACTGCGGGCTGGTAAGAACACTGGAAATTGAACGGGACTGCCGCACCCTGTTGCTGGCACCAACCCTTGAAACCCAGGATGCACCTCTGTCTGGCCTGGCCAGCGGCCACCTGAGTAAGCCCGTATGCCGCAATGCACTCTATGACGAGTTGCTGCTACTGGTTCACGGCATCAGTAGCAGTGAACAGGCATTGCTGGATTACGACAAGCCGTCCGGCCACCTGCCCCGAACCAATGTACCCCGGGTACTGGCAGTCGATGACAACGAAGCCAACCTTAAACTGGTAACCACTCTGCTTAACGACTGCCAGATTGAAGCAGTTGGTGCCTCAAGTGGCTTTGAAGCACTGAGCAAGGCGCGGGAGAAGCCCTTTGACCTGGTATTCATGGACTTGCAGATGCCCGGCATGGACGGGGTTGAAACAACGGCCAGGCTGCGGGATATGGATACCAAAGCGCACCGCACACCCATTATTGCCCTGACCGCCCATGCTCAGACAGACGAGCAGGACCGGCTAGTTAAGGGCAGCTTTGATGGCTACATGGTTAAACCCATCAGCAGCAGCCAGCTTCGGGAAACCATTCGCGAATACACAAACTACCAGTGCGAAAGCCCTGGCCAGGGCAGTCACACCAACATACCGGAAATACGGGATACCCGGCGGCCCCGGCGGCCATCAGCGCGCCGAATGCAGCCAGACAGCGTCAGTATCGAAGAAAGTATCCAGCTGGCTGCAGGCAAGGCCGACCTGGCGGAAGAGTTGTTCAGCATGCTCCTTGAGCAGGTGCAGACCGATGCAGCCGCCATAGAAGACTTCTGGAGCAAAGGCGATCTGGACCCGCTTCTGGAGTGTGTACACAAGCTTCACGGCGCCACCCGCTACTGCGGCGTTCCCGAACTTCGCGCGGCAACCAGTCAGTTTGAGACCGCGCTGAAGTGCTCGTCACCAAACACCGAGCACCAGAAAAATCAGCTGCTATCGGCCATAGAGCGCCTGCAAATCTGGAGCGATCAGACAGACTGGCAGCAACTGTTTCGCGAGCAGCGGCGGCGGCCAGAAACCACCTGAACGCCGCTGTGCAAGACTGCGCTCAGATAATCAGAGTTGCTGATGCCGGGCCAGGTCAAGAATGGCCCTCATCTCGCGCACCGCTTCTTTCAAGCCGGTAAACACTGCCCGGGCAATAATGGCGTGGCCGATATTGAGTTCGTTGATGCCGGGTATGGCGGCCACCCGTTCTGTGTTGTGGTAGTGCAGCCCGTGGCCGGCATTCACAATCAGGCCTTTATCACGGGCGTAGGCTGCAGCCTGAGCCACCACGTTAAACGAGGTATCACTTTCTGCCTCAGTTCTGGCTCCGGCGTATTCACCGGTATGCAGCTCAATAACCGGTGCGCCACAACGGCTGGCTGCATCAATCTGCTCCGGGTCCGGATCGATAAACAGAGAGACCTGCGCACCCGCCCTGGCCAGCCGCTCGCAAGCACTTGCGACCCGGGCCTCCTGCCCTTTGACATCCAGGCCACCCTCGGTGGTCAGCTCTTCACGCTTCTCTGGCACCAGGCAGACGCACTCCGGCTTAACCTGTTCAGCAAATGTCAGCATGGCATCGGTCACGGCCATTTCCAGATTCATGCGGGTTTGCAGCACTTCCCTTAACAGCAGCACGTCCCGGTCCTGTATGTGGCGGCGATCTTCCCGGGGATGAATGGTAATACCGTCGGCTCCGGCCTCTTCCGCCAGCAACGCTGCCTGAACCGGATCCGGATACAAGGTGCCCCGGGCCTGGCGCAAGGTGGCGATGTGATCAATATTGACACCAAGCAACACTCTAGACGTCATGTTTTTCTCCACGAAGATGACTGAATAAACTCCGGCTGTGCAGAGGCTTACCCTGCAAAAGATAGTCGGTCAGAACACGCATAACCCGCTTGGCGGTGCGCCTGCAGGCATCGGACGACAGGTCCCCACTGGCCAGCGCCAGCAATTCACTTCCCCGCAGGCCCTGTAACCGGACGCCCTGAGCCGGAGCTATAACTATGCCCTGCTCAGGATCATAGCAATACTGCCCCTCCGGCTCGACTGGCTGCCCGGTATCTGTCGCGATATCCCAGGCAAAATCGTAACCCAGCGCGGCGGCAAAACGTTGTTCAAACTGCCGGAGCACCGGCTCGACATCCTCATGTTCGGACAGGCTGGCCAGTGTGTCTATATAAGCTGCAAACAGGGTGGGATGGGGGTCTGCCGGTGGCAGGATACGCTGAAGCAGTTCATTGAGGTACAACCCACTGTACAGCGCTGAGGTGCGGCGCAGCGCCGGGCCTGTGCGCACCTCTACGTGAGTCAGGGTTTTCAGATCGCTGCGCCCCGTCCAGTCCAGCATCAGCGGCTGGAAGGGCTGCAACTGGGCTTTCAGCGGGCTTTTAATGCTGCTGGCGCCCTTGGCAATGAGGCTCATCCGGCCATGGTTGAGGGTGAACACATCCACCATCAGGCTGGTTTCCCGCCACGGCCGGCGGTGAATAACGTAAGCGGGCTCCTGCAGTTCCCGGCCTTTCATGGGTGCCTCAGAAATCGTTCATTCCAAGGCTTTTCAGTGCCCGTTCGCTGTCGGCCCAGCCACGCTTTACTTTAACCCAGAGCTTCAGCATAACCTTGCTTTCAAACAGGCACTCCATATCGACACGGGCATCCTTCCCGATACTGCGCAGGCGGTCGCCTTTATCACCAATAATGATTTTCTTCTGGCCTTCCCGCTCAACCAGAATGAGTGCCGAAATGTGCAGGACTTTCCCTTCGTGCCGGAACTCCTCAATCTCCACAGCAACGGAATAAGGCAGCTCTGCCCCCAGTTGCCGGGTAATCTTTTCCCGGATCATTTCCGAGACCATAAACCGCTCTGTGCGGTCTGTTATCTGGTCATCCGGATAAAAGTGCACACTTTCCGGTAAATACCGGCCAACCGCTTCTTCCAGCGGTTCAAGGTTGGTTTCCCTGAGTGCGGACAGTGGAATAATTTCTGCAAAATCGCGTTTTTTGGACAGCATGTCCAGATGTGGAAGCAGGGCATCCCGCTTCTCGATCTTGTCCACTTTGTTCAGAGCCAGAATCACCGGGCACTTCAGGCTGCTGAGTTTCTCCAGCACCATTTCATCGGCGGTGGTCCAGGCCATCTGGTCCACCACGAAGATAACCACGTCAACGTCCACCAGAGCGGATGTTGCTGCCTTGTTCATATACCGGTTCAGAGCCCGCGGCTCTTCCTCGTGCATACCCGGTGTATCTACGTACACCGCCTGCACAGGGCCGTTGGTCTGAATACCCAGCACCTTATGGCGTGTTGTCTGTGGTTTACGGGAGGTAATGCTCAGTTTTTGCCCGAGAATGTGATTCAGCAGTGTCGATTTACCCACATTCGGGCGCCCAACAATGGCAACGAATCCGCAACGGCTGTCCGGGTTATCCGGGCGCGTAATATCATTCATCACTGATTCTCCACACCCAGTTCTTTCAGGGCTTTCCGGGCTGCCTGCTGCTCTGCCACACGGCGGCTACTGCCCACACCGGTGGTTTTCCGGTCAAGCGATGGCAGGGCGCAGGATACATGAAAGGTTTGATTATGCGCTTCGCCGTCTACTGAGATCACATCGTAACGGGGCAGCGGATACTGTCGGGACTGCAGGTATTCCTGCAACCGCGTTTTCGGATCTTTCTGGGTGTCCTGCAAATCCAGGCCTTCCAGGCGGCCTTCAAACCAGTGCAGCACTTTTGCCTGACAGGTGTAAAAGTCACTGTCCAGATACATGGCACCGATAACCGACTCTACCGCATCGGCAAGAATGGATTCCCGGCGAAAACCACCACTTTTCAACTCACCCGAACCCAGCCGCAAATAGTCACCAAGCTGAAACTCGCGGCCTATTTCCGCCAGTGTCACGCCTTTCACCATACGCGCCCGAAGGCGGCTGAGCTGACCTTCCCGGGCTTTCTCAAAGTTCCGGTACAGGTGTTCAGCAATGACCATGTTAACGATGGAGTCACCCAAAAACTCCAGGCGCTCATTGTTCTGGTTACCATAACTGCGGTGAGTGAGCGCCAGCAGCAGCAGCTCAGATGATTTGAACCTGTAGCCTATGCGGCGCTGCAGCTGTTCCAGATCTGGTTGCGAACTCACTTGCCCTTCATCTCATATTCGTGTTTGAAGTGAACAACCGTATCCACGTTTCTGAACAGGTTATTGCGAACTTCGTAGTCCACCTTGATGGTCACCAGCCCGCCATCTTTTTCAACCGTGATGTTCTTGGCGTCAAACCCCCGCACGTTGTTAACGCTCAGGCGTTTGTTGATCAAAGTACGAACCTGTGCCGGCCCCATATCAGACAGCCCTTCCGTTCCCTCAAGACTCTCGAGTGCTTCTTGTATCGTGATGTCATCCAGGTACGCCGGGCCGACTTTAAGCAGCAGTGTCAGCAGGCCACCAAAGAACAGCACCATGATCATCATCGTTAATGCAGAGGCCCCACTCTGGCGCCCCATACCGGAGAAATTAGTTTTTTGCATTATGGTTAAGCTCCAGAATAGTCGGAATTACTCGATACCGCCCACACGATCAAAGGATGGCAGACTAGTGAACGATTCCCAGTGCATCCAGATAGCAAACGCCTTACCGACAATCATTTTATCGGGCACCGTACCCCAGTAACGGCTGTCGTTACTATTGTCACGGTTATCGCCCATCATGAAGTAGTGGCCTTCAGGTACAACCCACTCGCCTTCACCACCGGGCCCTTTGCGGCCGAGGGTCCGGAAAATATCATGCTCCACTTCGCCCAGATCTTCCCGGCGCAATTCAACCGGCGGCAACCGGGCCACAAAGGTGGCCGGCACTTTTTTACCATTGATATACAACTGCTCATTCTGGTAGCGAACAGTATCGCCCGGCAGGCCGATTACCCGCTTGATGTAGTTTGTCTCGCCATCTTTAGGGTAGCGGAACACCATCACGTCACCGCGTTCCGGATCGCCCACATCCAGAATTTTGGTACCAAGTACCGGCAGCCTCAGGCCATAAGCGTACTTATTCACCAGAATAAAATCGCCAACCTCCAGGGTTGGCAACATGGAACCGGACGGAATCTGAAATGGCTCGACCAGAAACGATCTGAGCACCAGAACAATCGCCAGTACCGGAAAAAACGAGCGGCTCAGATCAACCAGGTACGGTTCTGCCGGCTTTTCAGTGTCTTCAGCCGGGCTATCCCCGCCCCCGGAAGCGGCAAGGCGGCGCTTGCGTAAAAACAGAATATCTACCAGCCAGATCAGGCCGGTTGCAAAGGTCAGAACCACCAGTACCAGAGGAAAATCAATATCCATCCAGGTGCCTTATTTATTTGTCTACCTGTAATACTGCAAGAAACGCTTCCTGAGGCACCTCAACATTACCCAGCTGCTTCATACGCTTCTTACCCTCTTTCTGCTTCTGAAGCAGTTTTTTCTTCCGGCTCACATCACCGCCGTAACACTTGGCCAGAACGTTCTTGCGCAGTGCTTTGACCGTAACCCGCGCCACCACCTGATTACCGATGGCCGCCTGAATCGCGATATCAAACATTTGCCGGGGGATCAGCTCTTTCATCTTATCAATCAGCTGACGCCCTTTGTGGTGGGCATGGTCCTTGTGCACGATCAGCGCCAGCGCATCAAT
>CAYUTG010000169.1:0-6498 GCA_964447555.1 uncultured Marinobacter sp.
TCCAGCAAGGTTTCCGCGATTCGGATCATAGTGAGGGTTGTGGCAAAGCCAGTGACTGGCTCACGGTCCATGCGGCTGGCTTCAGCCCGTACGTAATCCCGAACTGAAAACGTATCGGGTTCGCTGCTCCAGTAAAATCCGACAATGGCGGCCACCAGTAAATAAACAACCAGCACGGCCAGCACAAACTTGCCAACGACCCCACCGCGGCCGGCATAATCCTGAACATCGTCTTTCTTGTCCCTGAAGTATTGTCTGATTTTGCCTGGCATAGGCCTTTAATCTCCTGTTGATTCATTGTCCGCAGCAAACGGCCGACCAAGATGGTATCCCATGGCTCCGTCAATCCCCAGCTTACAGAGTACCGAGTATTCCGCTGCGGTTTCCACTCCCGTGGCAAAGACTTTCACCCCACGGCTGTGGGCAATGGCAATCACCGATTCCAGATAGAAGCGGTTGCCTTCGTGACTGTCGATATCACGCACGAAGCTGTAATCAATACGCAACGCCTGGAATCTCAGATTCCTGAGGTAACTGAATGGCACCCCGCCAACTCCGAAGCGGTCAACCAGCACTGGCACGCCGAAGCGACCGAGTGCCCGAACCAGAAGCCCTGTGGCCGTACGATGATGATGTATTGTCTGCTCAGAAATGCCCACCCACAACCGGTGAACTTCAGGGCCGGCTTTTTTGAGCATGGCCATCATATCTTTACGAAACGACTCACTGGATACAGACGCCGCTCCCAGAGCAATCGCCAGCGGCTGGTCAGAGTGTTCAGCCAGGCGATCCAGCACACGCTGCACCAGTAACCGGTCAATTTCGGCAATTAATCCAAAGCGTTCGGCCATAGGCACAAACACACCCGCTTTCAGGCTGCCTTCTGCGCTGTCTATTCTGGACAGAACCTGGTGATAAACAGGCTGTGCTTCGCGCTCGCCGACCATGGGCTGCAGCCAAAGGGACAGTGACTGATCACGTATAGCCTGGCTGATAACCCCCCGCCAGGTTTCCAGGTTATAGTGGCCATCCTTCTGCGGATCGGCCAGATGGCAGCCGGTGTCTTCCTGCCCTTGCGCCACCCGCAACGCCTCGTCTGCAGCCGCCAGCAGGTCTCGCGCACCGCGCCCCTCCTGGCTGCGCGCCACGCCTCCATGAACAGAAACGCTCATGGGCGAGGCGTGAGTCGAGTAGATGCCATCCAACTCCATCACCAGTTCGCGGCACCACACACCGGCATCAGCATGCAGCACCCCTGGTACAAAAACAGCGAACTCAGCCCCGGTACGGCGGGACGCAAACGAATCAACATGGGCCGCCAAAAATCCGTTGATGCTCCCGGCAATACGCAGCAGTAAGCGGTCTGCCTCAGTACGGCCATAAGCCTGATTAAAGCTGGGAAAGTCTGCAAGCTGAATAAGCATCAGTGCACCGGGAACCGTTCTTTCCTGTGACTCCAGTTCAGCCTTCAAACGCTGATCAAACGCATTGCGGCTTGCCAGCCCGGTTATCGGATCTTCGTTATTAACACGCCGCAAATGCTGAATCAGCTTGGCCTGCCCCTCAAACAACTGGCCAAGATCGTCGGCCATCTGGTTCATGGCGGCCGTTACCTGATTCAGCTCCCTTGTTGACTGGATTGTTACCCGCTTCCGGAAATCCCGGCGACCGAGCGCCTGCGCCTGCTGCTCCAGCGCCCGTAGCGGGCGCAATGTGCGTCGGAGCAGCACGAACAGGGTAAACAGCCCCACTCCTCCGATCATCACAGCACTGACAAACAGCCCGATCGTAATCTGCCACAGATCTTTATATGCCCGGCCAGGATGGCTGATCACCCTTACACTTCCCAGACGGCTCCAGCCCCGGACCACCTCTGCCTCCGCAGGTGGCGGTGCAAGATCCACCAGGGAACGAAACCAGGCCGGCGCGTGAATATCACCCAGCTCCTCTGTACGGCCAGCCACCTCCACGCCTTTATTGTTCAGATATCTCACCGACAAATAGCGGCTGCTATCGAAGACAGAATCAATCAGCGAGGCCGCGGCTACCGGATCACGGGCATCAATAGCGTTTGACAGCGACAGACCAACCGCCGTTGCGCCATCGCGCGCCTGGCCACTTAGTTGTTCCAAGACATAGTCGCGAAAATAGCTGTAACTGGTCACAAACCCGACCACCAGCACCAGCACCAGGAGCGATCCGGTAAACAGAAGTAACACCGTATTCAGGGTGACAACCCCACACTGTTGGCGCTCAATAATGACACGCTTCCTTGCCATAAAGGCGTTCTCCGGTTGTTTGGAGAGTGGCGGTCATAACCAAAGACCAGCCAGCAATGGATTGTGATCTGCACCGCAGAGTTGACAAACATTTACACAGTGCAACCTACGCCGACAACATTAAACACTATAGACTCTGTAAAACGACTAAGGTTGAAAAAATTGCCCTACCTGAGCCGGGCAAATAATAACGAAATCGACGGGCCGGACTATAATGAGCGACGAAAGCCAGAAAGAAAAACTCAGGCAACATTTTGCACGGCGGGTAACGACCCAGGCACGGGTTGTTCTGGACACCTGGCAAAAAATTCAGGAAGACCGGCATATGTCGGCGGCACACCATGCTGAATTTGAAGCGGCCACTGACAAACTGGTGCGCTATGCTCAGCGTTTTGAAATGGCCGACCACGCCAATGCCGGCAAGAAAATTCTGGACCAGATAGCCGGCTGGGCGAAGGGGGCACCACTCAGCGAAGACCTGGAACACCCCATACAGGATGCGATTGACTCACTGTCACGATCCACGTCTCGCCGTGCGGACAAAGAAAGCTCGGACACACCACATCAGTTTCGCCGCACCCCGGTCTACATTGCCCTTGCCAACGCCGAAATGGCAGAACGTCTGATTCATCAGCTGGAACACTTTGGTTTCCGTGCGGCTGCTTTTACAACAGCGGCCGAGCTCAATGAGGCCTGCGCACTTCACAAGCCGGAAACCATTCTGATGGATGTTAATTTTGGCAACGAGGCAAACGCCGGCATAGCCGCTATTGAGCAGTTGCAGGAGCGTCATGACACTCCGATACCCATTATTTTCATGAGCGATGAAGACGGCTCGATTGAAACCCGGCTGCGGGCCTCTCGTTGTGGCGGTGAAGAGTTCTTTTACCCGGCTGTAGACCCGGGCCAGCTCATTGAAAAAATAGAAGTCTATACCCACGGCAATACCGTCGAGCCATACAAAGTTCTGGTGCTGGACGACTCCCGGGCGCAGGCAAAATACATGGAGACGGTGCTGAAGAAGGCGGGCATGACAGCCCACATCATCACCGACCCCATGCAGATTATCGTTGCCCTGGAAACGTTTTCACCGGAAATCATCATTCTGGACATGTACATGCCCGGCTGCACCGGTATGGAGATTGCCAGAGTGATTCGCCAGCAGGATCGCTTCCACAGCGTGCCTATTATTTATCTGTCTGCTGAGGACGACGTCAGTAAACAGCTTCATGCCATGAGCCTGGGCGGCGATGATTTTCTCACCAAGCCCATAGATCCGAAGCACCTGATAGCAACCATTCATAACCGCGGCCGGCGGGCGCGATCGCTGCTGGCATTGATGATTCGTGACAGCCTGACGGGGCTGTATAACCACACCCACACCCTCCACCTGCTGGACCAGGAAATTTCCCGGGCGCGGCAGAAAGGTCATCCACTGTGCTTCGCGATGATTGACCTGGACTACTTTAAAAAAGTGAATGACAGCTTCGGCCATGCCATTGGCGACCGGATACTGCGAAGCCTTTCCATATTCCTGAAACAGCGTTTACGGAAGACGGATCATATTGGCCGCTACGGAGGTGAAGAATTTGTCATTATTCTGCCCAACACTGAGCCAGATGATGCCCTTCGGGTGCTCGATGGAATCCGTAAACGCTTCTCTGAATTGCGCCAGCATGCCGGTGATCAGGAACTCAATGTGACCTTCAGTGGTGGCGTAGCCGGCTGGCGGGGCGGCAGCGCACAGGCGCTCTGTGAACGTGCAGACCGCGCCCTGTACGAATCAAAAGGTAATGGCCGCAATTGCGTTACCCTCGCGGACAGTTGACCTGCAGCTTACCGGGCGGGGGCCCAGCCCCCAGCCCGACACCCTCTGGTATGAAACCAACGTCGTATAGAAGTCAGCACCTGCCTTGACGACAATGATTGTCACCAACGGAAAGATACAGCTTCGATATACAAGTCGTCTTTTTACAACCACTGAACAACACGGTAGATTGTTAAAAAGTGTTGATCTGAGGGTAACTAGCCCGCACCATTGGGGGAACGTGCCGACAATGTCGGCGATCCGGTAAAAAAGACATCAAGGCAGACAGAACCATGTCGACAATTCTTGTGCTCCATGGCCCTAACCTCAATATGCTTGGCACCCGCGAACCTGAGGTCTATGGCTATGAAACACTTGCCGATATTAATAGCCGGCTCAGCCAGACAGCGGCAGACCAGGGGCACCAATTGCTGCACCTGCAATCTAACGCCGAGCACGAACTGATTGACCGACTGCATAAGGCTCACGCCGAAAACGTCGGGTTTATTATTATCAACCCGGCGGCGTTTACCCACACCAGTGTTGCGCTGCGGGATGCCATTCTGGCGTCAGACATTCCGTTTATCGAAGTTCACCTTTCCAATGTTCATGCGCGGGAATCGTTTCGCCATCATTCCTATTTTTCAGATATCGCCGTTGGCGTTATCTGCGGGCTGGGCAGCCAGGGGTATGATTTTGCCCTTCAGGCGGCCCTGCAAAGAATTCAACGATAGACCAGACATACGGGACTGGATTAATTATGGATATTCGAAAGATAAAAAAGCTGATTGAACTGCTTGATGAATCCGATGTTGAGGAGTTGGAAATTTGTGAAGGCGATGACTCGGTTCGCATTTCCCGACGCCGCGAACAGGCAGCCGCCCCCCAGTACATGAGTCATTATCCGCCTGCGGCTCCACAACCTGCCCCGGCGGCAAGCGCGCCTGTGCAGCCCCAGGAAGACACCGCGCCGCCGGCACCCAGCGGCCATACCCTGAAATCGCCCATGGTCGGCACTTTTTACCGCGCCCCCTCCCCGACAGCCAAGGTATTCGTTGAGATTGGCCAGTCAGTGAGTGCTGGCGAGGTTGTCTGCATTGTTGAAGCGATGAAAATGATGAACCAGATCGAGGCTGACAAGAGTGGTACCGTCACCGATATTCTGGTTGAGAACGGCCAACCGGTGGAGTTTGATCAGCCCCTGATTGTCATTTCCTGAATCTGGTAATTACTACTCATGGCCATATTAAAGAAAGTTCTGATCGCAAACCGTGGTGAAATTGCCCTGCGGATCTTGCGCGCCTGCAAAGAGCTGGGCATTAAAACCGTTGCGGTACACTCTCAGGTGGACCGCGACCTGATGCACGTGCGGCTGGCAGATGAATCTGTCTGTATCGGGCCAAACAGCCCGCTGGACAGCTACCTGAACATCCCTGCCATCATCAGTGCCGCTGAAGTAACGGACTCCACTGGCATACATCCGGGGTATGGCTTTCTTGCCGAAAACGCGGATTTTGCGGAACAGGTTGAAAAAAGCGGGTTCCATTTTATCGGGCCAAGAGCCGAAACCATTCGCCTGATGGGCAACAAGGTTTCAGCCATTAACGCCATGATTAAAGCCGGCGTGCCAACCGTTCCGGGTTCTGATGGCCCGCTCACGGATGACGATGAGCGCACCCTGAAAATTGCCCGCAAGATTGGCTACCCGGTAATGATCAAAGCGGCCTCCGGGGGCGGTGGGCGTGGTATGCAGGTAGTCCACACCGAGGCAGCCCTGCTCAAGGGCGTACAGATTACCCAGAGCGAAGCCAGAAACGCCTTTGGCGATCCTACCGTCTATCTGGAAAAATTCCTTGAAGCCCCGCGCCATGTTGAGGTTCAGATACTGGCCGACATGCACGGAAACTGCATTCACCTGGGTAGCCGTGACTGCTCCATGCAGCGGCGCAACCAGAAGGTGATTGAGGAAGCGCCAGCACCGAATGTCGATCAGGAATCTCAGGAAAAAACCCTGAAAGCCTGTGTCGATGCCTGCAAAAAGATCGGTTATGTGGGTGCCGGCACATTTGAGTTTCTGTATCAGGATGGCGAGTTCTATTTCATTGAAATGAACACGCGGGTGCAGGTAGAGCACCCGGTATCTGAAATGGTCACGGGCGTAGACATAGTGCGCGAGCAACTGCGCATCGCCAGCGGCCTGCCATTGCAGTACAGCCAGGAGGACATACACATCTCCGGGCACGCCATGGAATGCCGTATTAATGCCGAAGACCCACAAACCTTCGTGCCCAGCCCAGGCAAGGTAAAACACTTTCACGCGCCGGGCGGTAACGGTATCCGGGTGGATTCGCACCTTTATACGGGCTATACAGTGCCACCTTACTATGATTCGCTGGTGGCCAAACTCATTTC
>CAYUTG010000170.1:0-1434 GCA_964447555.1 uncultured Marinobacter sp.
CATTACGAAGCGCTGAAAAAACCTGTTCTACGGCCTTTGCACGTTGCTGATCACTGGCATGGTACACGCGAACCACAACCGGCGCGGCTCTGGGAGGGCCCTGGCCAAGAATGCCGACGGTAACATCGAGTTCTGGCATTTCTTCATGAATATGGGCCCGGACCCACCGGATCATGCTGGTGGTGTCTTCCAGTGTTGGTGTGCGAATAACCAGCCGGGCACGGTTAGGTGCCTGGGGAGCACGTTGCAGATTGTAGTAAAACGCCGGGCCTGTATAGCCAACAAACCGGTGGACCTCAAGGGCGTCTGGCCGGGTACGGATCATACGTTCCAGGCTTGCAGCCGCTTCAGCGGTGAGGCTCTGATCGGTACCTTCAGGCATATAGAGTTCTACAATTACCCTGGGCCGATCGGCATTCGGGAAAAACTGTTGCGCCATAAACGGAGTTAACAGCAGGCTACCCACCACCAGTAATGCGCCAATAGCAATCAGGCGACGCGGATAATGGAACACAAGGCTGCCCAGAAAACGAGCCAACCCAATCAGCCGGTCCCTGCCGGCATTACGGCGAGGTTTAAGGAAACGCGCCGCCAGCAGGGGTACGGCAGAAATAGCCAGCAAGTAGCTGACCGACAGCGTAAGCATGATCATTACAGGAACACCACGGGTGAAATCCGCCGCCCCGCCTTTTGATAGCAACAAGGGCGCAAACGCGGCCAGTGTGGTGCCGGTAGAAGCCCCCAGGGGCCCGGCCAGTTCACCAACCGCTTGCCGCAGTGCATCCAGCCGGCGCATGCCCGCATCCAGATGGCCCTGAATGTTTTCCACAATAACAATGGCGTTGTCGATCAGAATACCCAGTGAGATCACCATGCCAATTACCGCTATCTGGTGCAGCACCCCGCCACCCAGATCGTAGAGCCCGATACTGATCAGGGCGACCATTGGCAGAATGGATGCCACCAGCAGCCCCATGCGTATGCCCATGCCCGTAAACACAACAGCCACAATAATCAGTACAGACAACACCAGGCTCCAGGCCAGATTATTCAGGCGTTGCTCTACTTTGTCTGGCTGAAAAAACATCTCCCGGATTTCGTAAGGGGCAAATTCAGGCTGGATCTGACTGATTCGGTTACGCACCCGCTCGCCGAAACGAATGGCATCAGTGGTGCCCTCTTCCATAATGACAGACACCAGAACCACCCGCTCGCCGTCATACCAGGTGGCTGGCTGCCTTGGTTCTGCCGGCCCGCGCCAGACATCCGCCGCCGCGGCCAGTGGCACCTGGGAGCCATCTGGCAGTTCGATGGGCGTGGCCTGAATGGCCTCAATGCTGGTGAATTCGCTGTTGGGTAATACGGATAAGCGCCGGCCATCCACCACCACAAAACCGCCCGGTGTTGTCTGATTTCGCTGAGCCAGGGTGTTCA
>CAYUTG010000170.1:1534-6486 GCA_964447555.1 uncultured Marinobacter sp.
GTAAAATCAATCTCTTCCACCTGGCGCAGCTCATCCGCCAGCGGCTGCAGCACCAGCCGCTCCACCGCGTCGGCGCTGGCCCCCGGGTAGGGCACGGTCAGAATCGCGGCCCGGTATGGGAACGACGGGTCTTCCTGCCGGGGCATGGTGCTGTAAGCTGCCAGCCCAAGCAGGCACAGCATGGTGACAACCATGCCCAGTAAACGCTGATAACTGAGTAGCCGGCGGGTCATCAGTGAACCTCCACCCGGTCACCATCCACAAGGCGGGTTATGCCCGCATAAACCACCTGATCACCCGGTACAAGATCGTCAGACCGCACCACAACACGCTCACCGACAATCCGCTCTACGGTAATGGCCACCCGGTGTGCCACGCCCTCACGAACACGAAACACGCCGGTACGCCCGGCCGTGCGGATAACAGATAAAAGCGGTACTGTGATGGCAGACACCTGCTTCGGGGTAATGCCCACCTCTACCGGCTCGCCCGGCTCCAGCGTGTTGACCGGCAAACTGACCAGAATGGGATGTAGCTCTCCGCGAACCGCCCCTGGCTGGGCAATTTCCATCACCAGGCCGGTTTCAGGTGGCCGGGTTCTGTCCTGCACAGACCACACCGGTAATTCCTGGCTCAGCTCAACATGCCCCAGCATATACGCGGGCACCCGCACCTCAACTTCCCGGCCTTGCGGGGAGGACAAACGCACAACCGGCTGCCCGGCCGCAACAAACTCATCCTGCTCAACCAGTAACGCTTCAACCCGCCCCGCAAACGGCGCATGCAGAGTGCTTTCTTCCAGCATCCGGCTGGCCTCTGCCAATGCGGCCTCTGCGGTTGCCACACTGGCTTTCAGGGCATCCCGCCGGGCGGCAATCTGCTCCAGCCCCTGCTCCGAAACAACGCCCCGCTTGTGTAGCCGGCTGGATCGTTCCCACTCACGCTTAGCCTGCTCGTGCCGGGTTTTCAGTTCCTCCAGTTTCGCTTCGGCAGAATCACGGGCAGGTGCCAGCCCCGGGTTGTACACCCGCGCCAGCACATCACCGGCACGCACTTTCTGGCCCAGTTCTACGCGGCGCTCTCTCAGAGTACCGCTTACCTGAAAGGTCAGAGTTGCCCTCTGGCTGGCGCGGACAATGCCGGAAAAGCGCAAAGGAACCCCGGCTGTGTCACCACCGGTCACCTCTGACACACGAACAGAGACGGCTGAAGGCTTGGTTTCAGCCGGCACATCACTGGCTTTACAGCCAGCCAGTAGGGTTGCGAAAACCATCAGAAACAGGGTGGCGAGTGCGTTGGGAAATGGCGTCATAATGTGTCCTTTCATCTGAGACGAACATAATGTCATTTTTTGACATATTGTCAATAATCAGGTTTTATGCAACATCAGGTATGATGTACACGCCGTTGCACATGACCGGACAACCTTATGAATGAACCGTTGAAAACGCGTCGCGAGCGCGAGAAACAGGCTCGCTACGATGCCATACTGGATGCTGCCGAGCGGGTCTTTTTCGAGAAAGGCTATGAACGCTCATCCATGGATGACATTGCCCGCACCGCCAGCCTGAGCCGGGCGCTGCTGTACGTTTACTTTAAAGACAAAGCCGCCATTCAGAGGGGCATTATGTTGCGTGCAGGGCAAAGCCTGACAACCCGCTTTGAAGAGGCCAGGCAAACCGCAGACACCGGCCTGGCTCAGATTACGGCGATGGGGGAGGCTTACTATCGGTTTTACCTGGATGAGCCGGATTATTTCTCAGCGCTGACCAAAGCCTCCACGGCCATGGCCGAAGCCGACACAGATCAGGCTGAAGAAATGCTGTGCTCAAAAGCGGAATTAATGAACCTGATGATCAGCGCCATTCGGCAAGGTCTGAGCGACGGCACCATGAGCCGTGAGCGAATTTCAGACCCGGCACAAACAGCGGTTTACCTGCGGGGTGCTCTCCATGGCGTAATATTACTCTGCCAGTCAGAACTGGGAGTTTCCCGGAAGCCCGGAGAAGAGAATTTCTCGGCAGACGCACTGATTCGCCATACCATGGACATGCTTACCTCATCGATTGCGAGCTGACCAATCCGGCCTTATCGCTGAAAATCGTAGACGGACCCCAGACCAAGAATACCCGTCAGCTCGTCCAGCGCTTTGCGCACTTCTTCCAGCAGCATGGGGTCGGCCAGATCGTCCTGCGACAACTGGTCGCGATAATGCGCCTCCACCCAGATAGTCAGCCGCTCGTACAGGCCGTCTGTCAGCAACACGCCCCGGTGCATGGCGTTCAGCTCATCCTCACTGAGCACTACCCGTAATCTCAGGCAGGCAGGGCCACCGCCATTGCGCATGGACTGTTTCACATCAAACACTTCTACCGCAGTCACCGGCCCGCCCGAGGCAACCAGGCGGTCCAGATACCGGCTAACGGATGCAATCTCCCGGCACTCGCCCGGCACTGCCAGCAACATGCCCTCTGAGGTGGTCAGTAACTGACTGTTGAACAGGTAGGAAGCCACCGCATCTGCCAGCGGCACGTCATCACTGCTGACCCGGACAGCCTCCAGCCCGACCCCGGTCAGGCGTGCGCGAATATCGGCCAGCACCTGCGCTTCATCCAGAAATGCCATGTCGTGGTAGAACAGGGTATTGCCATTGCCGACGGCGATCACATCGTTATGAAATACGCCGGCATCAATGGCATCCGGGTTCTGTTGGGCAAACACCAGGTGCTTGTCCTGCAACCCGTGCAGCCGCGCAATCGCCTCAGACGCTTCGCGGGTTTGCCGGGCGGGGTACTTCCGGGGAGCCGGGGCCTGCTCATTAAATGCTGTCTGGCCATACACGAACAGCTCAACCCCCGGCTCGCCATACTCACTGCACAGCCGGGTATGATTGGCGGCGCCTTCATCCCCAAAGTGACTGACCGAAGGTAAAGCCGGATGGTGAGCAAAATAGCTTTCATCGGCAAACATGGATTTCAGCAACCGTCCGGTTACGGTGTGTTCGATAGACCGGTGAAATTTGGCACTCAGGTTAGCGGGCGTAAAGTGCACACGATGGTCTGCTGTGTCCGCACTGGGCGAAACGGTTGCTGCATTTGCGGTCCACATACACGATGCAGAGGCCACTGCAGCCAGTATGGACGGGCTGGCCTTCCCTGCCGCCTCAAGAATCTGTGTGTCTGTGCCCTGAAACCCCAGTGCCCGAAGCGTGGGAATATGCGGGCGCTCATGAGGCGGCAGTACACCCTGAACATACCCGCGGTCTGCAAGCCGTTTCATCTTTGCCAGCCCCTGCAGGGCGGCTTCCCGGGGGTTAGACACGGCGTGCACGTTCGACTTTGATGCAACATTTCCCCAGGACAGGCCCGCATAGTTGTGCGTGGGGCCGACCAGGCCGTCAAAATTTGCCTCTACCGCATGCTTTGCCATTGCTCTGTGTTCCGTATTGATCAATCGAAGTTCAGGCCCGGCGCCAGACTTTCCGGCAACTCGCTTTTGCCGGCTTCCAGGGAAGCCATCGGCCAGGCGCAATAATCCGCCGCATAATAAGCGCTGGGACGGTGGTTACCACTGGCACCGACACCACCAAAGGGTGCAGCGCTGCTGGCCCCGGTAAGGGGGCGGTTCCAGTTCACAATTCCCGCGCGCACTTCCTCTGCCAGCCGGTTGTAAAGCTTCCGGTCGTCGGTAAGCACTCCGGCAGACAAGCCATAGCGGGTATTATTCGCCAGCGCCAGGGCGTCATCAAAGCTCTTATAGCGATATACCGTCAGTAGTGGCCCGAAGAACTCCTCATCAGGCAATTCCAGGCCGGTCACATCGACAATTCCGGGGGACAGCAAGCCGGTGTCTGGTTTCAACAGTTTCATTTCCAGCAGAGAGGTGCCTCCCTGCTTCAGCATATCGGCCTGCGCTGCCAGTAATTTTATTGCTGCCTGAGAGGAAATTACCGACCCCATGAAAGGCTGAGGATCTGCATCAAACTCACCCACAGTAATGCGGGACGATACCTCCGCCAGCCGCTCCAGGAATTCATCCCCCTTTTTGCCCTTCGGAACCAGCAGGCGGCGGGCACAGGTACAGCGCTGACCAGCCGATAAAAATGCTGATTGCAGAGCGTGGTGCACTGCCCCGTCAACATCGGACACATCCTGAACAATCAGCGGGTTATTACCGCCCATTTCCAGCGCCAGAATTTTATCTGGCTGGCTGCCCAGCTGTTCATGGAGAAGGTGGCCTACGGTGGAGCTTCCGGTAAAGAACAGGCCATCAATCAGCGGGTGACCAGCCAGGCTTTTCCCGGTATCTGCTGCACCCTGCACCAGATTAATCAGGCCATCAGGAAGGCCAGCCCGGCACCAGAGCCTGACCATCAGTTCGGCAACGCCGGGGGTCAGTTCACTGGGCTTGAAGATAACCGCGTTGCCCGCCAGAAGCGCCGGCACTATATGGCCGTTGGGCAGGTGGCCGGGGAAGTTATACGGGCCGAACACAGCCACCACACCATGGGGGCGGTGCCTCAGCACAGCATGACCACCGGCCACTTCTGATTCTGAATAACCGGTACGGTCATTGTAAGCTTTGATGGAAATGGCGATTTTGCCAATCATGGCGGCCACTTCCGTGCGGGACTCCCACAAAGGCTTGCCGGTTTCCAGGCCGATCTGATGCGCAAGCTCCTCTTTACTGATTTTGAGTTGCTCACCAAATTCCTCTACCACGGACTGCCGCTCGGCAAAACTCTTGCGCCGCCACGCCAGAAAAGCCTTTCGGCTTGCCCGGATGGCCGCATCCACATTCTCGAGATTGGCGCTGTTACCTTCCCATACAACATCACCCGTTACCGGCTGTACGGATTCAAACGAGACGCCATGGCCATGAAGCCACAGCCCGTCAATAAAAAGCTCGCCTGTCAGGTTTGCCATATACATGCTCCTTCTCGTTTCAAAATA
>CAYUTG010000171.1:0-6446 GCA_964447555.1 uncultured Marinobacter sp.
ATCGCAGGCGTGGCTCCCTGACCCGGTGACCACGCCACAACACAGTTACGCCCGCTAGCCTTGGCCTGATACAGAGCATCATCCGCTCTGCTGAAGATCTCTACTGTGGCATCTGCTTTGTCTGGTAATGCGGTACAAACCCCGATACTGATTGTCAGATGAAGCGTTTGCCCCGATAACGGAAAAGCCATGTTCTCCACCGCCAACCGGATTCGCTCAGCGACGTCTAAAGCCCCTCTGGCTGGCGTGTTTGGCAGCAACACCACAAACTCCTCACCACCATAACGGGCGGACAAATCCTGCGGCCGTGTTACCAACTGGCTTACACACCGGGCAACCATCTTCAGGCAATCGTCACCCACCAGGTGGCCGTAGTTATCGTTAAACTGCTTAAAATGGTCGATATCCAGCATCAACAGGGAAAGCGGCTCCTGATACCGGTAGGCGTGTACCACCGCAGACTGAAAGACCCGGTCAAAATGACCACGGTTTTTAAGTTCTGTCAGCGCATCGGTGGCACTTAACTCAAGCAACTGCTCGTTCAGGTGCTCAAGATCCCGGGTGCGTTCCCGCACTCTGTCTTCAAGTAACGCATTCGCTTCGCGCTGTATTTCCAGAGTTTTCGTCTGCGCGATTCGCGCCTTACGCTCCTCTCGCAGAAGCTGCTGCTGGGCTTCAAAAACCCGCTTTTTGTCTTTATTGAGCCGGTCTGCCAACGCAATGGACAGTAGAATAACACCAAGAGCAGAACCAACCTGGGTGGCGTTTTCTGTTAACAGATTGCGAGGCAGCATCGTGAACTTACTCATTGCCAGAACAATACCGCCAAACAGCATAAACACCCATGCAAAGGTGTAATACCGGGCTGCGGGGTCCTTTTTTACCCACCGGATAATGCTCAGTGCCAGCATGCTGTTGCAGCCGATAACTGCTAGCACGATGGTAGGCAGAATCATGTATCTGTAGGGCACCAGCAAGCCGCCAACTGCCATCACGCCAGCGGTTATAACGATACCAACCATCCACCGGTTCAGTAGTGGATGGTTCTCGCGGCTCACGTTGATAAAGTTGATACTGAACGTGCCGCCAAACAGAACCAGCAGGCTGAGAAAGACGATAATCGACTGATCATTCCACCAGGTGGCCTCCGGCCACAAATACTGGAAGGCCATGCCGTGAAGGCTGGCAAGAAACAGCGGCATTGCCATCAGAAAGCCCACGTAATGTAAAAAGCTGCGTTCGCCAACGGCCATAAAAACAAACAGGTTGTACAGAATCATCACCAGCACAATGCCGTAATAAAGTCCCTCGAACATGCTCCGGGACTGTTCTACGGCGTAAAAAGCACTCTGGTTCCAGAGGGTCAGTGGCACCTGCATTGAGCTGGTGGTGTCTACCCGCAGATAAACCGCCGTGCTCTGATCAGGGGCAAGGGTGATGGGCACAACAAAATTGCGGTGAAGCACAGGCCGGTCATAAAACGGTTGCTTGTCACCCAGAGTCAGCGACTCGGCATTTTGTTCTTCGGGGTTGATGTAGACTTCAATGTGGTCAAGAACCGGGTAGCCTATTTCAAGAAAGGTATTGGCTTCACGATCGGTCGTGTTTTTCACTGCCACCCGAAACCAGTAAACCTGCTTCCCATACCCCAGGCTGATACTGTCACTGCCATTGCGGGTCCAGGCGCTGTCATTCAGCCGGGTAACGTCGGAAACCCCTGTGCTCTCAGGCGGTTCCTGCCAGTAATCAACGTAACGGGACAGCTCCATTCGTTTAGAATGATTGTCCCATACAGCGGTCCGGTCGGCGGAGAATGCCGATACGGAAGTAAGCATCAAAAGGAAGATGCACAACAATAACCCGAAGTCTTTTTGCAAAACAGGCTCCGACTCTACGCTAATTTATGTGTCGCTACACGTTACCTCTGATTATGCGCCAGTAATCACTCTATTGTTCGTACTTCGTACTAATTGGCGCAAATCGACATGAAACGATACAAAGTTGCGCCGATTGTGCCATTTTGTTAACCATCCCCTCCGCTGACACGGCGGGCTTTTTTGCGAATCGACTTCCCTACCCGCTCCCCCAGAACCAGCATGGCGGGTGTCAGCAACAACGTCAGAATGGTGGCGAACGCCAGCCCGCCGGCAATGGCACTTGAAAGCTGGGTCCACCACTGGGTAGACGGAGCGCCCAGACCCAGAGACGGCGCTAACAGGTTCACATTCACCCCCAGCACCATCGGCATCAGCCCCAGTATGGTAGTTATCGCCGTCAGCAGCACCGGCCGCAAACGCAGACAACTGGTCTCCAGTGCAGATTCATAAGGGGCAAGCCCTTCACTGCGCATCTGGTTGTAGGTATCAATCAGAATAATATTGTTGTTCACCACAATACCCGCCAGCGCAATAATGCCCATACCCACCATCACGATGCCGAACGACTGGCTGTTCAGCAGCAGCCCCAGCAGAACGCCGGCGGTCGACAGCACGATTGCAGACAAAATCAGGAAGGCCTGATACAGGGAATTGAACTGGGTAACCAGAATCAGCAACATGATGGCCAGAGCAACCAGGAAGGCACTGACCAGAAAGCCGGAAGCCTGCTGCTGATCTTCGTTTTCTCCGGCAAATTTCACAGACACGCCCTCCGGCGGCTCCGCCATGGAGGCCTGAAGCTTTTTCAGCAACTCATCCACACGGCGGCCAGGCTCTATGTCCGATTTGATTGTGACCGTGCGTCGGCCATCAACACGGACAATGCTGTTGGTTTTGCTGCCTGGTTCCAGTTTCACAAACTGTGACAGCGGCACCTGCCCACGGGAGGTATGAATCGTCTGGCGTTCAATCTGGTCCAGTTCGCGCCAGTTATTGGGCACCCGTACGGCAATATCCACCTCATCCCGCACATCTTCGGGGCGGTAGGTTGCCAGCACCAGGCCATTGGTTATCAGGCGAACGGCGCTGCCAACACTGAGCACATCGGTACCAAACCGGGCGGCCGCTTCCCGGTCTACCTTCAGGCGCCACTCTATGCCTGGCAGGCTGCGGTCGTCCTCAACATCCACGAAGCCGCCCATCGTTTTCATCTGTTCCCTGATCTGCCCGACATAATCATCCAGCTTGCTGTAATCCCGGCTGCTTACCTGAAGCTCCACCGGCTTGCCCTCGGCCGGCCCTCCTTCCTGCTTCCGGAACTCCAGCTCAATACCGGGAATATCTTCCGTTCTGGTACGCAGGTCCTCAAGAATGGCGTTGGCCGGGCGGCGGGTGTACCAGTCGGTAAACTGGAACTGCAGAACGCCAATCACATCGGGGGCCATCCGGGTACTGGTACTGACCATCGAACGGGCATACAGCGCTTTTACCTCTGGCATGCCATACAGTTTTTTCTCAACGTCCCGGACAATAGCATCCCGTTCCTGAACAGAGAGATCGCCTCTTGCCCGAATCTGAACCTGGGCGGAATCCGGCTCTACACTCGGAAAGAACTCCACACCATGGTTGAACTTGCCGTAGGCCGCATAGATCACCACGATAATGCCCAGCACACCCAGCAGCGTGAACCCCGGAAACCGTAACAAGGCCGACAACAGGCCCCGGTAGCGTTGCATCATTCGCCCGTTGGTATGGCTCTGTCTTGCGCGCTTCCCCCCACTGATGCCGCCGAGGACAGGCAGAAAAACCAGAGCCATAGCCAGAGACGCCGTCAGGCAGATAATCACCGTCATCGGCAGGAACTTCATGAACTCGCCAACAACCCCCGGCCAGAACAATAACGGCAGAAACACCGCCAGTGTGGTGGCGGTAGAGGCAATAATCGGCCAGGCCATCCGGCTGGCGGCCTCGGCCCAGGCCCTGCCAACGGAGTGGCCTTCTGAGAGGTTTCTGTCTGCCAGTTCGGATACCACAATAGCACCGTCCACCAACATGCCAGCCACCAGAATCAGGCTGAACAACACCACGATGTTGAGCGTGAAGCCCATGCTCCAGATCACCAGAATACCGGTCAGAAACGCTCCGGGTATGGTTAACCCCACCAGCACGGCCGACCGCGGCCCCATAGAAGCGATGATCACAATGATGACCAGTACGATGGCGGTCAGCACGTTGTTCAGCAAATCACTCAGAATATCCCGGACATCTTCCGACTGGTCCATGATATAGCGCACATCGAGTGTGTCCGGCATGTGTGGCCGCGCCTGTTTAACCAACTCGCGCACCTGGCTAACCGTTTCAATGATGTTTGCGCCGGTGCGCTTGGACACTTCCAGCACCAGTGCCGGTTCGCCATTAATACGGGCGTACCCTTTGGGGTCTTTAAACGTGCGCTGCAGCATGGCCACATCACCAAAGGTCACCACCGTATCGCCAGAGACTTTTACGGGCATGGACATAACATCTTCAATGGTTTCAATAACCCCGGGCACCTTCAGAGACATGCGGCCATGGCCGGTATCCAGAGAGCCGGCAGCAACCAGCTGATTATTGCGCCTTACCATCGTGGCAAGCTGATCAAAATCGATGCCATAGCTTTCCAGCACCTGTGGATCTACCACAATTTCCATCAGGTCTTCCCGGTCGCCGGCAATATCAACATCCAGCACGTCGGGTATGGCTTCAATAGCATCCTGAAGAGTACGGGCGACGGTGATCAGCTCACGCTCAGACAAAGGGCCGGAAAGGCCAATGGATAACACCGGAAACAGGGAGACGTTAATTTCGTTCACTCGTGGCTCGTCCGCTTCCTGAGGCAGCTTGTTGCGGGCGGTATCCACTTTTTCACGCACGTCCTGCATGGCTTTATCTGCATCAAAGCCGGCGTCAAATTCCAGCATCACTGACGCATGGCCCTCAGAGGCAATACCGCGCATTTCCTTTACGCCTTCCAGAGAACGAAGTTCCTGCTCCATGGGCCGGACCAGCAGCCGTTCGGCATCCTCCGGGCTTATGCCTTCAAGGCTCATAGAGATGTAGATCATGGGAATGGTGATGTCCGGGTTTGCTTCTTTGGGGATCGCCTGAAACGCAGCAATGCCCCCCATCAGCAGGAACAGCAGCATCAATACGGTAGTGCGGCTACGCTCCATAGCCGCGAAAATAAGCGTTCGCATACTGGTCAGCCCCGATCGTCTGAAGAGTCGACGGGCTGCACCTGCTCACCCAGGCTGACAAACCCGCCACCACGGGTGATCAGGCGTATCTGCTCCGGCAAGCCTGTTACCCAGGCGCCTTCTGTCGACACACTCAGCAGTTTTACTCTACCAAAGACAACGCGGTTATCCGGGCCAACATACTTCACGCCGGGCCGGCCATCATCGTTCAGGGAAAGGTAGGCCGGGGAAATAAACATTGCTTTCACCTCAGACAAAGCAATACGCAAGCCTGCACTGCCCCCGGCAACCCGCTTCCGGCCGGGGTTCTCAACGGCAACTTCAACGGCAAAGCTGCGGGTTTTCGGGTCTGCAGCACTGGCCACAAAGGTGACCACGCCAGATAACTGCTCGCCATCAAGCAACTCAACCCGCACCTTCTGCCCCGGTGCCACACTGCTTACGGATTGCTGAGGAATTTGCGCTGTAGCTTTTAAGCGATCAATGCGCACCAGTTCAAACAAGGGTGTGCCTACCTGAACCAGTGAGCCAGGGTCTACGTCTTTGCGATTAATCGTGCCATTGAAGGGGGCCTCTGGTGTTAAATCGGCAACTTTCTGCTTTGCAGCAATCAGCTCTGCTTTAGCAGCAGCTAACTCGCCCTCAAGGCCCAGTACGTCAGACTGAGAAGCAAGGTTGCCCGAACGCAGCTTGCGGGCAGCAGCAAGGTCTGCCTCAAGCTTCCGGGTGCGCGCCTGCCAGCGTTCTACGACCGCACGGCGGCCATCATCAGACAACGTCAGGAGGGTATCGCCGGCACTGACCTGGTCTCCCTGATCAACCGCGATCTGCTCAACCGTGCCCGAAACCCGGGCACTGATATCCACAGAGTACAAGGGTTCCAGCTGGCCCTGCAGTAAAAGCCCCGGCTCATACAGGCGGGCCGAAAGCGTTTGCACCTGCACCCGGGTCAGTTCATGGCGGGTGTCCGCTTTCTGCTCCGGTGCCTTCGTTTTCGCTATTTTGGTTTCACCGGTGGCCATCCATACAACAAGGGCAATAACAATAAGAAGTGACAACCCGAGAGAGCCCAGCTTTGTTTTACTCATGAAATGCCTTCTGCGCATTAAATCCGTGAACAGATACGGGAAAAACAAGCCCCGACGAAGAAATCTGCAAGAAACAGTTGCAACGGTTCAAAAACCTGCGGTAGATTCTACACATAAACTTTTTACGAATTCAGCGCAGATTGTTAATTTTATGAATCTCAACGCAGTGATTGTCCTGGTAAAGCTCATTCTGGTGGTCGTGGTACCGTCCGGGGGCTTTTGCGTGGACAAGCGGGTGAGATAGC
>CAYUTG010000172.1:0-6394 GCA_964447555.1 uncultured Marinobacter sp.
AATGACAGGGGTGCCCCTGAACAGATTGATCGACTAACGTCGTTAGACATGGTGCTGGCTAACTGGAGCAACCGGTGCAGATAGAGTCCGGAATTAAGGTACTGAAGCCAGAGAGTGGGAACAATCGTTCGCCGGGCAACACGGATAATCGACTACCTCGCCCGTAGATGTCAAGTACCTGATTCAAAATAACATCATTTTCAGACGCACATCAAAATCGAAATTTGACCAGATTTCACTCATTTTACCCGGTTTTGGGACCTTTTAGTGCTTTTGACATTGAGGTTATTGCAACCAGTGACTACAACTTACAGGTAGCTGGGTTGTTTCCGGAGGCGGATAACAGGGAAAATTCAGCTTTCAGTAACAATATCTTAGCCGTCGAGAGACAAGAAGCGATTAAAAATAACACGGCACAGCAGCATACTGAATATTCAGCGCCCTGGCAGGCGCCGGCTAGTGCCAGCCTGAACACCCGGAGGAATCTCATGGCAATTGGAGTTTGGATCAGTCTCATTCTGTATTTCGTGCTGATGATCGCCATCGGCCTTTATGCCTGGCGTAAATCAACAGCGTCGTCTGAAGAGTATATGCTGGGCGGGCGGAACCTCCCCCCGGCGGTGGCGGCTTTGTCAGCCGGCGCTTCGGACATGAGCGGCTGGCTGCTGCTGGGCCTGCCCGGTGCACTCTTTGCAACAGGGCTTGTTGAGGCCTGGATCGGTATTGGCCTGTTTGTCGGTGCCTTCGTCAACTGGATCATCGTGGCTCCGCGCCTGCGTGAACAGACGGAGCGCTATGACAACAGTCTGACCATCCCCCAGTTCCTTGCCAACCGCTTCCCAAGCAAAGCCCTGGCTCTCAGGACCGTCTCTGCCATTATTGTGGTTGTGTTCTTTGCGGTGTACACCGCCTCAGGCCTGGTCGCAGGCGGCAAGCTGTTCTCCAGCGCCTTTGCCGGCGTTATCAGTGTGGGTGGCGCCAGCGATTATTCGGTGGGCATCTGGCTGACACTGGCTATCGTACTGACCTATACCGTGATTGGTGGCTTTCTGGCGGTTAGTCTGACGGACTTCGTGCAGGGCTGCATCATGATGCTGGCACTTATCATCATGCCCGCGGTGGTATTGTTCGGCAGCGGTGGTGGCGGCTTCGCCCAGGCCTCAGACACGCTGGCCCAGATTGACCCCAATTTCCTGTCGTGGACAAACGGGCTCACCTTCATCGGGTTCCTGTCAGCGGTCACCTGGGGCCTCGGCTATTTTGGCCAGCCTCATATTATCGTGCGCTTTATGGCGGTTCGCTCGGTTTCTGAAGTTCCCACAGCCAGAAATATTGGCATGTCCTGGATGGCCATCTCGCTGATCGGTGCGGTTTGTCTGGGCGTATTTGGCCGTGCCTATGCCGTTCGCAATGGCCTGGACATTGGTGACTCTGAGACCATCTTCATTGTGCTGGCAGACCTGCTGTTCCATCCGCTGGTGACAGGTTTCCTCTATGCCGCCCTTCTGGCAGCGGTGATGAGTACCATCTCCAGTCAGTTGCTGGTGTCTTCGTCTTCTCTGACAGAAGATTTCTACCGGTTGTTCCTGCGCAAAGAGGCCACCGACAGCGAATCGGTCATGATTGGCCGGATCAGTGTTCTGCTGGTGGGCATTGTTGCAGCCTTCATCGCCCGCGACCCGAACTCACAGGTGCTGGGCCTCGTAAGCCACGCCTGGGCCGGCTTTGGTGCCGCCTTCGGCCCGCTGATGATCTTGTCGCTGATGTGGCCCAAGATGTCCGGGGCCGGCGCGGTTGCAGGTCTGGTGACAGGTGCTGTGGTTGTTATCGTGTGGATCGCCCTGGGCTGGAACAGCAGCTTTATGGGTGGCCCCGGTGTGTATGAAATCATCCCCGGCTTCGTGCTTTCCTGGGTAGCGATTTATGTGGTTAGTCTGGCCACAGAAACACCGGGAGAGTTCCGGGCTATTGAAGATAAGTAACTGCTGATACCGCCGCCCCTGCGACTGCCGCGGAGGGCGGCGGCATTTCCCTCCTGATACGTCCAGACTTCTACTCCCCCTGAAGGGTTACTCCCTTCCAATTTTCGGCTGCTATGCGGATACTGGCAGATATAACCTTCTATACGTTCAATTTCTGAAATTTTCGATTCCAGACACTTTGCGGAGCCAACTGAATGAGCAGCGAAAAAACCCGTGAGCTTAATCCTCTGAATATCGCCCTCCTTACCGTTTCTGACACGCGCAGCATTGCAGAAGACACATCGGGGCAGTTTCTCGACGACAGCATTACCGGAGCGGGCCACAACCTGGTCGCACGCCGCCTGCTGCCGGATGACATTTACCTTGTGCGCGCCCTGGTCTCCGGCTGGATTGCCGACCCGGCCGTGCATGCAGTGATTATTACCGGGGGTACCGGGTTCCATGAGCGGGACAGCACCCCCGAAGCCATAGGCCCGCTGCTGGATAAAACCATTGACGGTTTTGGTGAAGAATTTCGCCGGCTGTCGGCTGCCGATATTGGCACCTCAACCATCCAGTCCCGCGCCTTCGGTGGACTGGCCAATCACACCACCATTTTCTGTCTGCCCGGATCTACCGGTGCCTGCCGTACCGGGTGGAATGACATTCTGAGCTCCCAGCTGGACAGCCGGCACGGCCCCTGCAATTTTTCTGAGCTGGTTCTGCGCAAACCTGACCGCCCCTACCACCGGGTGAGTGAAGACCTCATCGGCCAAAACAAGCGGTAACACCACTGACCAGAGGAGCAAACTGCAAATGGCCGCGCAAAATCTGACACCGGTTGAAGACGCCGTGGCACACCTGTTGTTGCACGCAACCGCAGTAACAGCAACAGAAACCGTCAGCATCACCAACGCCCTTGACCGGGTTCTTGCCGAGAACCAGTACGTGCCCGCCGATGTGCCACCGGCCGACAACAGCGCCGTGGATGGCTATGCACTGCGGCAATCTGATATTCAGCCGGGCCAAAGGCTGGCCGTGTCTGCACGAATCCCTGCCGGGCACGCGCCACCGGAGCTGACTGAAGGAACCGCTGCCCGCATTTTTACGGGATCCGAAGTACCACAAGGTGCCGATTCCATTGTCATGCAAGAGCGTGTTGACGTATCGGATGCCGGCATTGCTATACAGGCCGAGGTGACAAAAGGGCAGAATATCCGGCGGCGTGGTCAGGATCTGACCAAAGGTGATCTGGCTCTGGCACAGGGAACCCGAATACGCCCTCAGGAAATGGGCCTGCTGGGGTCCATGGGCATTGCAGAAGTGTCTGTACGGGCGCGGCTGAAGGTCGCCATTTTCAGCACGGGTGACGAACTGGTAGAGCCGGGCACACCACTGGCGCCCGGCCAGATATACAATACTAACCGCTTTACGCTGCTGGGACTTCTGGCCCGGGCAGGCTGCGACGTGGTGCTTAGCGAAACCCTGAAAGACGCCCGCGAAGCCACCCGGGCCACCCTGCAGCGGGCCGCCGCCATGGCAGATCTGATTATCACCAGCGGTGGTGTATCGGTGGGTGAGGAAGATCACGTTCGCGCTGTCCTGGAAACCTCCGGCGAACTTTCCCTCTGGCGCATGGCGATCAAACCCGGCAAACCCCTGGCGTTTGGCACAATCAATGGCACGCCGGTTCTTGGCCTGCCCGGCAATCCCGCCGCTGTGCTGGTTACCTTTCTGGTTGCCGGCATGCCGTTTATCCGCAAATGTCAGGGCCGTGTTAGCAGCGGGCCCGTTGGCGAACGGCTTCCGGCACATTTCAGCGTTGATACCCCCTCCATCCGCCGGGAGTTTGTCCGGGCACGAAAGGCCAGCCTGAACAACCGGGTGGGCGTTGAGGCCTACCCGAATCAAAGTTCGGGTGTGCTAAGCTCAGCATGCTGGGCCGACGGCCTGGCTGTTGTGCCGGAAAACACAGAGTTGCAGGAAGGAGATCTGCTTACTTACTATTCATTTGAAGAACTGCTGGCTTAATCATGACGACAAATACCATAACCATTCGGTTTTTCGCCCGGCTAAGGGAAGAACTGGAAACAGAGTCACTAGACCTGCCAGCCCGCCCCGGGCTGACCGCCGGAGACCTTATTGAAGAACTGGCTGGCCGTGGTGGGCCCTGGGCAACACTACAAGGAAGTCAGCCGGTGATGATTGCTGTTAATCAGGCCATGGCGAAACCTGCCACTCAGGTGAACGGAGGTGATGAAGTCGCCTTTTTTCCACCGGTCACCGGAGGCTGACATGATTTCCGTACAAACCGGTGATTTTGATCCTGCCGCCGAGTACGCCGCGCTGAGAGACAGCGGAACGGGCACCGGTGCCATTGCCACCTTTACCGGGCTGGTTCGGGACTCGGGCGATATGAAAGGTGTTACAGGGTTGTACCTTGAACACTACCCGGGGATGACAGAGCAGGTGATCGGCGGGCTGATAGATGAGGCATCCAGGCGCTGGAATGTTCGCAAGGCACGGGTTATACACCGGGTTGGCCGGCTGGCATTACAGGATCAGGTGGTGTTTGTCGGTATTTGCAGTGGCCACAGAAGTGACGCGTTTGCAGCATGCCAGTACATTATGGACGCACTGAAAACCTCGGCTCCGTTCTGGAAAAAAGAGCTGACCGAAACGGGGGAACACTGGGTGGAACAGAAAGCGTCCGATGTGGCCCGTGGTGAAGCCTGGCAGTGAGGTACCGCTAAAAATCTTCAGGCCGGTTCCGGTTCCTGAGCGCCTGCACGGCACCTCTGCAATCAACGCTTACTGCACCGGCGGTTTCGGCAAACACCATGACACGCCGGTTACCGCTCGCCAACTGCTGCTCAAGCAGCCTGTCTGACGCCACGGGATAGACACCGTGCAGAGGGTGGGCCCGGCCTTCGCACTCTGCTATAGCCGGCCGCTCCGGGTTGCTGGCCCAGGCTTCCAAAAGGCCGGCGAATACACCGGGGGTAATGTCAGGCGTATCGCAGGGGCTGACCAGAACAGCACGGGCACCCAGTGCTCTGGCAGCCCTCATACCTGTCAGCAAACCTGCCAGCGGACCTTGCCCGGAAAGACCCGGCTCATCCGGGTAAACCTGTTGCGGCGCAAGCGCCTGATAGCGATCCAGAGAACGATTGGCACTGATCAGAACGGGTTGAACAACCGATGAGAGTGTCTCAAATACCCGGCTGGCCATGGGGCGACCCTGCCAGAGAACCATGCCTTTATCGCAACCGCCCAGCCTGCGGCCTTCACCACCGGCAAGAAGCAGACCGACCACACCCGGCGAATGTATACGTTGTTTTGTCATCGCTATAAAAAACCGCCCGTGACACGCTGGTCAGGGGCGGTTATGCGCAGCGTTGGAGCAATCAGAGATTGCTGTCCAGAAAGGCTGCCAGCTGGGATTTAGACAGAGCACCTACTTTGGTGGCATCCACATTGCCGTTCTTGAACAGCATCAGGGTTGGGATACCACGGATATTAAACTTGGGCGGAGTCTGCTCGTTTTCATCGATGTTCAGTTTGCAGACTTTCAGCTTGCCACTGTATTCATCGGCAACTTCTTCAAGCACTGGCGCAATCATTTTGCAGGGGCCACACCACTCGGCCCAGTAATCGACCAGTACGGGCACGTCAGACTGCAGTACGTCCTGCTCAAAAGAAGCGTCAGTTACGTTTACAATATTTCCGCTCATTACTCTTTCCTGATTCATGCGCCCCGCGTTTGCCAGCACGAATTGCGTACTGCCGGCGGTGCGCTGTTTGCTCTGCTGAGGGGGATACACCAGATAGCAACACCCCCTCACCCTCATCACAATACGGCATACTTTACGCGATTGATCATCCGTATGTGAAGCGGTAGATGTATCTACCTGGCCGGAGGCACCCAATCGCCGCCCCGCCGTAAGCCTTTACAATTACTGACAGCCCTGTGGAATTTCGCTTATAGTAGCCCGCAAGCTCGAAACAAAAGGATTTCAATCAACGTGACGGTCGCATCCACCGCCGAAAACGCCGCCACCTCTCCAGAGGTGCTGGCCGCCATCGACATGGGCTCCAACAGCTTCCACATGGTGATTGCCCAATTGGTGCACGGTGAAATCCGCACCCTTGAAAAGATGGGTGAAAAGGTTCAGCTGGGTGCCGGTCTCGACCAGCACAATTTCCTCTCAGAAGCCGCCCAGGAACGGGCCCTGGCCTGCCTGGCCCGATTTGCCCAGCGCCTGAGAGGCATTCCGAAAGAAGCGGTCCAGATTGTAGGAACCAACGCGCTACGGGTGGCCCGCAATGCCCAGCAGTTTATGGCCCGGGCCGAAGAGGTTCTTGATTATCCGGTTGAAGTGATCGCGGGCCATGAAGAAGCCCGCCTGATTTACCTGGGCGCTTCTCACACA
>CAYUTG010000173.1:0-3737 GCA_964447555.1 uncultured Marinobacter sp.
AGTACTCCTTGGAGATTTCCTTCAGGGGAAGAAAGCCGTGGCGCTCTGCGCCAAAGTCAATAAAGGCGGCTTCAAGGCTGGGTTCAACCCGGGTAATGCGGCCTTTATAAATGTTGGCTTTCTTTTGCTCGCGGGAGCTGGACTCGATATCAAGATCGAACAGACGCTGGCCGTTCACCAGTGCAACGCGCAACTCTTCGGGGTGAGTTGCATTTATGAGCATTCTTTTCATGGAAAGAAAGAGTTCCTGTCGTTTAATGTTGACAGAAAACCAGTGGGGTTCGCATCAGCGAAGCAGGACGTGCGTGCCGCGGACTCTTTACAGTAAGAGTATGCCGGCGGCCAGACGAATCATGCCCTTATGGGGTGTGATTCTGTTGATCTGAAACTACCGCCAGCGATCCGGCTGCCAGTTGGCAGGGAGAGGGCGCATAAGGTTCGTGTCTGTTGGCGCATATTATCCGTTTTCAGGTTCACACAAGTGCCTGGGTCTCACGTCGTATTCGTAAGCTGGACGGCCCGGCCTTGCGTGGCAATGATTCTTCGCGATGTTGCCCGACGGTTTTCCGCACGGTTTTTCTTGCCCCGGGGCCAGGTTCTCAGCCTTCATTCTCAGGTCTGTCCTGGGGTGCCGGGAGTACTTCCTGCGCCGTTCCCGATAATGATTGGGTGCACGGCGTTCTAACTCTCGAATAGTGTCGGTATACTGCTGCCGCTCCGGCTTCTGACTGAATTTGATCAGGCCGTAGACAAACGGTAGCTCACCCCGGAATATACCAGTATTCATATAGCCGTTCAATCCTGCTTTTGTCCTGCATTTAAGGAATGTTATGCCCCGTAAATCTGCTCCCCGAAAATCCACCGGCAACCGTTCGGCCAAGCACGCTCCGCAAAGGCGTTCTGGTGGCGGTGAGCAGCGGGCGGCGCCGGCGGGTGAGGTGCGGCAGGAGGTCCGCTGGGTGTCTGTCAGTGAGGACAGCGATGGTCAGCGGGTTGATAACTTTCTTCTTGCGCAACTGCGCGGAGTGCCGAAAAGTATTGTTTACCGGATCATCCGGAAAGGGGAAGTGCGCGTAAACAAAGGCAGGGTCAAGCCAGACACGCGCCTCAAAACCGGCGATCAGTTGCGAATTCCTCCGGTCACAAGAAAGGAAAAAGCCGAAAAGGTTCAGCCCGGTAGCCGGGTTCAGGGGGTTGTGGAGGCCTCTGTTGTTTTTGAGAATGAGCAGATGCTGGTGGTAAACAAGCCGTCGGGCATTGCTGTTCATGGCGGTAGCGGGCTGTCATTCGGTTTGATTGAAGTGCTTCGTGCGGCACGGCCAGAGGCGCGTTTTCTGGAGTTGGTGCACAGGCTGGACCGGGATACATCGGGTTTGGTTATGGTGGCAAAAAAACGATCTGCTCTCAGGTACCTGCAGGATGAATTGCGCGAGAGGCGTATCAGCAAGCACTACCATGCGCTTGTGGGTGGAGACTGGCCGGATGCCGTCACAAAAGTAACAGAGCCACTGCTGCGCTATGAGATGGCTAATGGGGAGCGGCGCGTAAAGGTTGATAAAGCGGGAAAGCCGTCATTGACTCGATTCCGTTGCCTTGCCCGCTATAACGGGTACAGTCTGGTAGAGGCGTCGCCGGTAACTGGCAGAACGCACCAGATACGCGTTCACAGTGTCTGGGCTGGTCACCCGATTGCCGGCGATGACAAGTATATGGATGATGTCAGCCTGAAAGCGTTCCGCGCGCTCGGCGGGCAGAGACTGATGCTTCATGCTCACGGCCTTGAGTTTGCCTTGCCGGTAACTGGCGAGCAGATTCACCTGAGCGCTCCTTACGATCAGGCATTCAGCAGCGTACTGACAAAGCTTGGCACCCGCTTGAAGGGAAGAGACGTTCAATGAAGTTTAAAGTTGTTATTTTCGATTGGGATGGCACGCTCGTTGATTCTGTTGAGCACATTGCCGAAAGCCTTCATCAGGCGGCTGGCGCGCTGGGTTTCCCGGTTCTTGAGCGGCAGGCGTACCGGGATATTATTGGTCTTGGCATGATCGAGGCTCTTGAGCGGCTCTACCCGGGTATCAGCAGTGAAGAGCGGGTGGCTATCCGTGAAAGTTATGCGCAGTACTTTTTCTCAAAGAAGACCATGCCGCAAAACGTATTTGCCGGCATGGCCGATGTCGTTGCTGATATTCGCAGGGCCGGTCTGGGGTGTGCGGTTGCCACCGGCAAAAGCCGGAGAGGGCTCGGCAAGGCGCTGACGACAAGTGGGTTGGGTGAATATTTTGATATTACCTGCTGTGCCGATGAAACCCGCTCAAAACCCGATCCGGCCATGCTGGAGAAAATCATCCTGCATTACGGAATTGAGCCGAAAGACGCGGTTATGATTGGTGATACCCGATATGATCTCGAAATGGCCCAGCGCATTGGTATGCCGTCTGTCGGTGTAGAGTGGGGTGTTCATCAGCGCGATGTGCTCAGAGACTATGCGCCTCACGCGATTGTTGACACGGTGCCGGACCTTCGGCGTGTGCTGGGTCTGTAAGCCGCCTGGCCGGAGCAGCCTTTGTCTGCGCTGCGTGGGCAGGCATTGAATAAGGGTATACGAACATGACAACAGGAAGCTTGCATGAGTGATTGGGATTCCGGAAAACCCCCTGAGTGGGGTGATAAACCCGTGCCGTCTGAAGAGGGCAGTAACAAGCCGCAGCGTGGCAGGAAAGCACCTGGCCTGCCGCCGGAATCCGGGCGAGACTGGCGATTGATCGAAAAGCTTGTGCTGTCGCTCCAGTCGGAGCAGCGTCGCAGCCGCAGGTGGGGCATCTTCTTTAAGGCGCTGACCTTTATTTACCTGTTTACCCTTTTGTTTATGCTGAAGCTTCCGTTTGGTACCAGTCTGGATGCTGCCACCGGGAAGCACACGGCGCTGGTTGATGTGACAGGGCCAATCGCCGCCGATGAGCTGGCAAGTGCGGATAACATCGTGGGGTCCCTGAGGTCTGCGTTTGAGGATGAAAATGCCGTTGCTGTCATACTGAGGATTAACAGCCCCGGGGGCAGTCCGGTTCAGTCCGGGTATGTTTATGATGAAATTAATCGCCTGCGGGAGGAGTACCCGGAGAAAAAACTTTACGCTGTAATCTCGGACGTGGGTGCATCGGGCGCTTATTATATTGCATCTGCTGCAGATGAGATTTACGCCAATCGGGCGAGCCTGGTGGGGTCAATCGGCGTTGTTGCGGGTGGCTTTGGTTTTACAGGGATTATGGAAAAAGCTGGCATTGAGCGGCGTCTTTATACCGCGGGTGAGAATAAGGCGTTTCTTGACCCTTTCTCACCTGAGCAGCAGAGCGAGGTTGATTTCTGGCAAGGTGTCCTTGAGAACACCCATAAGCAGTTTATCAATGCGGTGAAAAATGGGCGTGGTGACCGCCTGGCTGATAACGACCAGCTGTTCAGTGGGCTGGTGTGGAGTGGAGAACAAGCGCTCGACCTGGGCCTGATTGACGGGCTGGGTAGCACGTCTTACGTTGCGCGGCAGATAGTAGGCCAGGAAGAGCTTGTGGATTACAGCCACAGCAAATCACCATTTCAGAATATTGTGGATCAGCTTGGCGTGGCCTTTGGCGAGGGCTTCGCTGGTCAGATGCTGGAGTCGCGGTTACAGCTGCGGTAACCGGCGTAGTCAGGCGCTGGGACGGGCCTCCAGTAATGGATTTCTGCCCCAGTGTCTGAGCATG
>CAYUTG010000173.1:3747-6388 GCA_964447555.1 uncultured Marinobacter sp.
TGAGCATGTCGTTCAGAGCAATCAACGGCAGACCAATCAGGCTGTTCGGGTCATTTCCCTCCATGCGGCTGAACAAAGCAATGCCTGAGCCCTCCACCCGGAAGCTGCCGGCGCAATCATAAGGCTGCTCCCGGTTGAGGTAGGCTTCAATCTCTTCCGTTGTGAGGTGCCTGAAGTGGACCGAATAGGCTTCGCAATGTGTCTGTATGTTTCCCGTATCGGTATCCAGAAGAGCCAGGCCGGTTAAAAACGAAACTTTGTGGCTGCTGCTGCGGCGCAGTTGCTCAACGGCCTGCTGGTGGTTGCCGGGTTTGCCCAGGAGTGAGCCGTCGGGGAGGCTGGCGACCTGGTCAGAGCCAATAATCCAGTGCCCCGGAAACTGTTGCGCGAGAGCCCTGGCTTTGCTCTCTGCCAGCCGCAGAGCTGTCTGACTGGCTGATTCGCCGGGTTTGGGGGTCTCGTCAATATCGGGGCTGGCACAACGGAAGGGCAGGCCAAGGCGCTCCAGTAGTTCCCGCCGGTAGCGTGAAGATGATGCCAGTAGTATCGGATAATCAGTCATTACGGAGTCCTTACGGGTATTCCCTTGCAGTTTGCTGGTGCGCCTTGTCTGTCATTATCGTAGAATACACCTGTTGGCATGAAAATCAGGTGTAAAAAGACAACGAAGTCTTTGACACCAGCGGCCTGCAACCCTAGAATTGCGCGCCTATGTCAAATGAGCTTCATGCAGAGTTGCCGAAAACCGTCAATCCTTATCGGCTGGCGGAACAGAATAGTACTCTGAAGGGAGAAATTCCCCTCGGTGGTTTTGCTCGTTTTAGCGAATCCGTTCTGGGCCTCGGTGAAAATGCAATGTGTCGTGTCAGTCTGTCCTTTTACATGGATGGTGAGCGTCGGCGCATTGTTGCAGGTGAAGTGAAGGCTCCGGTCATTCTGGAGTGCCAGCGTTGTATGGGCGAGATGCAAACCGTGCTTGAGTCCCGGTTCGTCCTCGGCCTGACAACCAGCGATGAGCAGGCGCAACAACTGCCGAAAGATCTTGAGCCGCTGATGACCGACGAATTCAGTGCTGATCTGTGGGCGATGGTTGAAGACGAGCTGCTGCTGGTGCTGCCACCGTTTCCGCTTCATGAGCGGGCCGAGTGCCCTGCACGGGAAGATCTGGAAGCCTGGGAGGCCGATGGCTCACAGGAAGAATCTGCCAGACCGAAGAAGGATAACCCCTTCAGTGTACTGGCTGACTTCGGAAAGACAAAACATTAATCGGGCGCGGGTATTCAGTCAGAAGATCCTCGCAATTTATGAACACACGTTTTCTTTGAGTTACTCGAGCTTACGTTAAACAGGTCAGGAGTTAATCATGGCTGTACAGAAAAACCGTAAAACCCGTTCCAAGCGTGGCATGCGTCGTGCTCACGATGCGCTGAGCACCGCTGCTCTGTCTACTGACCCCACCACGGGTGAGATTCATCGTCGTCACCATGTTTCTCCGGATGGCTTTTACCGGGGCAAGCAGGTGATCGAAGCTCGCGACGAGTAAGTTCGTTGCGATCAGGCACCGCACTGTGTCAGATCGGGATACGATGACGCCGGTAACCATTGCGATCGACGCCATGAGTGGTGATCGCGGAGCCGCCGTTGTTGTGTCCGCGGCACTTGCGGCGGTGCACGAAAATAAAGCCTTGAGCATTGTTCTGGTGGGTATCCGGAGCGAGCTTGAGGCTTTGTTGCGTGATGAACATGCGCAAATCCGGGTCGTCGAGGCCGCAGATGTCGTGCGCATGAACGAACGCCCCTCCCACGCACTTCGCCAGAAAAAGAACTCATCCATGGCGGTCGCTCTGCGACTGGTGCGCGATGGCGATGCTCAGGGGTGTGTCAGTGCCGGTAACACCGGTGCGCTGATGGCGTTTGGGCGTTCAATTATTCGCATGTATCCGGGCATTGAACGCCCTGCCATATCCAAGTTAATCCCTTCTCTTCGTGGCCGCTGTCACGTTCTGGACCTCGGTGCCAATGTCGATTCTTCGGCCGAAAATCTGTATCAATATGCTCTGATGGGGTCACTGCTTGCTTCCGCTATTTCGCGTCAGCCAGAGCCGAGGGTTGCTTTGCTGAACGTGGGGGAGGAAGAAATCAAAGGGAACGAGCAGGTGCGTCTTGCCTCCCTGATGTTGGCACAATGTGATTCCATTAATTATATTGGTTACGTGGAAGGCAGTGATCTGTTTCGTGATGTGGCCGATGTTGTGGTGTGTGACGGCTTTGTCGGTAATATAGCTCTGAAAACCGGTGAGGGCGTTGCAGGCCTGTTGATCGAGCTGATGGAGCAGGTATTTACCAGAAATCTGTACGGTCGTTTTGTAGGACTGCTTGCCAGGCCGATTATCGGTCGGCTTTTGCAACTGATGGACCCCTCCCGCCACAATGGGGCCAGTCTGCTTGGATTGCAGGGCGTAGTCATTAAAAGCCACGGTAACGCCAATGAGCGAGCTATGCTGGCAGCTATTCGTCAAGCCGTACGGGAAGTGGAGCTGGAAGTGCCCAGGCGCATTAATGAGCGTCTGGATGATTTGATGCTCTAGTCTGCCAGAACGGAATTCTGTCCTTCCTGTCATGTTTATCGCGGATAATTGGC
>CAYUTG010000174.1:0-6385 GCA_964447555.1 uncultured Marinobacter sp.
CAAGACACACTGAACGGCCACTCAATGCACCTGCCCAGTATCCGAATGCTCGTTCTGCAACAAGTTGCGAATCTCAGGAACACAGGAGCCACAGTTAGTGCCGCACCTCAGAGTGTGCCCCAGCGCCTCGACCGTCGCTTGCCCTTCACGGATGGCACGAACGATCTGACGATCACCCACCTGATAACAGCTACACACCAACGCCCCAACCTCTTCTGTCTCAACCGATCGACCCGCAAGCAAACACAGGCGCTGATCCGGGCTCAGCTGATCGGCCGCAAAGCACTGATCAAGCCAGTCCAGGCCGGGCAATAAATCAGCGTCTGTATCGACCAGAAGCACAGCATCCAGCCGGCCCTCAACCACTCGGGCCGCCCGAAATCGCCCCTGCGCTGAATCCACCAGCATCAGCTGTGGCTCTCCCGCCAGCCAGGTGTTCGCGACGCCCCTCCAGTCAGCTGTCTCGCTGCCGGCAAGCCACCAACTGGTGCTGTGAGCCAACGGCTGACGGCACCAGTAGTCACACAAGTCTGCGAGCGGCGGAAGATGGTCGCAAGGGTTGCGCCGCATTAAGCGCGCCTGCCAGCGGTTGGTATACCGGCCAAGACTGGCAACACCATGCTTACTCTCTGGCTGGCCGGAAATGGGGTCGGTGGCCGCCGCAATCAGGTTTGTCGCAATACCCTGCGAGGCAAAACGTCCACTCCAGTGAATGGGTATAAACAATTCACCGGGCCGTTGGTCTGAGGTTATTCGGGCACGACCAACAAACGGTTCAGCCCCCGGGCCAGTCAACTGACACAATGCCCCCTCGCGGACACCGCGACAGTGCGCGTCATCCGGGTGAATCTCGACAAACGGTTCCTGGCGGTGTGCCAGCAACCGCGAAGCCAGCGCTGTTCGGGTCATGGTGTGCCACTGATCGCGAATCCGGCCGGTATTGACAACAAAAGGGTACCGGGAGCTCACAGCCTGGCGCGGCAGCCCGGGCGGTATGGGAACCAGTCGGGCCCGCCCGCTGTTCGTGGCAAACCGGCCCCCGGAAAACAGCCGGCGGGTGCCGGTTACAACTCCGTTGTCATCCAGAACGATGGGCCATTGGGTCGGTTCAAACTGGTCATACTCAGTATCGGTTAATTGTGCCAACGCTCCGATATCGAACACCTGGCGACCATGGCTGGCCCTGCAGGCAAGCGCTGATACTGCTGCATGTTCCCGGAAAACATCTGCGGGGCTTCGGTATTGAAAGCCCGTGACGTAGCCAAGCGCACGCGCCACCGATGTCAGTATCCACCAGTCTGGCCGAACCTCTGCGGGCAAGGGAAGGAATGCGCGCTGGCGGGAAATACAGCGCTCAGAATTGGTAACAGTGCCGTCTTTTTCACCCCAGCCAGCCGCTGGTAACAAAATATCAGCAAGTGCGGTGGTATCTGTATCTGCCATACAGTCCGATACGATCACCGTTGGGCAGGCCTTCAGTGCCTCACAAACCCGCCCTGAATCTGGCAGGCTTACCGCCGGGTTTGTACCCATAATCCAGAGTACTTTGATATCACCACGGTGCACTGCCTCAAACAGGTCAACAGCATTTAGTCCGGGCGTTTCCGGAAGGCAGTCCGTACCCCAGAAGCCGGCCAACTGCTCCCGGGCACCGGGAGTATCGTAATTCATATGAGCAGCCAGGGTGTTTGCCAGACCACCGGCTTCCCGACCACCCATGGCGTTAGGCTGCCCGGTCAGCGAGAAAGGGCCGGCCCCTGGCCGTCCGACACGACCGGTTGCCAGGTGACTGTTAATAATGGCATTACATTTGTCGGTGCCGTTAACTGCCTGATTAATACCCTGAGAAAACGCAGTCACCGTTCGAGGCGTCTCCGCATACCAGCAGTAGAAGCGCTCGATGTCTGCTTCGTCAAGATCACACTGGGCGGCAACCGATGCCAACGATGGCGCAACGCCCTGTGCGCAAACCAGAGTGTCCCCAAAGCCAGTACAGTGCTCTGCAATGTAGTTCCGATCTATGGCATTGTGCTGTGCCAGCCATACCAACAAACCATTAAACAGAACCGTGTCGGTGCCTGGCTTCAGCTTCAGGTGCAGGTCCGCAAGCTCTGCGGTAGCGGTCCGGCGAGGGTCAATGACCACCACCCGGCGACCGGCCCGTTGCGAGGCCTGCATGCGCTGATAAAGAACAGGATGAGCCCAGGCGGCGTTACTGCCGGCCAGCACCAGAAGGTCAGCAAGCTCCAGATCGTCATAACACCCCGGAACACAATCCTCGCCAAACGCCCGCTTATGAGCCGCCACGGCAGAGGACATGCACAGGCGCGAGTTGGTATCCACATGGGGCGTACCAATAAATCCCTTGGCAAGCTTGTTGGCAACGTAATAATCCTCAGTTAAAAGCTGGCCCGATAAGTAAAAGGCCACCGATCCGGGGCCGTACTGAGTGATTGCGTTACGAATGGCGCCAGACACTTTGGCGAGCGCTTCTGGCCAGCTCCGCTCCTCACCGGCGATTCTGGGTTTTAACAGCCTGCCACTGGCCCCCAGAGTTTCATGCAGCGCCGAGCCTTTTACACACAACCGCCCCTGGTTCGCTGGGTGGCTTTGATCCCCGGCCACGCCCGAAAGCGTGGCCGCCACACCGCAACCCACACCACAATACGGGCAAGTGGTCTGAGTGCTGGCAGCCGGTTTGACCTTGAAATCCACACTATGTCCTCTTTGCCTGGGTTGAATGACTATGTCATTGGTACCCGTTGAGTCTGCAATATCAGGGCCAGCGCAAACGGATTGCCTTAAGGGTGCCCGTAAACGTGGCCTGGCCTGCCCGCTACCATTGATGACCCTGCACCCGACACAAGCCAGGGGTGAATGCTTCGTTTCACAATGGTGCAAACGCCGGTCCGTTTGCACTAAAGCACACCGGGAATCTCTGCCAAAACCACCTGATTTCCCCCAACCCACCTCCCTTACATGTTGTTTCTATAGCGTTTTCTATCGCTGGCACAGGCTGTGCAATCTCCAGCATGAACATTGAAGCGCGCGCTTTGCCTGAAGGAATGTCACGAGGTAAGAACTTATGAAGACACCCCCGAACACCATCACTGGAGCATTCTGTCTGTTGGCTGTTGCGGTTTTCCTGGCAATCGGTGCCAGTTCGGCCCAGGCGCACACTGGCTCGCCGGAAAAGCCAGACCTGAAACTTGGTTTCATCAAACTAACGGATATGGCCCCGCTGGCCGTGGCCTGGGAGCGAGGCTTCTTTCTGGACGAAGGCCTGTTTGTTGAGCTGGAAGCCCAGGCCAACTGGAAAGTGCTGCTGAACCGCGTCATTACCGGTGAACTGGACGGCGCTCAGATGCTTGCAGGCCAACCTCTGGGCGCCGCCATTGGTTATGGCACCCAGGCCGATATTATTACTGCGTTCAGCATGAACCTGAATGGCAATGGCATCACCGTCTCGAACGATGTCTGGAAGACCATAAGACAACACCTCCCAGTCTCCGGGGGGAAACCGGCACACCCAATCAGCGCCAGTACCCTCAAACCTGCGATAGACCAGTTCCGGGCTCAAGGTAAGCTCTTTCGCATGGGTACCGTGTTTCCGGTCTCATCTCACAATTATGAGCTACGCTATTGGCTGGCGGCGGGTGGCCTGCATCCGGGTTACTACGCGCCCCAGCGCGGCAACACCAGCGGAACGCTGGAAGCAGACGTTCATCTGTCTGTTACCCCTCCGCCGCAAATGCCCGCCACTCTCGATGCAGGAACCATTCAGGGCTACTGCGTGGGCGAGCCATGGAATCAACAGGCCCGGCTCAGAGGCATTGGTGTTCCGGTGATCACCGATTACGAGATCTGGTCCAACAATCCGGAAAAGGTCTTCGGCGTTACCCGGGCCTGGGCCAACGAGAACCCCGACACCCACCTGCACCTGCTCCGCGCTCTTATTCGCGCCGCCTACTGGCTGGATGAGAACAACAACGCCAACCGCGCACAGGCCGTGAACATCCTGGCCCGCCCAAACTACGTTGGTGCAGATGCCGAAGTTATTGCCAGCGCGATGACCGGCACCTTCGAATACGAAAAAGGTGATATCCGAAAGGTACCAGATTTCAATGTTTTTTTTCGCCATTACGCCACCTATCCCTACCCGTCTGATGGCATCTGGTATCTCACACAGATGCGGCGCTGGGGCCAGATACCCGAGGCCAGACCGGACGACTGGTATATGAAAACAGCTGCCCGGGTATACCGCGGAGACATCTACGCGAAAGCGGCCAGATCGCTGATCGACGACGGTCTGATGACGGCCGGAGACTTTCCCGATTTCAGTCAGCAGAATTTTGCCCGGCCATATCAGGGCACGCTGATTGATGGTGTCACCTTCACCCCCCACCAACCCAACGACTACATCAACCGCTTTAACATTGGCCTGAAAGGTTCCGACACCCCCTAACCGCTGTATCCAGGAGAACAATATGAGTACACCGACCACCCCGGATTCCGGAATACGGATTCCCCGCTCGCTGACAGTATTAACAGGTCGATTCTCCAGTATCCAACTGGCTGAGACAGGCAGGCAGTTGCTGCTGCCGGCGATTGGCGTGGCGATATTTGTTGGTTTCTGGCATTTAGCCGCACCTCAGGTGAACACCTCTCTGGGTACCTTCCCCGGCCCAATACAGGTCTGGGAGCAGAGTGGGCAGCTCTGGCAGGAGCACACCAGTCGGCAGGCGCGTGCTGACCAGTTCCTGGCCATGCAGGAAGCGCGAAACGACCGCATTCTGGCCGATCATCCAGGCGCCAGTGTCAAAATCCGGGACTACCCCGGAGCCCCGACGTTTCCGGGCCAGATGGTCACCAGCCTGATTACCGTCATAACTGGCTTTCTGCTTGCGACGGCCATCGCCGTGCCACTCGGTATCGTGCTGGGCCTGAATCACGGTCTGCAAGCCGCCGTCAATCCCCTGATCCAGATTTTCAAACCCGTTTCGCCGCTAGCCTGGTTGCCACTCGTCACTATGGTGGTATCCGCGGTTTATGTCAGTGATGACCCGGTGTTCGAAAAGTCGTTCGTGACCTCGGTGATCACCGTCACTTTGTGCAGCCTGTGGCCCACGCTGATTAACACCGGCGTTGGAGTGTCTGCGGTGAATCCCGATTTGCTGAACGTATCCCGGGTTTTGCAACTGTCGTTCTGGAGCCATGTGAGAAAAGTTGTGCTGCCGTCATCAATACCGATGATATTTACCGGGCTGCGGGTCTCGCTGGGCATTGCCTGGATGGTACTGATTGCCGCCGAAATGCTGGCGCAGAGCCCCGGGCTTGGCAAGTTTGTCTGGGATGAGTTCCAGAACGGTAGCAGTCAATCCCTGAGCCGGATCATGGCGGCCGTGCTGGCCATCGGATTTATCGGTTTTCTGCTGGATCGCATCATGTTGATGATTCAGAAGCGCATTGCCTGGAACCAATAACGGAGCCAACCATGACGATACCTCATTTGGAATTGACTGGCGTGAATATGGCCTTTGCTACGCCCAAAGGCACCTTCATTGCACTGGACAACATCAATCTGAAAATCAAAAAAGGCGAGTTCGTCTCCCTGATTGGCCACTCCGGTTGCGGCAAATCTACGGTTCTGAATATCGTCGCGGGCTTGCTGCAGGCCACCAGAGGCGGCTGCATCCTGGATGGCCACGAGATCATTGCGCCAGGCCCCGAACGGGCAATGGTCTTCCAGAACCACGCCCTGATGCCCTGGTTGACGGTCAGTGAAAACGTCGAACTGGCAGTTCAGCAGGTATTTCGTAAATCCATGACAAAACAGGAACGCCTGGACTGGGTTCATCACAATCTGGAGTTGGTGAGCATGGCCGATGCTGCCAATAAACGGCCGGGTGAAATCTCGGGAGGCATGGCGCAACGAGTAGGTATTGCCCGGGCACTGGCCATGAAACCCAGCGTGTTGCTGATGGACGAGCCCTTCGGTGCCCTGGACGCATTAACCCGGGCCCGGCTGCAGGACTCGCTGTTGGACATTCAACGTCAGCTGAGCAACACAGTGATCATGATTACCCACGATGTGGACGAGGCAGTACTGCTGTCTGATCGCATCATCATGATGACGAATGGGCCAGCGGCTGCCGTCGGGAAAGATCTGCACATTAACCTGCAAAGGCCGCGAAACCGGGTCCGTCTGGCGAACGACCCTACCTACGTGCACTACCGGCAGGAGGTTCTTCAGTTTCTCTATGAGAAGCAACAAACGCAGGAAGGCGTCAAAGTTGTGCAGGCTGCTCCGGCGAAGCGCGCAAAAACTGGCTCACAGAGCGGGCCAGCCATCAAAAAAGCCTCAACTTATTGATTTTAAGTGCTT
>CAYUTG010000175.1:0-6345 GCA_964447555.1 uncultured Marinobacter sp.
AAGGCACCGCAGGAACAGGGGAACGCATAATCATGGCAACACAGGATTTTCTGGTTGAACTAGGCACCGAAGAGCTGCCTCCGAAAGCACTCAAGTCACTGTCGGATGCGTTTACACAGGGTATTGTTAAGAGACTTGAAGACGCCGGCATTGAATTCAGCAAAGCCGAAGCCTTTGCCGCACCCCGCCGGCTGGCGGTGCGCATTCGTGATCTGGGCGATGCTCAGCCGGACAAAGCCATCGAAAAGCGTGGCCCCGCTGTGGCCGCCGCATTTGATGACGCCGGCAATCCTACCCGCGCGCTGACCGGCTTTGCCACCTCACTTGGGGTAACCCCGGATCAACTCGACACGCTGGAGTCAGACAAAGGTGCCTGGGTGGTTTACCGTACGGTAGAGCAGGGCAAACCAACCGTCGATTTACTGCCAGAACTGGTGGATCGCTCATTAAGCGCCCTGCCCATCCCCAAACGCATGCGCTGGGGTGCGCACAAAACCGAATTTGTTCGCCCGGTACACTGGCTTGTGATGCTGTTCGGCAACAAAATTATTGATGCCCCGATCATGGGCCTCACCCCGGATAACAAAACCCGTGGCCACCGGTTCCACTGCCCAAAAGCGCTGATTATCCCAACACCCGGCGACTACGAAGTGGTGCTGAAAGAAGAGGGCTATGTTATTGCTGATTTCGCCCAGCGCCGCGAGCTGATCCGGGAGGGCGTTACTGAACTGGCCAGGCGTGAAGCCGGCGGACACGCCGTCATTGATGAAGACCTGCTGGATGAAGTGACCGGCCTGAACGAGTGGCCGGTACCCCTGATGGGGCGCTTTGAAGAACGCTTTCTGGAGGTGCCGGCAGAGGCACTGATCTCCTCCATGAAAGAGCACCAGAAGTATTTCCACGTTGTCAGCACCGACGGCAAGATGCTGCCCCTGTTTATTACCGTGGCCAATATCGAGAGCAAAGACCCGGCGCAGGTTATCTCCGGTAACGAGAAAGTGATTCGTCCGCGCCTTTCTGATGCTGCCTTCTTCTACGAGACCGACCGGAAAACCCGCCTGGAAGACCGCATTGACCAGCTCAAACCCATCGTATTCCAGAAAACACTGGGCAGCCTGTACGACAAGTCCGTGAGGGTTGCCGCTCTGGCACAAAAAATCGCCAGTGCCATTGGCAGCGATCCGGCCCTGGCCGAACGTGCTGCCATACTGGCCAAGACAGACCTTTGCACAGAAATGGTGCTGGAGTTTACCGATCTTCAGGGCACTATGGGCCAGTACTATGCCGCCAACGACGGCGAGCCGGAAGAAGTGGCGAAGGCCCTGAATGAGCAGTACATGCCGCACTTTTCCGGTGACGAACTGCCAACCACCCTGACTGGCTGTGCTCTGGCCATCGCCGACCGGCTGGATTCCATGGTGGGCCTTTTCGGTATCAATCAGCCACCGTCCGGTACCCGCGATCCCTTTGCGCTTCGCCGTGCCTCGCTGGGCGTTCTTCGCATCATTATCGAGCGGGAACTACCGCTGGATCTGCAGACCTGCTGCCAGTGGGCGGAAGAAAACTTCACGGTGCTCACCGAAACCAACACCGCCTCAGCGGTTGTGGATTACATGCTGGAACGGTTCCGCGCCCATTACGATGAGCAGGGTATTGGTGCCGAAGTGTATCTGGCCGTACATGCCCGCCGCCCGACCCGGCCACTGGATTTCGATCGCCGTGTGAAGGCAGTAGAAGCCTTCCGCCAGCTACCGGAAGCCCAGGCGTTAGCCGGCGCAAACAAGCGAGTGTCAAACATCCTGACCAAGCAGGGTAGCGACCAGGTTGGCGAGACCGTAGATAGCAGCCTGCTGCAAGACCCCGCCGAGCAAGCTCTGGCCGAGCAGCTGAATAAGCAGGCAGAAAAGGTGCTGCCCTTGTTCGAGAAGGGCGACTATGCCAGTGCACTCAGCTCGCTGGCTGATCTGCACCAGCCAGTGGATAACTTCTTTGATTCCGTCATGGTAATGGCAGACGACGAAGCCATACGAAACAACCGGCTGGCACTGCTCAACCGCCTGCACAACCTGTTTTTACGGGTGGCCGATATCTCTCTGCTACCAAACTAGCCAAACCGGGGCAGTGGCCTGGCCGGAAAAGGCCAACCACTGCCCTGAATGCTGGTAAAATTCAGGCAAATCCGTATAATACCGGCCGTTGATCGGCGTGTGGCGCAGCTTGGTAGCGCACTTCGTTCGGGACGAAGGGGTCGCAGGTTCGAATCCTGCCACGCCGACCAGATTTCAATGACTTAGGGCGCATCTTCGGATGGGCCCTTTTTCATTTCTGGCTGGGTACAGGTTGGGTACACAAACCTGACGCCACCCTCTCCCGGATTCACGTCATTTCATCGCAAGACGCTTCGACGTGACACGTCTTGTCATTCTCTCGTATCCGTTACCTTTTACCTTACCACGCAATTCTCGTCTTATTGCAGTTATTGGCTAATTACACCCGCCAAACACCGCTTTCATCGCCGTAGCATTGAATCGTGTTCAACATGAAACGGAGATGAAAATGAAAGACACGCAGCAAATGTATTTCTCAGATATTGAGGTGGGACACTACTACTCGGTATCCCGAATCACTATCCGGCGCTGGGTTCGCGAAGGCAAGTTTCCTCCCGGAAAGAAACTTTTCTCAGGGACAAGGCGCTGGTCAAGAGCTGATCTTCAGGCGTTCGATCAAGCGTTGGATGGTCAAGAAGAGGAGGAATTTTTTAAGAAGTCCTAAACACCATGCGGCAGGACCAGCTTCAGTACAAAGGTTCTCCAGCTTGTATGAGAGCTCTGCGCAAGGATGCGCAAACTGCCACCCTAGATCGGAATTAAAAGCTCGGGAGCCGCGCGTGCAATCGTAACCACTGCCGACACTGGCCGTTATCCGGAATCACCCGCGCCATTTCGCCTCGTAACTCCGGTGAATTGTCTTTGGCTACCAGTCTGCGAATTCTAAGATGTTATCCAATTGGGTCAGTTGCACTTTATCCCCCAATTTTCTTCTCCAGAATCTCCGGCGTGCAGCATGGTCACCCGCCCCAGTCCATTCAATCACCCGTATAGATTTGGCTGGGGCACTACCATAGGCTTTCAGTTTATGATTAAGGTGCTCGTCATCACCAGAACATCCGAAAACGACTATCTCTTCAGCTTCACCTAAGGCGTAATCTAGATACTCCCAATAGGCTAACAAAACTGGAGATGAACTTATGACAGACATTTTGTAATCAACATGAGTTAGTACGATGTGCCTGCCAATAAAGTCGCTATTAATAGACAGCTGATGGCGCTGCTTTTTCGTTGGAGAACCATTTCGATTAACGAAGAGCGGCGATCCATGCAGGTGCAAGTAATAGCCAAAATCTCGTTCATAAAGGCGTTCGAGATTATCGCGATGGAAACCCGCATCCCACATTCCATCTACCAAATAGTTGAAGCCATCCAAGACGCCATTATCGATCATTGCGCCATATAGCAGACGGTCATAGTTCAGTGTTGCCACATGTGATTTCGTATCCTTAAGGAAAGCACATAGTGGCTGAATGAATCCCTCGGGGAGACCCTCACCCTCGTAGTTATGCAGCTTAGTTGCTACCTTATGAACAAACATTGAGATCGTGTCTGGAAATAATCGACCTTGTTCGCTCAGCCATTCCACATCATTGCCACTCAGCCTTCTGAGAAAACCACATGCAGTGACTGCAAGGTGTAAAACTCCCCATTCATGCTCGCCTTCCGGGGGTCTCCCATCGACCCCAGGCAAACACGTTTCAATGTACCGCCGATCATCGTCACTTAATATGTCCTCGTGACCCCAGATATAATTAATCGCATTGGTTAGATTGAAATGCTCATGGTCTAACGCCATTCCTAATCCGTTGCCGAATATCAGAGCCTTCCGTGTCATTTTAAACCTATATTTCCAAGTTTCTTGCGTTCAACTTTAACCAGTCCCGACACTGCTGATATTCCGGCATCACCCGTGCCATCTCCCGCCAAAACTCCGGGGAATGATCGTGCCGTATCAGGTGGCAGAGTTCGTGAATCACCACGTAATCCACCATTCGGTTCGGTGCCATCATGATCTGCCAGTTGAATTCCAGCTTACCCTTGGCGGTGCAGCTGCCCCAGCGGGACTTGAACGTGCGGATGCCTACCCCGGCAGGTTCTACTCCTACCGTCGGCGCGAAGCGGTTCACCTTCTCGGTCAGCTTCTGCTCAGCTTGCCGCTTGTACCAGCGCACAAGGGCATTGCGGACCATGTGGGGCTGCTCGGTTCCGGTGGGTGCGGTGACCACCAAACGTCCGTTCAACAGCTTCACAGGCGCGAAATTTCCTGTTTCTACCTTCAGCCGGTAGTTGCGCCCCAGATAGCTGAAGGCTTCTCCAGACACATAGCGTTTGCTGCTGGCGGGGGTCATTTCTTGGTGCAAGGTGATTTTTTCTTTGATCCAGCGGCGTTTGGCTGCCAGCAGCTGATCGATCTTTTCGGCAGACGTGTTCACGGGGACCACCACAGACACGGCACCGTCTTCCACGCGAATATCCGCAGACTTCCGGCGGTTGGTGCGGATGACTTCGGCAATGAAGCCGTGTCCGTCCCGGTACTCAGGTTGTCGTGAAGCGGGTTTCTGCGCAGCTGCCATCATTTGAACTTGTTCTTCGCCAGTTCCATGAATCGGTCCTGAACCACGTTAACCAGGGCTTTCTCACCAAAGGAACAGTCCAGAACCGCCCGCTTGATCTCTTTCTTCATCCGCTTCACTTCGTCCGGCTTGCTGAAGAAGTCCACAATCTGGGTGGCTTCATCGAACATGCTGACAAGGTCCTGGCTGGTTGCCTTGATTTCGTCGTGTACGGCTTCGCTGATGGCATCTTCACCGGCATGGCTGGTCACTTCCGCCATCAGGATGTTGTAGAACGCGAACTCCGTTTCACTCAGCCCCAGATCGTCCGCCGCCTGTTTGTGTTCAGACTCCATGCTATCGACCATCTGAAGCAGCATTTCCAGCTGCTGGTCCCACTTGCCCGCCGTTTTTTCGATAATGTCCCGCAGGCGAAGGCTCAGGGATTTGTAGTATTCCGGGTCTTCATCCAGATTCACGGTGATATGGTGTTTGATGGCGCTTTCGATTTCGGACGCGCGGGATTCCGGGGATTTGATCTGTTCCACCGTCTCCTTGAAGTTCGCTGCCATCAGGTCCACGGGTGGAATCTTCGGATCTACCCCGGTGCTAATGATGTGTTCATCCACCAGCTGGCGGACCTTTGCCCCGGCATCGCTGATGTTCAGTCCGGGGTCACGGTAGCGGTTACGCGCAGCATTCTGAACCTTACCCCACAACTTCAGGTCTGGAATAAACGGCTTGGCGGCTGTATCCGGTAGAATCACATCCATCTGCTTGGCGAACTTCTTGAACGCCAGTTCGAACTGCTGGCGGGTGTCTTCGTCCTTCAGGTGCAGAACGTAATCATCCACATCCGTGCCTTTCACTCCGGCAAAGATGGCAGCCACACGGGTGTGAGCCACCTTCAGGCGCGGTATCTCATCCTTCAGCGTGTGATAGGTGCCTTCCACGTCTTCACTGCTGAATTGGCTCAGAGCGTCTGTCAGGTAGTCCGACAGACCGTAGTAATCCACCACGTAACCGCAGGCTTTGCCTTTGTAGGTCCGGTTCACCCGCGCAATCGCCTGCATCAAGGTGTGATCCTTCAGGCTTCGGTCGATATACATCACCTGTGCAATGGGGGCATCGAAACCGGTCAACAGCATGTCCTTCACGATCAGGAAACAGGTGGGGTCTTCCTTCTCCTTATCCGTACCCAATGGCTTGGTGAAGTTCTTGATCACTTGCTTCTGGTGCGCACTGTCGGTGTATTGGCTCAGGTATGCGGGATCGTTATGGGTTCCGGAAATAATGACTTCAGAAGGGGGCGCTTCCAGCTCGTCCAAGGTCTTTTTGAATACGGTGGCTGCGTGGCGGCTACCCACTACAATCATGGCTTTGAAGCCGTTGGGCAGAATCTTTTCCCGGTAATGTTTGAGTAGATCGATACACACCCAGCGAATGCGGGCAGGGGCTTCCCGTACCGCGCGTTCCACACCGTACTTCTTTTTGATTTCCCGCTTTTCTTCGTCGCTTTTGTCTTTGAAGTATTCTTCAAACAGTGCGTCCAGGGAATCACCCACCACATCGCTCTGAACCTGCCGACCTTCGTAGATGATGCGCACGGTGGCACCGTCTTCCACCGCTTCGTTAATCTTGTACTTGTCGATGTAGCCGCCGAAGGCTTTATCCATCTTCTG
>CAYUTG010000176.1:0-1569 GCA_964447555.1 uncultured Marinobacter sp.
TCGGTTACCGTGATGGGGCTTGAGCTTCCCGTCGCTTCCGACAGCAGCGTCAACCTTGCAGGCCTGACTGCCGGAGATGCGGTTGAAGTTCAGTACAGCTACGATGAAACAAGTAACACTTACGCCCTTGTTTCTATCGAAAAAGACGACTGAATGTCCCGCCGTCTATAGGGACAGGGCCAGACAGCTCGCCAGAGTGGGCGGTCTGGCCCTTTTAAATAAATGGGAATACAATCCCAAACATGAACAATGATATGACCAACCCACTCCATAAGGCTCTGTTCCGCATATTGCGGCCTCTTGCAAGGCTGCTTTTGCGTAACGGTATTCCTTATGGAGAGTTCTCCGAGTTGGTCAAAAAAGCGTATGTAGCGGCGGCCCTGGAAGATTTCCCCGATGGCCGGCGCAAGCCTACGGATTCGCGGGCTGCGGTGATGACCGGGCTCACCCGCAAAGAGGTGAAGCGCCAGCGCAATATTCTGGCTGGTGAAAGTAGCGGTAAGTCAGACACGCTGCATGCCAACCGGGCATCACGGGTGGTCTCGGGCTGGGTGCATGATGCCGCGTTTCAGGCAGCCAATGGTGAGCCCGCCAATCTGCCGTTTGAGGGCGCACTGAGCTTTAGCAGCCTGGTAAAAAAGTACAGCGGCGATATGCCACCCAGAGCAGTTCTGGATGAGTTGCTCAGGGTAGGCGTTGTCACCGCAGAACCAGACAGCGGCAGGCTGATACTGCAGCAGCGGGCCTACGTGCCGGCGGGCGACAGTGCAGAGATGCTGGGTATTTTTGGTGAGGATGTGTCTGATCTGGTGGCGACCATTGATCACAACCTTGTCAGCGGCGATAAAGGGAGAAAACCGCTCTTTCAGCGAACACTGACCTACAACAATATTCCACCGGAGGTGTTGGCGCGCTGGCGTGAGGAAGCCGCAAGGCAGTCCCAGGCACTGCTTGAGCAACTCGATGACTGGCTTGCACCTCACGACCTGGATATTGCAGGTAGTGCCGGCGACGAAGGAGGCCAGACACCGGTCAGAACCGGAGTCAGTGTGTTTTATTTTGAAGACCCCCTTCAGGGCACGCACCAGGTGGAGGGTGAGTCATGAGCGGCTCTGAGCGCGGATATCAATGGGAAATTGCCGACATGGCCAGTACGATTCTTTCTCCCGGTGCCCGTGAGATTCTGAGGTATTGGATTCGTTGCCCGGAGTTTTTGGACGACAACCGGCACCCGGTTATGCTCGGAACCGCCGCGCCAAATGTTGAGGAACACTGGGCATTTCAGTGCCTGGTGCGTGCCGCGAACCCTTCGGCCGCACCCATGGTTATTCTGAACGAACTACAGCGCAAAGAGATTGTTGAAATGCTCGATGACGGCGAGGTCTTTTTAAGACGCAGTGCCTATGTCATCAGCCACTCCAAACCTGAGCGTAAACCCTATGAGCGCAATGTCCGGATACCGGGTGCGGCTTTTCCGGGCCGGCGGTACAACGATGCGATATGACACAAGCCGGCCCAGTGGCCGGCCGGGGAGCCCCGTATGACACTGTTTCAAAAATTGCTTGCTGG
>CAYUTG010000176.1:1669-6278 GCA_964447555.1 uncultured Marinobacter sp.
GCACTGGCTCCAGTGTTGGCCCGGTCTCCGGGTTCGGTAGCGTGTTTGTGAATGGTGTTGAATTCTTCACCAACGGCATTCGTAACCGGGAGGTAGAGGGCAATGATGGTATTGGTAATGAAAACGACCTTCACGAGGGCATGATCCTGCGCGTTGAGGGTGAATGGCATAAAGACGGAACCGGCGAAGCCGAATACATGGAGTACGATGACAGCCAGCGGGGTACAGTGTCTGGTCTGAACGTCATTGAGGTGGGCAAGAAGATTGAGTTTACCATCCATCACCAGCCGGTGATTGCCGATGTACAAACCGTCTTTAAGGGTAAGTCATTGGCTACCCTTGCTGATGGCGACTTTGTGCGGGTAAGTGCCTGGCGGCAGGCGGATGGTAAATACCGGGCGAGTTATATCGGAGTGAATCCCGCACAGTACGGTGACGACCCCATTGAAGTGGAAGGGCCGGCGGGCGGTATAGACCGCAAGTCGAACCTGTTCACCATGAACGGCCTTACTATCAAGTACACCGACAAGGCGTTTGCCGGCGAGTTGTCCGAGGACACGCTGGCACTGAAAATCTACTATGAAGTGGAAGGCAAACTGGTGGATGGCGTGCTTCAGGCCAGCCGTATTCAGCCGGATGATTTCCGTCGTTATCAGAAAAACGGCAAGGACATCGAACTGGCGGGGCCGGTGCTCTCGGATTACGACAGTAAAAGCCTGTCATTCAGCCTGAACGGGCTGACTATTCATGTAACTCCCGGTGAGACGGAACTGGAAGACCTGTCTTCTTTCAATGATCTGAAAACTGGCCTGCTGGTACAGGTTGAGGGCGAGTTCACGTCAGCAACGGATATTCAGGCCAGCGAGATCGAGGTACGTGAAGGCGATACGGAGCTTGAAGGTGATATTGATGACGGCACTGTCGAGGTTCTGACCGCAGGTCGCTTTACCGGACGCTTTGAGGCCGGAGGATTACCGGTGGTCACCACTTCTCATACCGTGATTACCGATGATGAAATTGATGAGCGGCTCGGAGTTAGAGACCTCAGGCCACCGGCTGCCGGGCAGTTTGTGTCTGTTGAAATGTCCGGGCTTGAGAAAAAAGACGAATTTGGCAACTTTTACATTGAAGCTCTGCAGATTGAACGAACCCTGTCAGACAAGGCGGATTCTGACTACGAACTGGAGGGCCGGCTTGAAAGTATCAGCGGGCAGATTATTCGTATGCTCAGTATTCGTATTGACACCTCAACCGCCACATTTGACGGTACCACCCTGGAAGATCTGAATAGCCGGTTACAGAGCCCCGCGCCGGTTATGCTGGAGGTGGAATACCAGAAAACGCCGGTGAATACAGGGTTTCGGGCTACTCGCATTGAACTGAGTGACTAGCCGGATAACGCCTTTAAGGTGAACCGGCAAGACCCCGGCGGAGGCTACCTAAGGAAGGGCAGCCTCCGCTTTTTTTATCCCCAGTCTCTATCTGCAACAAAACTCTACATAAAGTCATCCGTACTTTGGTCTATCTTTTGCTACAACTAATGATTAGATAATACAAAGATGGATAAGGACGTCCGGGCAGGGTAGTTGGTCGAATGCTCTAACGGGTTTTTTATAATGTCTCGCTTCCTGAAAAAAGTGGTTACAAGCCGGCTGCTGAGGCCGGTGTTTCTTATTCTTATTGTTGCCGGGCTGATACAGGTGATGGTCAGCCAATGGCTGATTTCAACCCAGGTTGAACGCCTGGTAGATACAGCCGGGTCGGCACTGGAATCCAGCAGTGAACAACTCAGTGAATCGTTTGGGGCAACCCGGGAAGATGTAAAAACCCGGCTTCAGGGTATGCGGGAAAAGACCATTGATGAACTGGCCAGTGAGCTGACACGCCAGCAGACAGAGCAACAGGAACGTGTTGCCAGTAATGTACGCAAAGCTGTGATGGCCGAAGCACAAGGGCTGGCGAATGTGCTTGCCGAGGTTGCCGCACCCTTGATCTGGGACCGTGATATTCCCGGATTAACCCATCTGGTAGAACTGGCCGATGCCCGCGAGTCGGTATTGTTTGCGGTGTATTTTGATCAGTACGGCAAGCGTATGACCCGGTATGTTGATCGTCAGGATGAGCGGGTGCGCAAGCTGATGGAGCAGGGCGAGGGGCGCGGAGCGGCAAGCCGTGTCCTGGCAGCGGCAAAAGATGACCCCAATGTGGTTATTGTCACTGCAGATATTAAGCCTCAGGGGTCAGCCATCGGGCAGTTGAAAATCGGTCTGTCTCTGGAAGGCATTAATCGCGATCTTGCCCGCCTCAAAGAAGAGTTTGGTGCCACCATTGCCGGCAGCATTGCCACCTCTAAACAGACACTCGAATCTGAAACTAAACAGGTGAACCAGCGGCTGCAGCAACAGTTGTCCGGCATGGGGGCAGACACCCAGGCACGTATTCACAGCACGGTTGAGGCACTGAACAACGAAGCGTCCAGCTTGTCTGCCAACCTGTCGGTACTGACCGTTGGTTCCGTGATTGTGCTTGTTATTCTGATTGCTGCCGTGCTCGGTGGTGGCTTGCTACCCCGCGTATTGCGCCTGAACACCGCGATTTGGGGAATTGCTGATGGTGAGGCAGACCTCACCCGCCGGGTGTCGCTGAAGGGTAACGACGAGCTGACCGAAATGGCACGCGGCATGAACCAGTTTATTGCGCGCATACAGGAACTGGTGACTGATGTTAAAACGTCGGCTGAGTCAGCTGCAGAGCGGGCCAGAGAGCAGGAAGATATCAGCCATGATGCTGTGGCTGCAGTTAATCATCAGCAACAGGCTGTGGCCGATGTCTCCGAAACCATGGCCGCTATGTCGCAGAGTATTTCCGAAGTGGCCGACAGCATTCAGGAGGTGGCTGGCTCTGTACAGACAATTGGGACAGAGAGTGAGGCAACCGCCGGTATTTCACGGCATGTTCGCGAACGTCTGGACCGGGTGGTTCTCAATGTTGAAGAAGCCGTTGCAGCGGTTAACGAACTGAATAACCAGACGGCAGAAATTGATTCGGTGCTGGCGGTTATCGGTGCCATTGCGGAACAAACCAATCTGCTGGCTCTGAACGCGGCTATTGAGGCCGCACGGGCCGGTGAATCCGGCCGTGGCTTTGCAGTGGTTGCCGATGAAGTGCGAACACTGGCCAGCCGTACACAGGAATCAACAACCGAAATTCAGGGCATTATTGAGCGCTTGCAAAAGGGCAGTGGGCAGGTGGTGTCCGTGATTGACCAGGTGTCTGGGCAGGTGGCTGAATCCTCCACCGAGTTCCATAAGGCCGATGAGCATTTCGAGCAGATTAATCGGTTGTTGGGCGACCTGCAGGAGCGGGCTATGACAATCTCCTCGGTGGCTGAAGAGGAAGGCCAGCATGCTGGTAAGGTGAGTGTCAGCGTGGATGACATTGCCCGCTCATCTGAAACCACCGTCGTCGCCATGGGGCGCTCTGATGAGGCCAGCCACGAAATTGGTGAGTTGCTGGCGGCGTTACAGGCGAAGGCTGCGCAGTTCCGGGTTTAAGTGATATAAACGGGTAACTCTGCCGGGAGCTATCAGCTCCCGGTAAGTCATGTGCGTTACTCACATAGCCGGGTGCGGGCGGTGTCATACTCCTGTGCCAGACGCTGTGCCAGTGCCTGAACACTGGGCACGTCACGAATCTGGCTTACGCCCTGGCCGGCGGACCAGACGGTTTTCCAGGCTTTGGCTTCGTCATCTACAGGCTTCAGCTTCTCCCCGTAGTTGATATCACCGGCCTGCGACAGCCTGGCCATGTCATAGCCGGCCGCCTCAAGGCTCTGGCGCATGAAGTTGGCGGGAATGCCAGATACGGCCGGCGTATGAATAATATCGCCAGACACCGCTTCTATGATCATATTCCGGTAGGCATCCTCGGCCTTGCTTTCTTCCGTGTTGATAAAGCGCGTGCCCATATAGGCAAGGTCTGCGCCCATGGCCTGAGCGGCCAGAATATCTTCACCGTGTGACAGGCCGCCGGCCAGAAGAATGATCCCATCAAAAACGGCGCGTATCTCATGCACCAGCACCAGTGGGTTAATGGTACCTGCATGGCCGCCAGCGCCGGCGGCTACCGCAATAATGCCATCAACTCCGGCTTCTGCCGCTTTGCGGGCGTGCTTTTGGTTGGTGACATCATGAAAAACCAGCCCGCCATAGCTATGCACCGCTTCAACCACCTGGCTGGCTGCGCCCAGAGAGGTAATAACAATCGGCACCTGATGCTTTACGCATAATTCCAGATCTGCCTGCCAGCGCGGGTTGGTGCGGTGAACGATAAGGTTGACCGCATAAGGCGCAACCCGGATGCCTGAATTCTGCTGTCTGAATTTGTCCAGTTCCTGATTCATCTGCACCAGCCATTCTTCAAACCCTTCGCTGGTGCGTTGGTTTAAAGCAGGAAAACTGCCAACGATGCCTTCTTTGCAACAGGCAAGGGCGAGTTCCGGGCCGGAGATAAGAAACATTGGAGCAGCAACAAGGGGAAGGGCCAGAGATTCCTTCAGGGCGACGGGCAGGGCCATGAGCATTCCTTAACTTGAAATGGAACTTTGGTG
>CAYUTG010000177.1:0-6157 GCA_964447555.1 uncultured Marinobacter sp.
GGGCTCCGCCATCCATGGCTCCGCACGGTTTTGAGCAAGACCCTCGATCCCGGGTTATCCAGCTTGTGAGTTTGTCTTGCTGCAGAAATGGGGTCATGCGGAGGCATTTCAAGACCCCATGGAGTGAAAATCAGTCTTCCAGCAGGAAGTGTGCCCGGGCCATGGCGATGGGTTCGGAGCGGGATTTTTGCCAGGCAGTGATAATAACGTTGGCAACGCGGTTGCCCTGCCGGGTCAGCCGGCACTCAGCGTAGGTTTCACGGTTCAGGCCGGCGCGCAGGTAGTCGAGAGAGAAATCGACAATTCGCGGCATGCGCATGCTGTCCTGAGACATCATCAGGTAGATTGCGGCGGCCATTTCCATAAAACCACCAATCACACCGCCGTGAATGGCCGGCAATACCGGGTTGCCCAGGTTTTGTTCTTTCGCCGGTAGCCGGAAAATCAGGTCATCGCCAAACCGGTCACACTCAAGGCCAATCCATCCGGCGTAAGGAATGCTCTCCAACATACGGGAAAAATCACCGGACTCCCGGGTGTATCGAATGATATCCGGATCGGTCATTCGGCACCTCCCGCAATCTGATCGCGATAGGCTCGTGGCAAGGCATCTGCGCCAATTCGCATGAAGGTTCCTACACAGTTTGCGATGGTTTCGCCATCGTCCTGATAGGCTTCACAACGGGTAAAAATGATATTCCGGGTAATTCTGTAGGTCTCTGCCCTTGCATATACCGGCTTCAGGGGTTCGGCCGGGCGCATGTAATCAACCCGCAAATCCAGCGTCGGGCAGAGTTCAAATTCATCCAGCGCACAGAGAATAACCGAGCCAGACGTGGTATCCATAAGCGTGGTAATGGCACCACCGTGAATAACACCGGTATCCGGGTTGCCAATAATGCGGTCGCTGTACGGCAGGCACAGTACCAGGCCGCCTTTGGTTGCCTCAACAGCGGTTATGCCGAGCGCTTTGGCCTGGCTCAGTGTGTCAATAAACCGCGTAACACGGCTCATTCGTTGTTCATCAGATGTTCGAGTAGTACCCATTGAAGGCCTTTTATTGCAGAAACAAAACGGAAACGGAGGGAAATTATCTCTATAATACGCCAAGTGCACCCCTGCTCCAATCGCCGTCGTACACTGGTGGTTTCAGAGCAACACCGTAGCGTGCAATGATATTCCGGAAAACCAACGTACAGGAGACACCTGTGAAACACGCGGCTTTATTACGCGGATTTCTGATAGCAACCCTGCTTTTGGCTGGCTGTACCGTTAACCCTGTTACCGGCGAGAAGCAGCTCTCACTGATTTCCGAAAGCCAGGAACTGGCCATGGGTGCAGAACAGTACACGCCCACTCAGCAGACTCAGGGCGGGCAGTTCTATCTGGACCCGGAGCTTACTCTTTACGTGCGGGAAGTAGGACAGAAGCTGGCCAAAGTCAGTGACCGGCCGGACTTGCCCTATGAATTTGTCGTGCTGAACAACAGTGTACCCAATGCCTGGGCCTTACCCGGCGGTAAAATTGCTGTCAACCGGGGGCTGCTGACCAAGCTGGACGATGAAGCCGAGCTGGCCGCGGTACTTGGCCACGAGATTGTACACGCTGCCGCCCGGCATAGCGTACAGCGCATGCAGAAAAGCCAGGCAATCAGCCTTGGTGTTGGCGTTCTGGGCATGGCTGTTACTGACAACGAGTGGGCTGGCCTGATTATGGGCGGAGCGACCATGGGTGCCCAGTTAGCGCTGGCTCAGTACAGCCAGAGCGATGAGCTGGAGGCAGACCACTACGGCATCCTTTATATGAAAAAAGCGGGCTACGACCCGGATGCAGCCGTCGAATTGCAGCAGCTATTTGTAAGGCTGTCTGAGGGACAGGAGAGCAATTTTGTACAGGGCCTTCTTGCCACTCACCCACCTTCCGGAAAACGAGTGCACGAAAACAAGGCGCTGGCCGAAAAAGTGGGCCACGGTGGTTACCGGGGAGCCGATGTTTATAAAAAGAAAACTGCCCTTCTGCGCAAACTTCAGCCTGCTTACGATGCCCACGACCAGGCTCTGAAGCTGGCCTCAGACAACAAGATGGCTGCCGCCCTGGAAAAAATTAATGAGGCTATTCGGATAGAACCAGAAGAAGCCATGTTCTATGCCCTTCGCGGAAGGATTTACGAGGATCAGAACGAACTGAAAAAAGCCGCTGCAGACTTTGATAAAGCCACCTCCCTGTACCCCGAAATGTTTGTTTATCACCTGTACAGCGGCCTGAATGCCCTTGCACTAAATCACCTGGACAAGGCACGGAACAATCTGGACAAAGCAAATCAGGTAGTACCAACCTCCATCGCCTTCCTGCGGCTTGGCGATATAGCGGTGGAGCAAAACCAGCGAGAGCAGGCCATTCGCTACTACAGCACAGCCGCAAAAGCCGGCGGGGATATCGCCGAGGAAGCCAAAAGAAAGCTGGCCAGGCTAACCCGGTAAGCACGCCTCACCCCCATACCTGACGAGGCCGGAGTGCAGACAACTCCGGCTTTTTTTTCCGCGAAAAAAACTGCCTTTGCTGCACTGACGCAAGATTACCGTCATCACCTACATTGACATTTAGAGCAATAACTCTAAAAATCAGACAATACCAACGACCAATGGGTGATAACCATGTTAGCAAAACGTATCCAGCCAATGGCATTACACGCCCGGCGTTTTTACGTGGGGCTGATGTTCCAGGTAATGGGCAGGGCCCTGCAGGCTGTCAGTGAGGTAGATGCTGATGTTCAGGGTGAAGCCCAGGTGCTGCCCGAAGGATTTCTGTTTGAAATGATGGTTATGCCCGAAGGGCCACGACTTATTGTGGAGCATATGGGCCAGGGCCGTTTTTTCTACCACGGTGAATCTGCGCCCCGCCCGATAGACCTGTCTATCCGCTTCAAGCACATTGCCCATGCGTTTCTGGTGCTGTCATTTCAGGAGAAAACATCGGTAGCTTTTGCGAATGACCGGATGCTGGTTGACGGCGATGTCAGCTACGCCGTCAGGATGACGCGCATTCTGAACCGGCTCGAAACCTTCATCCTGCCCAGACTTATCGCCAAAAGGGCTGTAAAGGAATACCCGAAAAATCTGCACCTGCCCCAGAAACTGACCAGTGCAGCCAGAATCTATCTGAAAGTGGCGACCAACTTCGTTGAAACGGTGAAAGCGTAATGACCAATACCTATTATGAATTTTTCTGCCCCGTTAAAGTGATTGCCGGCAAAGCAGCTCTGGAGCACATACCTTACGAGCTGACAGGCCTGGCCGCGAAGCGCCCTATGATTGTGACGGATAAGGGAGTTCGGGCAGCCGGCCTGCTTGACCCGGTTATTGCGGCCTGCGAGGAAAGTGGTCTTGATATTGTCAGTATCTATGACGATGTACCCCCCGATTCATCAACCGCCGTTGTGCGGGATATTGCGGGAATTTATCGCCAGGAAAAGTGCGATTCCATCATCGCGGTAGGCGGTGGATCGGCTATCGACACAGGCAAGGCTGTGAACATTCTCGTTTCCGAAGGAGGAGACGATATTGCAAAGTATACCGGTGCGGGCATTCTCAAAAAGCCACTAAAGCCATTCTTTGTTGTACCCACAACCGCCGGCACTGGCTCAGAAGTGACGTCGATCGCCGTAATTACGGATGAAGCAAAAAGTGTGAAGCTACCGTTCAGCTCATCGTTTTTGTTGCCCAATGCGGCGATTATCGACCCCAGAATGACCCTGACGCTGCCGCCCCACATCACCGCAGCAACGGCAATGGATGCGCTGACTCATGCCACAGAAGCATTCACCTGCATGGCCAAAAATCCGCTGAGTGATGCTTATGCCACCGCAGCAGTCAAGAAAGTAAGCACCTCGTTGTTGACGGTTATGGATAACCCGAAAAATACAGACGCCCGCCTTGATCTGGCGGAGGCTTCCACCATGGCGGGTATTGCATTTTCCAACTCCATGGTGGGGCTGGTTCATTCCCTTGGCCATGCGACAGGTGCTATCTGCCACCTGCCCCACGGTTTATGCATGAGCCTGTACCTGCCTTACGTGCTTGAGTACAACCTGGAATCCATACGGGAGCCTCTTGGCGAATTATTGCTGTACCTTGAAGGCCCTGAAGTGTTTTCCGCGACGCCCGCCAGCCGCAGAGCGGAAGCCAGCATTTCTGCCATTCGGAAACTTCGCGATGCCCTGCATAAACATTGCCAGTTGCCCCGCACCCTGAAAGAAACGGGCAAGGTGCTGGAAAATCAGCTGGATCTGATTGCCGAAGCAGCACTGGACGATGGCTCAATTATGTTTAACCCTCGAGAGGTGCGCCTTGAGGACGCCCGCGCGGTACTCAGACGCGCCTGGGCATAACCCCACCGGGGCCCGCACAGGGCCCCGATTGTGCTCTGACCACTGACATTGATCATTGAATTTGGCTGGCAAACCGGTAACAATTAACACTTTCTGGCAGGGATATAGCCGGGTTCATTATCCAGTTATTATCTGAGTCCTCTTGCATGAAAAGCCAGCCATCCCTCCGCAGCCACCTGCATGTCTTGTTAGCCCTCATGCTGGCCATTGGTTTTACATCGGCGAGCCATGCGGCCCAGGAAGATAAAATCTTTCGCTTCAATGTGTCACCCAGTGGCTACCCGCCCTATCTGATTGTTAACGGAACCCGCCCGACCGGCATTATCTGGGATGTTGTATCACTGATCTCGGAACGTATGGGCTACACGCTGACCCCGGAGAAAATCCCTCGCAAGCGGGTAGACCAGATGTTGCTGGATGGTTATGTCGATGGAACGGCGAGGGCAAAGCAGTGGACAGAACACCCTGAAGACTATTTGTTTACGGACCCGATTGTTCATATTGAGGAAGTCTTTTTTACGCCCCGGGCATCAGGTGCTCAGTACGAAACACCGGATGATCTGATTTCAAAAACCCTGGTCACACGCCTTGGCTACCATTACCCGGCGCTGTCTCCCTATTTTGATAAAGGGCTTATCCGGCGTTTTGATGCATCGAGAGACCGCGAGATGTTCATATTCACCTTACATGGCAGCCGGTTTGATGCAGCCGTCGCTGACCGCCTGGTTGGCCAGTGGTTTATGCGCAATGAAGGACTCAGGGATAAGCTCACAATATCCGAAAACAGCATCAGCCAATATGGCTTTCGCATTATGCTAAGGAAAGACTGGAAGCCCTTTGCTGAAGCGTTCAACAAAGAGCTTGCGCGTATTCGCAACAATGGCGAACTGGACGCCATCCTTGCCAATTACCGATAGCCTGCCAGCGTTGTTACTCCAGCCTCCGCAGCAGCAGCATGGGCGACACGCTCAGAACCGGCCGTAACTGCCAGCGCCCGAACAGCGAAAGCACAATAGCACTCACCAGCGGGATGGGAAGTATGACCTGCCAGTGCCAGCCGAAATCGCCTTCAAACATGCGGAACTGAAGTGCCCATACGGCCGCTTCGGCGGCAACCACACCCAGTATCCCCGAAAATCCTCCCAGTAACGCGAACTCCAGCATCGTGCTGCGAACCAGCAATAATTGCCGCCCTCCCAGGGTCCGCAGCAGCGCCCCTTCCCTCTGCCGGTCCTGAAGGGTGGCACTGATAACCGCCGCCATAACCACCAGCGCGGCGGCAAGAATCAGCCCCAGAATGGCCTCAATCGCCTGGGTAACCTGCTGCACAATGTGCTGAATGCGCTCAATAATGGTATCTATCTCAAGAATCGAAATGGTCGGGAACTGATGCGAAAAGGCATTCAGGGCGTCTTTCTTCCCGGCAGGCAAGTAAAAGCTGGTGATCCAGGTTGAGGGCATGCCAGCCAGGCCACCCTCAGGCGGAAACACCATATAAAAATTCGGCTTCATACTGTCCCACTGAACCGTACGAATACTGGTGACTGGCTCAGTCACCTTGTCGGAACCGATGGTAAAGGTCAGCTTGTCGCCCAGGGATAACCCCAGGCGTTCAGCCAGCTGCGATTCAACAGACACACCCTTAGTCTGGCCGGGCCGGAACCACTGCCCCTGAACCACCTTGTTATTCGATGGCAGTGAGGCGGTCCACGTCAGGTTCAGTTCGCGGTTCAGTGCATTAATGTTCTCGTCCTTACTCACAGCCTGCTT
>CAYUTG010000178.1:0-703 GCA_964447555.1 uncultured Marinobacter sp.
CGAGACCTGCGTAGGCCGCATTCGCTATCTGGGTGTTCTGCTTTACGATGCCGACCGCATTGAAGAGGTGGCCAGTACTCCGGGCGAGCATGAACTTTACGAAAAGCAGCTGGAAATCTTTCTTGATCCGAACGATCCGAAAGTGATCGAACAGGCACGGAAAGACGGCGTGCCCATGAACGTCATCGAAGCCGCTCAGCGGAGCCCGGTCTACAAAATGGCCGTGGACTGGAAGCTGGCTCTGCCACTGCACCCCGAATACCGCACGCTGCCTATGGTGTGGTATGTGCCACCTCTGAGCCCCATTCAATCGGCTGCTGAAGCCGGAAAGGTTGAGTTTGATGGCGTTCTGCCAAAAATCGAAAGCCTGCGTATTCCGGTTAAGTATCTGGCTAATCTGCTCACCGCAGGTGACGAAAAACCCATTGTAAGGGCGCTGAAACGCATCATGGCCATGCGCCAGTACAAGCGCGCTGAAACAGTGGATGGCACCGAGGACCTGCGGGCACTGGAGGCCGTGGGGCTGACCAAGGCCCAGGCCGACGAGATGTACCGCTATCTGGCCATTGCAAACTACGAAGACCGGTTTGTTATTCCCACCAGCCACAGGGAGCTGGCCAAAGAAGCCTTCCCGGACGCAACTGCTTACGAAGAACGGGGCGGCTGCGGTTTCAGCTTCGGCGACGGTTGTGGTAGCAGCGAC
>CAYUTG010000178.1:713-6111 GCA_964447555.1 uncultured Marinobacter sp.
CACGAGCATGGTGCAGAAGCTGACGACCGTAAAGCAGGTTGATCCGAAACAACTGGAAAAATAACGAGGCCGATATGCAACTTTTAAAAGTACTGGCGCGGGTTCTTGAATACCCCACCCGGGAACTTCAGGCTTCCAGGGATGCACTTGTGGCTGCGGTTCTTGAAGACAGCCGACTACCCGGGCAGAAGAAAGAACAGCTTCTGCGGGGTATCGACAAGGTGTGCAGTGACGATCTGCTGAGCCTTCAGGAAGATTACGTAGGCACCTTCGACAAAGGCCGTGCAACCTCTTTGCTGTTGTTTGAGCACGTGCATGGTGAATCCCGGGATCGCGGCCAGGCCATGGTTGATCTCATGGAGCAGTACCGTGCCAACGGGCTGGAAATTGATGCCCGGGAACTGCCGGATTACCTGCCGCTGTTTCTGGAGTATTTGTCTACCCGCCCATGGGATGAAATCAAAAACTGGCTGGAAGACATTCACCATATTCTCGGGTTGCTGGGCGAGCGGCTGTATCAGCGGGAGAGCTTCTATCACATTGTGATGGATGCCCTGCTGGAATTGTCTGGCCGTAAAACCGACCGTCAGGAGTTGGCTCAGCTGGTCGCCTCGGAAGAGCGGGACGATACGCCAGAGGCTCTGGACAAAGTCTGGGAAGAGGAAATGGTGAAGTTTGTGGACGATCAGGGCAGTTCCTGCAGTACTGGCGGCATTGTAGGCCAGCGCCGCCGCGAACTGGAGCAGACACAGACCATACACCTCAGTGATCAGTTGATGGCGGATGTAACACCGCGCCAGACAGGGCGCGCCTGAAGGCACAGGAGACAATAACGATGGCTTATCTAAATACACTGTTATTCGGAGTTTATCCGTACATCGCCCTGGCTGTGCTGGTTATCGGTACCTGGGCGCGTTATGACAAGGCTCAGTATTCCTGGCAGGCGCAGTCCAGCCAGATGCTTCGCAAAAAGAACATGGTGCTTGCCAGTGTGCTGTTCCACGTGGGGGTGCTGGTGGTGTTCTTCGGCCACCTGGTCGGCCTGCTGACCCCACACTGGGCCTATGAATGGCTGATTACACCCGGCCAGAAGCAGATCATGGCCATACTGGTGGGCGGCATTGCCGGGGCCATGGCTCTGGTGGGTGGTGGCATGCTGGCCTGGCGCCGGCTGACAGACCCACGGGTTCAGGCCAGCAGCACCTTTGCCGATAACATGATCATTGTGGTTCTGGTGATTCAGCTTGCGCTGGGCCTGCTGACCATTTTGCCAACCATGGACCACCTGGACGGCTCCCACATGCTGCGCTTTGCTGCCTGGGCCCAGGGAGTGTTCACCTTCCAGGGTGGCCTGGCGGATCATCTGGTGGGTATGAACTGGATTTACAAAGCGCACATATTCCTGGGCCTGACGATCTTTGTGCTCTTCCCGTTCACCCGTCTGGTGCACATGCTGAGTGTGCCGGTTGAGTATTTCACCCGCCGCTATCAGGTTGTACGCAAGCGCGCGTGACAGGTGCGGAGTTGACGGGGTCAGAACTTCAGTTCTGACCCCCAGTTAGCGATAAAGCCAGCGATATACTCGTACCCCCGGTTCGAATAAGGGGGCACTGCATTACAGGTAACTAAGCATGCAACTGATTCAAACGGTTGAAGCCGGCGAGCCCATAAAGCAGTTTCCGCCGGTATACGTTGGGGAAACACTGATTCCTGAGGACGAGATAGCCCGGGAAATGCAGCACCACCCTGCTGAAGAAGTCGCCGAAGCCTGGCACGATGCAGCCAGAAGCCTGGTGATTCGTGAACTGCTGTTACAGCAGGCCGGCCGGCTGAAATTAGCAGAAACTCTGGATGAAGAAGATCGTATCGCACAGGTGCTGGAAGCCGAGCTGGATGTACCGGAACTGACCGAGGCGCAGTGTGAACGATTTTACGCGGCTAACCCCGACCGGTTCCACAGCCCGACCCTCATGGCTGTCAGCCATATACTGCTGGCGGCAGCACCGGATGATGTCGAGGAGCGAATGCGCCAGGAAGAGGTTGGGCAGGAGCTGCTAACGGCTCTTCTGGAGGGTCGCTCCCGGTTTGTGGACATTGCCAAACAGTACTCGATTTGCGAGTCCCGTCACCAGGGTGGCAGCCTGGGGCAGATCAGCAAGGGCCAGACCGTGGAAGAGTTTGAGCGCCCGGTACTGAAATTGCCTGAAGGCCTGCACTCCAAGCTTATTGAAACCCGGTACGGGTGGCACATAGTGCTCGTGGACCAGCGCATTGATGGGGAGCAGTTGCCGTTTGAGCACGTAAAACCGCAAATACGGCAGTACCTCAACGAGAGCGTAACCCGCCGGGCTTTCCGGCAGTACCTTCAGGTGCTGGCGGCAGAAACGGGTGTTGAAGGTGTGGATCTGGAAATACCGGATTCGCCGCTAATGCAGTAGTGCCGCGCTTAAGGTCGACTTGGGGGTCAGAACTAAAGTTCTGACCCCTTTTCTCTTGAGATCAGCTCCGGGGTCGGAACTTCAGTTCTGACCCCCCTCTCCTGACAAAAAAAGCCACCAAAACTAGATAGCAAAACAACACTTTGAGTTAAATCAAATCTCCCACAAATACCCTGCAAAAACAGCGCATCTACCCCCATCGGGGGAGCGATTTTAGCCTCGTATCATTCTAGTATTAAATCAAGATTTGTAATGCATCTATATGCGCGGGAGAGAGTCGAATGACAATGATGCAATCCGCCGAAAGCCGGTACAGTAAACCCATCCTGATCGCCGTCAATAAGCCGTTCGGAGATGACGATGGCCTGGAGGCACTGCGCAACCACGCGCTGTTTCGCAACCTTCGCCCCGACGATATGGAAAGCCTGATTCAGCAGTCCCGGCGGTTACGTCTTGGCCACCATCAGCTGTTGTACCGGCAGGATATGCCCGCACATCATTTCTTCTTTGTGGTCTCTGGCCGCCTGCGGCTTTATCGCCTGGATTCTTCCGGCGTAGACCGCACTCTGGACAGCATCGCCCCCGGCGACTGTTTTGCGGAAGTGATGATCTATGCAGACCCGGCCCGATATGCCTGCTACGCCGAAGCTCTGAAATCCAGTGAAGTGCTGATGATACCCGTGAGGGCTTATCAGGAATTGCTGGACAAACACCCTGAATATGCCCAGTCGGCATTGCGCCACTACGCCATGCGGGCGGTTACCCGGTTTCACGATCTTGAAATCATGACCGTTCAGAATGCCCGGGACCGGCTGATACGCTACCTGATTGACCTGCTGCCTGCGGGAACAAAAGGCGGCGGAGAAGTAGAGCTGCCGTTGCCGAAGTGCCTGGTAGCCTCCCGGCTGGCCATGCAACCGGAAACATTCTCCCGGATTCTTGCGGATCTGAAGAGTAATGGCCTGGTGCGGGTAAACCGAAGCAAACTGTTTATTTCCGATCCTCAGCGGCTGATTGAGATCAGTCAGTAATAACGATTGAGACATTAACCGCGCTGTGTGGGAGGCCGTGTGAAGCCAAGAAAACAACGCCCGCTGATCTATTCCTGCTCCGGTTGTTCCGATGTGGCCCAACTGGCGAACAACGTGGCCGTTAAGCTGGACCACGCCGGGGAGTTTGAAATGTCCTGCATCTCGGGTGTGGGTGGCAAGGTGCCTGCGCTGGTGAAAACCGCTCAGTCTGGCCGGCCAATTACCGTTATTGATGGCTGCCCTTTGCACTGTGCCCGCGCCTGCCTTGAAAACGTGGGGGTCACGCCGGACGAGCACGTACGCCTGTACGAGTTTGGATTCAAGAAACATTACGGGCAGAGTTACGGTGCACAAGCCGTTGATGAGGTTTGTGACGATGTTCTGCGGCTTCGCGATTCGCGCAACCTGACGGCCCGTCAGGCGTAAGCCGTAACACCCTGAATTTTCCAATTTTGAAGGATCTTGCCATGATCAGCAGTTACAGCGATCTGATTGCCGAAACCCACGCCCAGCAAGACCCGCAGCGCCTGTTGTTTGTGTTTTGCCGTGCCGAGCTGCCGGATGATGCGTCTGCAGATGAGAAAGCCGCGTTTGAACGGGGTGAGGGCGGTGCGCTGACGCCAGTGATCTGTGTCGATAAAACCCCTGAAGAAGCACCGGATTTTACCGCACTGGTGGAGGAGTCCCGCACGACCGGTCAGGCATGGGATGTCGTGTTTGTTGCCGCTATGTCCGGGCGCGGAGGCATTGCGCCCACAACCGACGAAACCCAGCAGCCCATGACCATGATGGTGGAATCTATCCGCCTTGGTAACATCTCCAATTACCTGCCTTTAGACTCATCCGGGAATGCGATTGCCCTGGGGTGATAGAAGGGCACCCACCATTGCCCGGGTGCCCTAATCCTTAAGAGATATTTGTTTCTTCTGCAGATTGCTTAGGCTATCTGGTTATAGGGTTTTGTCTGGGAGTTAGTGTGAACCACGTTCTTAAATTCTTGTTTGCAGCGGCTGTTTTTCTGATTGTCGGCAATGTTCCGGCCGTACTCGCCGTGCCGGTCAGCAGTTTTCAACCCGTTGCCGAGCGACAGGTTATTGAAAAAGCTTTTCCGTCAGTGAACAGGGTTGTTCCGCGTGAAGGCAACCGGGCCATTCAGGAACTTTACGCCGGTGAAGAACTGAAGGGGTACGCCTATCAGAGCCTGGATTTTGTGCAAACCCCAGCCTATTCGGGAAAACCCCTGAACATTGTTGTGGTGCTGGATACCGAAGGCAGAATTGTTCAGGATCGCGTTATTGAGCACCACGAACCCATTCTTCTGGTGGGCATACCAGAGAGCAAGCTGCACACGTTTACCGACCAGTACATCGGCCTGAAAGCAGACCAGCGGGTAACGGTTGGTGGCACATCCACCGAGCACAAAACGGCAGTAGATGGTCTTTCCGGTGCCACGGTGACCGTTATGGTGGTGAATGAAGTAATGATGCGCTCCGCTCACAAGGTGGGTGCCGAGTTGGGCCTTGTGAAAGGCGCCAGTACAAACAGGCCACCTGTAGCCCAGCTGAAGGATGGTGAATTTCATGAAAAATCCTGGCAGGAGCTGACGGGAGAAGGCTCTGTCCGGCGGTTATTGCTCACCCGTGGTGAGGTGGATGATGCCTTCAAAGGTACCGACGCTGAGGGTGTTGAAGCGGCTGGCCCGGACGAGCGTAACGACCCGCTGATCGACCTGTATGCAGCCTATCTGGATGTGCCCGACATTGGCCGCAGCCTGCTGGGCGAAAGCCAGTACCAGTGGCTGATGTCTGAGCTGAAAGAAGGCGAGCACGCCATTGCAGTTATGGCCAACGGAGACTACTCCTTCAAGGGGTCTGGCTATGTCCGTGGCGGTATTTTCGACCGGATTAAGATTCGCCAGTTCGGCGACAC
>CAYUTG010000179.1:0-3549 GCA_964447555.1 uncultured Marinobacter sp.
GTTGCTGGTTGTTGGCATTGGCAACAACCCGGCTACGCTGCACTTCTTCCGAATTGATATCGGTAAAGAACAATCCGCCCAGATCGCCTTCCAGATCCATTCCAATTTCATGCTGGTGGTTCATGGTTGCTGACAACGCAATGGCTATCCGGCCCAGTTCATCAAACGCAGGTTTCAGAGCGCCGTTATCGAATCTGAGCAACCCACCCAGCTTACCGCTGTTAATTTGTTCGTCGATAGTGAGCGTTCGTCCGCCGTTAGAGAGTGTGAACTCAAGTCTTGTAGGGTCCTCAGCACTTTCTTGTGTGCCCAGCGTAGCCGCATGGCTGCCAACAACGAGTGACAGGCCGTTGGAGAGCGAGACGTTCACCTGGCTGCCATCAACGGGCGATACTTTAACATCCATCAACTCTGACAGTTGCCGTAACTTTTCATCGCGCTTATCCAGCAATTCATTAGGCATTTTTCCCTGGGCAATGCCCGGCGATTCTGAAATGGCAAGGTTCAGTTCACCAATGCTTTTGAGCAGAGTATTGGCATCTTTTACACCCTGCCCCATCTGGGTTTTCACCGATTCCCGCTGCTGTATAAACTCCTGGTTCAGTGCATGAAAACGACTGGTAATCTGCTGGGCCTCACTTAACACCAACTGGCGTTGCGGCAGTGAGGTTGGGTCTTCCGCAGCATTCTGCAGACTTGCAAAAAAATTGTTCAGCGCTTTGCTTAAGCCTGTCGATTCGCCGCCCAGCAGGTTATCAAGCCGTGACAGCTCAGAATTCAGGGCTTTCTGTTCACCGTACAGTGTGCTGTCTTCACGTACCTGCTGAACCAGGTATTCGTTTGCCAGCCTGCGGATGTTGGTTACGCTAAGCCCGGTACCAATCGTGCCCGCGCCGGTACGTCGCCCTTCCTGAGCATCAAACTGAACTTCCTGACGGCTGTATCCGGGGGTATTCGCATTGGTAATATTATTACCCGTTGTATTGAGTGCTGTCTGGTGGCCAAGGATGCCGGTCAGACCAATGCCTATCAGTCCTGTCATGTCTGTTACTCCTTCACCCCGTAGCTATATCCGCCACTCGGCTCATGGCTATCCATCGACAATGTCGTTAATGAATCGCGGCTCATAATGCTGCGTATCTTGTCGCCATAGCCCGGGTCGGTTGCATAGCCAGCCTGCTGAAGTTTTTCCGCAAACAGATCAGGCTGATCTGCCACAGAAAGCACATCCCGATACCGCGGGTTCGATTCCAGAAACGAAATATAATCACGAAAGCTGGACTCATAATCAGGGTAGGCCCTGAAAGCTGCCTGCTCTTTCAGAGGGACGCCTTCCCGGTATTCTGTTGTGGTAATTGTGGCCGTATCACCCTGCCAGCGGCTGTCGGCTTTAATGCCAAACAGGTTAAAGCTTGGGGTGTTGCCATCACCTTTGATCATGTGCCGGCCCCACCCTGTTTCCAGCGCGGCCTGAGCAACCATCAGTTTCGGATTGATGCCCGTAGCGCCGGCAACCCGTTCCGCCATCGGCAACAGCGTGCGCACAAAGTGTTCCGGTGATTCGAATTGTTCTGGCAGAGCCTGTAACTCTTTTACCGACTCAGGCGCGGTGGTTGAGCCCGCCTGGGCAACACGCTCTACGCGCTCTACACGCTCCGGCAACGCTGACGACAACAGCGGAAGACTCCGGTCATAATCCGCGATGCTGGCTTTATGCCCTGCAAGTTTTTCGCCGCTATTGTCCATACCGGGAATCTGCTTGCTCAGCTGGCGCACCAGTGCATCTGCAAGCCCCGTGCTCTGATGCTCTGCCATCGACAGGCTGAGCTGGCTGTCGAACATGTCACGATAGAATTCAGACTGCTTGCTGTTCAGAATATTACCCTCTGAAAACACATCGCCTGCTTTACGCATGGATTTCAGCATTTCTGACAGAAACAGACTTTCAAACTGACGTGCGACCTCCTGCAGGGCCGCTTTTTTGTCATCACGAGCCTGGGACTTCAGCGCATTCAAGCCTGAGAAATCGGTGTAAATCTGAGCTTTCTGAACCTGATAGTCCTGCACCGCACGCCCCCTAGATGACAATCAGCTCAGCCCGGAGTGCACCGGCCTGCTTGAGCGCTTCAAGAACAGCCATCACATCACCCGGTGCTGCCCCTACCTGATTCACCGCCTGAACAATTTCGTTCAGTGTGACCGTCGGCCCGAACTTGAACATGCGCGCAGGCTCCTGGGTCACGGCTATCTGAGTATCTTGCTGCACCGCCGTGTTACCCCCGGCCAGTGGATTCGGCTGAACCACATCCGGGTTTTCCTGAATGGTCACCGTCAGGTTGCCATGGGTAATGGCAGCCGGGCTGACCTTCACATTCTGGCCAATGACGATGGTGCCGGTACGGCTATTGATAACAACCTTTGCGGCATCCTCAGCCGGATTCACCTCTATGTTCTCAAGAATCGACAAAAAGCTGACTCGCTGAGAGGGATCCCGCGGCGCTCTGACCGAGACTGAGGTTGCATCGTGGGCATAGGCCATATCCGGCCCCAGCTTCCCGTTAATTGCCTCAACCACCCGCCGCGCTGTGGTGAAATCTGCGCGCATCAGGTTAAAGGTAATTGTGTCACCGTTGGAGAAAGGCGAAGGTACTTCACGTTCGATGGTAGCACCGTTCGGAATACGACCAACGCTGGGGATATTCACGGTAATCCTGGAGCCATCCTGCCCCTGGGCACCAAAACCACCCACCACAAGACTTCCCTGCGCCATCGCATAGATGTTGTTGTCTGCCCCTTTCAGAGGGGTCATCAGCAGCGTGCCACCACGCAGACTATCGGCATTGCCAATCGAAGATACGGTGATATCGATTTCCTGCCCCGGCTTGGCAAACGGTGGCAGTACGGCACTCACGGTAACCGCCGCGACGTTTTTCAGTTTCGGATTGACACCCTCTGGCAGGGTTACACCAAACTGATTCATCATGTTGCGAAAGGTCTGGTTGGTGAATGGCGCTTTATCGCCCGTGCCATCCAGGCCCACTACAAGCCCGTATCCAACCAGCTGGTTGTTACGCACCCCTTTAATACGGGCCAGATCCTTCAGGCGGTCGGCCATAACCGGTGCTGCCAGCATCGCCAGCATGAGACCAAAAGCCAGGCTTTTTCTCAGGCTCATAGTGGCCACCACTCGCTATTAAAGAAACGTCCCATCCAGCCCATCTGGTTTGCCTGGTCAAAATCACCAGTACCGCCATAAGCGATACGGGCATCGGCTATGCGGTTGGAAGCCACCGTGTTGTCAGGCTTAATATCCTGTGGCCGAACCAGCCCGGTTAACCGGATATATTCATCGCCATTGGTCAGCGACAACCATTTTTCACCACGAATACGCAAAACCCCGTTCGGAAGAACTTCCGTTACGGTAACCGTGATACTGCCATTCAGGCTGTTGCTCTGATCTGCCTCGGCCTTGCCTTTGAAATCACGTTCATTGTTCAGGGATGTGCCAATTCCAAAGTTGCTTTTGCCCAGTATTGTCGGGTCCGGCAA
>CAYUTG010000179.1:3559-6095 GCA_964447555.1 uncultured Marinobacter sp.
GTGGACTCCTCAAGTGAAATGGTTAACACATCCCCCACATTCAGTGCCGTGGTATCACCGTAGAAATTGTAGTTGCGCGCAGTTTGATAAATGGCACCGGATTGCGGGTCTCGCTGCATCATAGCCTGCGCACGCACGGGGGCGTATTCCGGATCATCCGGCACCGCTCTGGGCCGGCTCATGGCAGTGCATCCCTGCAGTACAATCAGTACCCCGACCAGCACAAAGGTGCCAGCCTGTCTGATTCTTCTGTTGTGAACGATGCATTTCATGGCTTAACCAATATTGTTGGTGATGAACTGGAGCATTTGATCCGTGGTGGAAACGACCTTCGAGTTCATCTCGTAGGCCCGCTGGGTAGTGATCATATTCACCAGCTCTTCAACCACTTCGACATTTGATGCCTCTACCGAGCCCTGCTCTATCGTTCCAAGCCCGGCCAGCCCGGCTTCCCCTTCGTTGGGATCGCCACTGGCATTCGTTGCTTTGAACAGGTTGTTGCCGATCGCTTGCAGGCCCTGCGGGTTAATGAAATCAACCAGTGTGATCTGCCCCAGGTTCACCGGTGCAGACTGATCATCCGTAACCGCAGACACGGTGCCATCTTTACCGATGGTGACCTTGGTCGCGTTATCAGGAATCGTAATGGCTGGCTCCAGTGGATAACCTTCCGGGTTTACCACATCACCGTCTGCATTGAGCTGAAACTCGCCATCACGGGTGTACGCTATCTGCCCGTCCGGAAGCAAAACCTGAAAAAAGCCACGGCCACTAACCGCCATATCGAGCGGCTGTTCAGTAATTTGCAGATTGCCCTGGGAAAACTGTTTCGCCGTACCAACAATCCGCACACCCGTTCCCAGCTGCAGACCCGAGGGCAGTTCAGAGTTCTGAGTGCTCATGCCGCCTGGCTGACGGTGAATCTGGTACAACAGGTCCTGGAATACCGCTCTGTCCCGTTTAAACCCGGTTGTGTTCACGTTGGCCAGGTTGTTCGAGATGGTGGACATGTTGGTGTCCTGTGCGCTTAACCCGGTTTTACTCACCCACAGTGCTGGATGCATATCCCTACTCCTTGCCGAGAGCCTCAGAGGCGGCCAGTTTTTGCCGCTTTCCGCTCATGCGACCTTTGTTTTCATCAGTTATCAGAGGTTCTGCAACAGCCGTGCCGCTGCTTCAGAATTGTCTTTAGCCGTGGACATGACCTTGACCTGCATTTCGTATTGCCTCGACAGTTGCAGGTTAGAAATCATCTCTTCCACCGCATTCACGTTGGAGCTTTCCAGAAACCCCGAGGCAACCCGTAAGTCAGCATTCGGTGGCTCAACGCCGCCTATCGCCTGGCCAGGTTTGCGACGCATAAATCCATCCAGCCCCTTCTCCAGAGCATCCGCAGGCGGGCTAACCAGTTTGAGTCGGTCGACTTCAACCAGGGCTCCGGGAGGGCCACCAACCGGCACAATAGAAACGGTTCCATCGGCTCCGATTTCCACGTTTTCAAAGGGGGGAAGCGCTATCGGGCCACCATTGCCCAGTACAGGCTCACCACCGGGCAGGCGCATCAGGCCATTTACGTCAATCTGAAGGCTGCCGGTGCGGGTAAACACTTCTTCGCCCTGATCATTCTGAATAGCCAGCCAGCCATCGCCTTCAACGGCAATATCCAGCTTTCTACCAGTGTCTATCAAGGTACCGGCAGACAGGTCTGTCCCTGGCCGTTCGGCCATGGCATAAGCACGGGTGGGGTAAGATTCACCAAATACCGGCATGCTGCGGGCCTGAGCAAAATCCCGTTTAAAGCCTGTAGTGTTGACGTTCGCGAGGTTGTTGGCATGGGCACGCTGGGAAAGCATGTTCTGCTTTGCCCCCGACATACCGATATAAAGCGCTTTGTCCATGGAAAACTCCTGCCGGAATTTTGACTGTTTCCAGTATTCCTGCAGGAGTCATGCCATTTTCACATTAACGCTGATTAGCGGAGGTTGATGATGGTCTGGGTGACCGCATCGGAGGTTTCAATGGTCTTGGCGTTGGCCTGATAGTTTCGCTGAGCAATGATCAGATTCACCAGTTCGGCCGACAAATCCACATTAGATTCTTCTACAGAACTGGCCTTGATAGACCCAAGTGTTCCGGTATCAGGCGCCCCGATAATGGGCTGGCCGGATTCAAAGGTTTCCACCCAGGTCGTATCCCCCACCGGGGACAACCCATTGGTGTTATTAAACGCGGCAAGCGAAACCTGCCCCAGCGACTGGGACTGACCATTGGTATAGCGGGCGAAGAGCACCCCCTGGTCAGACACATCAAGCCCGGACAGGCGGCCAGTGGTGTAGCCATTCTGCTGTTGATCATTCACACCAAAGGCAGCACCGTACTGGGTGGTTCCAGCCAGATTAAGCACAAAGGCAGACGATGTCGGAGGCACCGGAATGGGCGTTACTACCGGCGCACCGGTTGGCGGCGGGCCATCTGCGCCATTCGGCTGGCCATTACTGTCTTTGGGCACCCAGTCCGTTATCACTATCTCACCTGA
>CAYUTG010000180.1:0-6075 GCA_964447555.1 uncultured Marinobacter sp.
AAAAAATATAAGGCGAGATAATCTTCGATGTCTGGATGCATATAAACCGTTCAAAATACACGTCAGAGAACGGTGCGTTATAGAAATACCGCACTTATCCGTTACTGTGATCATCGCGCCAACAGCGGCGATTTTGTTGCCAAGATGATCTATCCGGATGGGTCAACTTCAGCCGCATGGCAATCCATGCCATAAATTTGATATTTTGCGTCAACGAGTTGCCACGCAATGACAAACACTGGCTGTCAAAGTTTCTATGACCTACTTCTCCCGTGCTTCCTCCCTTGCCTGTTTTGACACCTTTGCTGCCCGGAACGGGCTAGATGCCACACTTATGCTCAAAGAGGTAAGCCTGCCTCCGGATGTGCTTGACCACCCGGAAAGCCTGATTGCCTACCAGCGTATTGAGCGGTTACTGAATGTGTGCGCGGAAGCATCCGGTAACCCGCTGTTCGGGCTGGAATATGGCTTGTATCAGGGAGTGAGGATTTTCGGGCCGCTGCTGTATTTGCTGAAAAACGCAGAAACGGTAGAAGGATCGCTGGCGGAACTCGCCCGGTACTATCACCTGCACTCCAGCGGGGCTCTGGTATCCATTGAGCAGCAAGGCCGGCTGGTGGTGATGAGCTACCGGCCTGTGGCGGGTGCTGACATACACAGCCGGCAAGTGATCGAACTGGCCATAGGAGTGGGCAAGCAACTGTTACATACCTTGCTGGGCAAACACTGGCGGCCGGATTCCGTTCACCTGCAAACGGCACCCGGGGCTGATGAACTGGCCTATCGCCGGTTGCTGGGCCAGGTGCCCCGGTTTAACAGCGAGGCCAATGGTTGTGTGTTCGATGCCGCATTATTGCAAGCCCCGTTGAGCGAGGCAGACCCGGTTCTGCATCAACTGATGCGACAGCACATGGACAAGCTTGATGCTATGTCTGTGAAAGAACTGCCGGCGTATGTGCAGCAGCTTATGACAAGCTTCCTGCCCAACGGGCGGGTAACGGTGGAGCAGGTTGCGGATTATATGGTGCTGAGCCCCCGCTCATTACAGCGCTATCTGGCCGATGAAGGCACGTCGTTCCAGCGTCTTCTGGAAGATACCCGGCGAGCTATGGCCACACAGTATCTGAAGGAGTCGGACGTCAGCCTGACGCAACTGGCCGGCATGCTGGGTTATGGGGATCTGGCCGCTTTTTCAAGGACCTTCCATCGCTGGCACGGCAAAAGCCCCCGGCAGTGGCGTAAAGATGAAGGCGTTGCCTTGCCCGTCAGGCGGTTAGGAAAACGGCGCTCCGTGCCGGCCTGGGCCAGGCCCTAAGCGAAGGAAGTGCCATGCCGGCGCATGGTTCTGCGAATCAGCCGTAACATGATGGCATTGAATGGCCCCGGCAGGTAACGGGCCGTAAAGGCCGTGAGCTTGCCCGTATAGCCGGGAATAATCTGCCAGCGCCCGGCATCCAACCCGGCAACAATCTGGTCACAGGCCGCATTGGCTTCCAGAGAACCTGCCAGCGCCTTCAGCTCCAGCGATACAGGGTCAGCATCTGTGCGTTCTTTTTCAATCATCGGTGTTTTGACTTCGGGCGGGCAGATGCAACTGATGTGAATGCCCAGAGGTTCGTACTCGTAACGCAGAGTAGTCGCCAGGCCTACTACCCCGAATTTTGACGCACCGTAGGCCGCATAGGCGTAGTTGCTGATCAGGCCGGCAATGGATGCGACCAGTGCCAGGCGACTGCCCTTTTTCATTGTGGGCAGTACCGCAGCGGCAAAGTGATAACTGCCGTTCAGGTTAATATCAACCACCCTGTGAAAGTCTTCCGGCTGCATGTTTGCAAAGGTTTTATTAATCACTACTCCGGCCGAGTTTATAGCCAGATCCGGTGGGCCATAAGCTTCAACTGCTGCGGCTACCGAGCCCCGGAGTTTTTCATAATCGGTAATATCTGCCGGCAGAAACTGCCAGTTTGCCTGGCTGCTCTGCGTGGCAGAATCCAGTTGGCTATGGCTGGTCTCTGGCACCACCAGATCAAGAATGGAAACCCGGCAACCCCGTTTCAGGTAACGCAGGGCTATTCCCAGACCAAGGCCGCTTCCGCCACCGGTGATGATTACATGGCTGGTCGATGTCATTGCGTTATCCATTCTGAATACTGGTTTCGGTAATGAGTTGTCAGAACAGAATACGGAAAAAAGCAGGCTGAAAATTGATAATTCGTGCCAATTATTTGATGGGTTAGTCTTTAAGCCAACCATCTGATGCCAAATCAGGGAGCGACTCAGAACCGATTCGCATCGGCTCTCTCCCAGTCTTTTTCATAGGCTTCCGGCAGTTTCCCATTGATAAAATCACCCGTTTCAACCAGCGGGTTGAACTCCCGGTAAGTGCAGGCGGGGCCATATTCCGGCCGGTGGTAAATATGCTCTGGCCCTATGTCGTCCGGCGAATCAAAGCCCAGCGCGCCGGTCAGGTCCAGAAACGATTTGACGGTGGCATCGTGAAAGTTTCGCACGCGAACGGCTTTTGAGGGTACGTGCAAAGACCTGGCGCGGGCCGGGTCCTGCGTGGTTACGCCGGTTGGGCAGGTGTTGGTGTGACAGCGCTGGGCCTGAATGCAGCCTACCGCAAACATAAAGGGCCGGGCGGCGTTGCACATGTCGGCACCCAGGGCCAGTTTGGTCACCATGTCGAAGCCCATGGCCACTTTGCCGCTGGCGATCACCACAATCTCATCCCGTTTGCCAATGCCGGTCAGGCAGTTATGCACAAAGGGCAGCGCCTCATTAATATAGGTGCCGATAAAATCTTCAAACTCAGCCGGTGCTGCCCCGGTTCCCCCTTCGGCACCGTCAACGGTGATGAAATCTGGCTGAATGCCGGTTTCGAGCATGGCTTTGCAGAGGCCCATAAACTCGTCCTGCTTGCCCAGGCAGAGTTTGAAACCCACGGGTTTGCCTCCGCAAAGTTCCCGTAAACGAGCAATAAACTGCATCAGTTCGGCGGGCGTGCTGAATTCCGAATGCTGTGCAGGCGACTGGCAATCCTCGCCTTCCGGTATTTCTCGGGTTTGCGCTATTTCGCGATTGACCTTGGCGCCCGGTAACAAGCCGCCATGGCCAGGCTTGGCTCCCTGCGATAGCTTTATTTCAATCATCTTCACCTGATCTGCCGAGGCTTTCTTTTTGAAATCGTCGGCATCAAAGCGGCCATCTTTTGTCCGGCACCCAAAGTAGCCGCTACCGATTTCCCAAATCAGATCGCCATCATGAACCTTGTGATACGGGCTGATGGCACCCTCGCCGGTGTCCTGGGCAAAATTACCAAGCTTTGCCCCTTTATTCATCGCCATCACGGCGTTGCCGGACAAGGCACCAAAACTCATGGCAGAAATGTTTAACCGGGAAGAGTTATAGGGTTTGCTGCACTGGGGCCCGCCGATCATGATGCGGGCATAACGTTCATCAACCTGCTTTGGGGCAATGGAATGCTGGGCGAAATCGAACCCTGCGCCTTCAACATCCCGGGTGGTACCAAAGGGCTCGGTATCGGCCATGCCATCTGCGCGCTGATTGACGATTTTTCGCTGCTCCCGGTTGAAGGGGCGGCCGCTCTGGTTGGATTCAAAGAAGTACTGGCGTAACTCCGGCCGGACAAACTCCAGCAGGTAACGGAGGTGCCCCAGTATGGGGTAATTGCGCAGCACGTTGTGCCTGGACTGAAGGTCCCAGGCGCCCACTAAGACCAGAAACAGCAAAACAGACCAAGGCCAGAGCCAGATAGGGCTCCACATAAGACAGGCAAGGCCCAGAAGAAGGGTAATGGCTGTGAAGCAGGCGTAGATTAATCTTGGCGATCCGAACATTGCTTGGCCCTGGGTTGTTTACGTATAAACAGCATGAACCTGTACAGGGGGGATCTCAACGGACCTCAATTGCCTGAGGACATCAGCGAGCATTCCGCTCAGGCGGTTTCTTCCGTTGCGCCAGACTGACCGATGGTTACATTTTCCTCCGTCAGCCCGCCAAACCGGCGGTAAAACCCCTGGGTCGGGCCCGGCAAAGGCCCTGAGGCATTTTCCAGCACGCAGGCCAGATAGTCATCCGCGCGGCTATAGATGGCCCGGTACAGATTCCGGCACAGCTGCTTGGCGCTGCGCCCCTCCCAGTCGCCCGGCAGAAGTTCATCCGGCAGCAGCGGGTCTCGCAGCAGGATTTTCCGGTATTCGTGAATCAGCAGAATACGAGCGGTTGCGCAGTCTTCAGGGCTCAGGTCGTCCTGGGCCTGGAGCTTGCGCCACAGTGGGCGGAACTTCTCCAGAAAGTGCTTGTAGCGTGAGCCCAGTTCGTCCAGGTTCCAGCTTTCCCTGACCTGCCTGCGCAGAGCCCGCGGGCTCCGTTGCTCCAGGGGCAGCGTTTGCATCACTATGGTGTCTTCCAGCGCACCCCATTCCTGCAGCATGGGTATTAACTCATGGCGAGTGAACCGGGGGTGTTCCATCACACCTGATGCCATGCTGCCAAAGCTTAACCATTTCAGTTCGTCGCGTACTTTTGTGCGGGTCTCTGGCTCCAGTTGATTGAGAAACACCAGGCACCAACTGCCATTCCAGTCGTCACTGCCAAGGGTGTATACCTGCTCAAAGGCCTGCTGGAACCGTCGCAACCCGGCGCCGGTCACACTGTAGTAGCTGCAACGCCCTACCTTTTCTGTCTGCAGCCAGCCTTCCTGAACCAGCCGGTAGACTGAGGTACGCACAAGCCGCTCGCTAACGCCCATTGGTGCCAGCAGCTTCATCAGGCTGCCCAGCCAGACACTGCCACCCCGGGGGTGAAGGATATCGCCATAGGTTGTAATGATTAACGATCCGGCGCGCAGGGGGCGTTTTTTCTGAAAATCCCGAATCAGGCTCTCAAGCTGATGTTTTGCAGACATGATTTCGTATCTCGTTGCGGCTTTCTGGCAGGCTGTACCTTTATGGAGCAGCAGATTATCCCCTATACAGCCGCCGGGTAAAGTTTTCCGTCTTTCTGCACAGGTGATTCGTTGCGCTGGAAACCTGACAGAAAGCCGGCCGTGGTGCCGGGCGCACGAGCCGGACAGAGCCCGGCTACTACATTAGTATGAGTTGTTGTAAAACTTGTCCCCCGGAATGCGCTATCCAGTTGACATTGCCATCATGATACAATATTTTCCATTGATATCCGTCAACGGTATCGTATTATTTGTGTGCCGGGTAGCCTAATATGATGGTGAAAGACAAAAGAACGTCGTCTGGCGCTGAAAGGAGAGTCGCAAATAAGCGCATGTGATACGGAAACTTGTCACATGTGAGTAGGAAGCGTTCTGTTTTCGGGAATTCACGGGCCCATAAAATCAATAAGCCCCGACCATAATCTGGGAGAACAACAACAATGTTCAAAAATATCACGCGTCGCGCAAGTAAGTTTGCCGCTATTGCGGCCGCTGGTCTGCTGGCTATGAACGTTCAGGCAGCAGATCCTATACGTATCGGCTCCTTTCTGGCGGTGACCGGGCCTGCCTCCTTTCTGGGGGATCCGGAGCTGAAAACCCTGGAAATGTATGTCGATAAAATCAATAAAGATGGCGGTGTGCTGGGCCGTCAGCTCGAACTTATTCATTATGATGACGCCGGCAATGCCTCTAAAGCCCGTAATTTTGCCAGCCGGCTGATTCGTTCAGACCGCGTGGACATTATCGTGGGCGGCAGCACCACCGGTGCCACCATGGCGGCGGTGCCGATGATCGAGCAGGCACAGATTCCTTTCATTTCCCTCGCTGGTGCCGTGGTTATTACCACGCCGGTCAAAAAGTGGGTGTTCAAAACGCCACAGTCTGACCGTATGGCGGCAGAGCGTATTCTGAATGACATGAAAGATCGCGGGCTGACCAAAATTGGTCTGATCTCCGGTACTGGCGGCTTTGGCAGCTCCGGCCGGGAGCAAACCCTCGAAGTGGCCAAAGAGATGGGTGGAATCGAGATTGTTGCTGATGAAACTTACAGCGGTTCAGACACGGATATGACGGCGCAACTGACCAATATCCGCAATACCAAGGGT
>CAYUTG010000181.1:0-6061 GCA_964447555.1 uncultured Marinobacter sp.
GCTCGCGCTGGCATCCGGTGGTGCCTCTGTGCATCTGGATCACATAGATACGGATCACACCAATAAAGAGTCACTGCAGCGTGGGGTAGGCTTGTTTACGAATTACTGTGCCGGCTGCCACTCCACCGAATATGCTCGTTATAAGCGCGTAGCGGAGGATTTGGAAATCCCGCTGGACCTGTACGAGGATAACCTCATCTTTACCGGCGCCAAAATTGCCGAGCTGATGAAGAACTCCATGAGCAAAGAGGCTGCGGCGGGCTGGTTCGGTGCGCCACCACCTGACCTGACTCTTGAGACTCGCCTGCGAGGCGAATCCTGGGTTTACTCATACCTGCGTGGGTTCTACAAGGACGATAACCGTCCGCTTGGGGTGAACAACGTTGTTTTCCCGAACGTGGGCATGCCCCATGTTATGGTGAGCCTGCAGGGGCTTTGTGCCGTAAAACCGAATATCGGCGTTAAGCCGAATGTTGAGCCACTGAGTGGCAACATTAACAATGCGGATGTGTGTCCTGAGTACGCGCTTGAGGGGAGCATGTCGAGCGAGGAGTTTGATAAGGCAATGTATGACCTGACAAACTTCCTTTCGTATATGGCCGACCCGGTAAAAGTTGAGCGAGAGCGGCTTGGGATCTTCGTGTTGATCTTTGTTGCTATCTTCTTCATCTTTGCCTACCTGCTCAATCGTGAGTACTGGAAGGACGTACACTGAAAAATAGGGTATAATCCCGACTCCTGATTTCCAGTGAGCACATACTGTGCTCACTGGAATTTTCGTTTTCAGGATCATTTCAGTTTGTTTACTCGTGAGGTAGTCCTATGGGCGTTGTGACCAAGCGGTCATCAATGACGTTTTTCTCGGATCCGACCAGCCATTACAGCCACAGGGTGCGTATTGTTCTGGCGGAAAAGGGTGTTACCGTCGATATTGTGGACGTGGATCCTGATAACCCACCGGCTGAACTGGCGGACCTGAATCCGTACAATGCCCTGCCGACACTGGTGGATCGTGACCTGGTGCTCTATGAGCCGAACATCATGATGGAGTATCTGGATGAGCGGTTCCCGCATCCTCCGTTGCTTCCTGTTTATCCGGTTGCTCGTGCCAACAGTCGTTTGATGATTCACAGAATTCAGAAAGACTGGTGTGGTCTGGTGGATCAGATTCTGGCGCAACCAAATGCCAAGGCGTCCGAGGCTGCCCGTAAAGAGCTGCGCGAAAGCCTGCTGGCAACGGCACCGCTGTTTGCAGAAACACCGTTCTTCCTGTCTGAGGAGTTCACGATTGTGGACTGCTGCATTGCGCCGATTTTGTGGCGTTTGCCTGCGCTTGGCATAGAGTTGAATGACAAGCAGGCGAAACCGCTCCATAAATATATGGAGAGCCTCTTTGGCCGTGAAGGTTTCAAAGCCAGCCTTTCAGACCTCGAAGAAGATATTCGCAGCTGAGATGGCGAAACCCCGTAGCAGCGGGCAGGAGAGTGGCAGTGTCTGACAGCAAAATCACTATGACATTCAGCCGTCCTTACCTGGTAAGGGCGTTTAATGAGTGGATTCTGGATAACGACTGCACGCCTTATATTGTCGTGGATGCCGGCGTCCAGGGTGTCCAGGTGCCAACAGAGCATGTTGCCAACGGGCAGATTGTGCTGAACATAAGCCCCGGCGCGGTTCGTGGTCTGGTTATTGGGAATGGTGCTCTGGAATTCAGCGCGCGCTTCGGTGGTGTGCCTATGCAGGTGTTTATTCCTCTTCAGGCAGTTATCGCCATCTACGCCAAAGAGAATGGCGAAGGTATGGTGTTCGGCAGCGAGCCGGGCTCACCTGACCCCGATGGTACGGAAGATCGGGACGGAGCCGGGCAGGACGAGCGGCCATCTGGTCGGCCGACCTTGAAGGTTGTTAAGTAGTTGTCGAAAACTGAGATTGAGATGAAGGCAGGGTCAGAACTAAAGTTCTGACCCTTTTTTTTACCCGCCAAACAGTTTTACCCGCCAAACAGAGTGCCGTCGATCAACCCGCAAAGTGCATTGATAATAAGCAGAAGCATTGGAGTTGCCTCGGCGGGAGACAGGTCGTTTAGCGCGATTTCATGGTCTTCAGGTTGCATGAGTGAGGTGATGTCTGATTTTTCCCGGGCGCTGAGTACAACAACGTTCATCTCCCGGTCATGAGCAGCCTGAATAGCCTGTATCAGGTTAGCTTTGTGGCCGTCATCGACAACAACGAAGAGCAGATCCCCCGGCTTGCCCACGGCTTTCACCTGGCGTGAAAACGTGTCGTTAAAACGGTTGTCCCGACAGATTGCCGAGTAGGTGGTTGAGTCAGCCCCCAGGTTTATCGCGGGCAGAGCGGGACGGTCCTGGTCGAAACGGTTTAAGAGTGCGGTGCAGAAGTACTGCGCAAGTATATTCGCATTGCCGTTGGCGCAGGCTATGATCTTTCCGTCACGGAGAAGAGCGTTGACCAGCGCGCCTGCTGCCTGTTCGATGGAGGGGCCCACTGTGCTTGCAGCGTGGGCGGTATGTTCCATGTGGCTGGCAAACCATTGGTTTATCTGTTGTTCAATATCGGACATTCTGCCTGTTCACCCTGCCTGAATTGCATTCCTGATCCATTGTACCCGGTATTTTTTGGTGGTTCCCGGGCTGATGGCGATAACATCAATACGGCAGATGCTGTCCCAGAGGCCGTATCGGTGAAGGTAAAACGATACCGCTTTCAGGAGCCGCCGCTGTTTTGGGTAGTTAACGGAGCTGGCAGCATCTGTCAGGCTGCCTGGGCCGCGGTAACGCACTTCAAAAAACACCAGAGTGCCACCGTCACGCCCGATCAGATCGATCTCTCCGCCCCGATTATAAACGTTGCGTTCAAGTATCAGAACGCCCCGGCTGCTCAGATAGCGTTCAGCCACACCCTCAAAATGATTGCCCAGAGCTTTTTTGCCTTCCATGGCGAGCACCCGGATAAGTTGTGATTATTGAGCGGGGCCGGCCTGTTCAGCGGGCGCTGGCTCGACCGGTGTTTCAGAGGTGTCGGCTTCAGGCGGCAGATCGGGTAGCAGCCTGGGTGTTCCCTGCTGGAACTGGGCCCACATTTGCTGGCGATGAATGCTGCCTTCGGGGGTCATGGTCAGAGTGCCGGTTTGCCCGTCCAGAGATGCCGCTTCAACCTGGCGCAGAAGTGGAAGGCGCTTGCTTAGCTGCCAGGCATCGGCACCCATGGCAAACAGCCGTCCCAGTTGTCCGCGGGTACCCGGCAGATATTTCGTGGATTTTTCACGCAACTCGCTGGTTTCGCCAAGTACCCAGGGAATGTCTGTAAAAATGACCTGATCAAGATCCCGGTCGCGGGAGGGGTCCGGGGTACCTTCGTAAACAATGGATGGCGAGTAAACCGGAAGGTCGCCGCCAAAGTAATACGCAAACAATGGCTTGAACTGTCGGGCGATGGTTGGTTCGGCAACCATTACAATGGCGTCTGCATCCTGCCTGCGCCTGGGTTCAAACTCCACATTCATGCCTATAGTGCGCTCTACCTGAATGGCTCGTTCCCGTGATACCGAAATGCCAAGCAAGTCGGCGGTAACTGCTCTCAGGTTATCTTCCCGGAAAAAGCGCTGGGTATCGAGAGCGGTTACTCCCTTTGATTTCATCGCCTGCAGTAGTGCTGCTTCCACACGATCACCCCATTCGCCATGAGGAATCAGTACCAGTACATCGCGAATATTTTTCGCGGCAAGCCGATCGGCTATCTGGCGAGCCTCGTCTTCTGCAGAAAGGCCAAACTGATAGAGTCCGGCAGGCGGCGTGGTTCCCTCAGGAAGGTAATTCAGGCCCAGGGCCGGCACCGGTAGGGTGTTCATGGAGCCCAGGGTGGCAAGGGCCTCTTTCTCCAGCGGCCCGACTATCAGATCAACGTTTTGCTCTGACAGTTCACGATAGATGTCTTTAAAAGGTGCGTCAGAGGTATCGATTATCCGAATGTCGGTTTTACTCCGGTCAACGGATTCGTCGAGGTAATAGGCTGCAAGAAAACCATCGCGAATTGCCTTTCCGGCTGCCCCCAGGGCGCCCTTAAGTGGGAGCGCAAGTGCAATGTTTTCCGGACGGCTCTCTGCCAGTGTTGCGATCAGTTGCAGTTCCGAAGGCAAAACCTGGGCGGCAGGGTGGCCGGCCCAGTTATTCTGCCAGCGGCGCACAATGCGGCCCTGTTCTTCCAGCCCGAGCCCGGGAGAGCGTATCGCTGACGCGAGTTCCAGCCAGCCCTGCGCTTCATAACCAACGGCGTTGTCCATGGCAGCGCTGAGTTTTTGATCAGGCGTAGCTTTCAGATAGTGCCAGATCTGGTCGTGAATTTGCTGGGGGTTTACCGTGCTGTCTGCCTGTGCCAGCAGCATAAGGGTCATTGCGGCCGATAACGGGTTGCCTGCCAGAGCGTAGGTGCGCGCCTGCAGGGTTCCGGCGCGGTTGATCAGTTCCGATTTATAAGTAAGGAAGCTGTCTGGTGTAAGATCTGCTGCCAGTTGCTCTGCCCAGGGGCCATCCTGCAATTCGTTTGCGCTGGCCATGGCCAGCAGGCGTTGCTGGTTCTGGAGTTCTGGTGTCATTTGCGCCAGTTGGGCACTTTGCAGTAATTTGCGCGCGGCGGAGTGGTTGCCCTGATCCTGGAACCGGCTGGCGGTTCGCAGCAGGTAACGTTGTGCTGTCTCAGGGTTGCTTTCCTGAGCTGCCATGTCCAGCGCCTGCCCGGCTGTCTGTGCCATATGAGACTGCAGGTTTATGTTAGCGCAACCGGTAAACAGCAGTGTCATAATGAAAAGGCTGGCCAGGGCTCGGTGATTTATGCTGAGTTTGATCATGGCGGATTCGCAGTACTCCGGGTTTTTGGGCTTGTGGCACAGGTTTAACGGTGGCAAGTTTAACAGCTCCAGAGCCAATTCACATGACGTAAGTGTCATGGCGTAAGCATCCGAAACAATGAGGTTGATGATTTGAAATCTGATAACGGTGAGCCTGCTGGTAGGCCCGGCGCTGAAACGGGTGTGCGGGGCACGCTCTATATTGTTGCTACACCGATTGGCAACCTGGATGACTTGTCAGTAAGGGCCGGTCGCGTGCTGCAAAAAGTGGATGTGATTGCAGCGGAGGATACCCGTCATAGTGGACGGTTACTGCAACACCTTGGCATACAGAAGCGGCTGATTGCGCTTCACGATCACAATGAGCGAAATCGTGCGGGAAGCCTTCTGGATGAGCTGGAGGCTGGCCGGAGTGTCGCCTTAATATCAGATGCGGGTACGCCCCTTATTTCAGACCCGGGCTATGTTCTGGTTCGGGAAGCACGAAAGCGTGGGTTTGTGGTTTCCCCGATTCCTGGCCCATGCGCGCTGGTTACAGCGCTTAGCGGCGCGGGATTACCGACGGACCGCTTTTTATTTGTCGGGTTTCTGCCGGCCAAGCGCGGTGGGCGCAGGGCGGCGATTGAGAAGCTGCGCAAAGAGCAGGCAACGCTGGTGTTTTATGAATCGCCGCACCGCATTCTGGATACCGTGCGTGATATGGCTGATGTGTTTGGAGGCACCCGCGATATTGTGCTCGGGCGGGAGCTCACCAAAACCTTTGAAACCTTTTACGCCGGACAGGTTCGTCAGGTGCTTGATGCACTGGAATCAGACCCTCACGGGACTAAAGGTGAATTTGTGGTGATGGTTCACGGTGCCCGTGTCGCAGAAGGGGATGGCGACACCGGGGAGGTGGATGTGGATCGGCTGCTGACCATGTTGTTGGCCGAGTTGCCGGTTAAAAAGGCTGCGCGCATAGTGGCCGAACTGACGGGGCAGTCGAAGAACGACCTGTATCAGCGGGCTCTGGGGCTCAGGCAGGGCTGATCATCTGTGCGAACGGTTTTTCTTGCAAGCACCGATGGGCAATAGTATTGTCTCGCCCGAGCTCGCCAGACAGTCGCCGCCGGTTTTTCCGGGGGAGGAAAGTCCGGGCTCCACAGGGCAAGGTGCCAGGTAACGCCTGGGCGGCGCGAGCCGACGGAAAGTGCAACA
>CAYUTG010000182.1:0-6023 GCA_964447555.1 uncultured Marinobacter sp.
TCCCCGCCAATACACCTTTGTCCAGAGGAGCATGGCCGCTGTATGGGTGGTCCAGATCGGTCGAAAGATAACGATAGCCGGCAAACACCTCTGCGTTACGAATAACGCGATAGCTACCCCGCAACTCCAGGCTGGTGAGGTTGTCAGAATCACCGAAAGACAGAATGCCCGGTGCATAGTGCAGGCTACCGGTGAACGACAGGCCGGGCACTCTGGGGATGTTTACCGTTCCGAATCCGCCAAGCGCCACTGCACCGCCATCCAGATGGTCTGCGTCCCAGGCCAGGCCACGTACACCAATGCCCGCTGTGGTTGGCAGGTTGCCAATGGCGGTGCGGCCCTGGGCATGGAAATCAACGTTGAGTATATCCAGCCCACCTTCATGGTAGGTGTAACCTGTGCCCAGCTGAATGTCGCTGTTGGTGCCAAAAAAGTCCACCTGCCCCTTAACAGAATCGTCCGTCAGGCTCAGGTCTACATCACCGGCGAAGGCGGGGGCTGCTGCCAGGGAGAGAACCATCAGGGAAATGCGGGATACTTTCATTGGTACACCTATAGATAAGTAATTAAAACAACCGCGCCATGGTAGCGGGCAGTGTTGGCCAGCTCAACTTAAAACACGGTAAGTCGGGGTTAATCCGGGGCAAGGGCGTTAGTGGCGGGTAACCTCGCCACCCTGATCCAGGTCATCCGGCGAAGCATTCTCGGCCGGAACCCGGTATTCCTCATTGGCCCAGGCCCCCAGATCAATCAGCTTGCATCGTTCGGAGCAGAATGGGCGGTACGGGTTTGCATCGGTCCATTCCACAGATTGTTTGCAGGTGGGGCATTGAACGTTCATAGCAGCCTTCAGCAGTCATCATGCGAGATCAGAAATCCGTCTTCCGGTTTATCAGACGACAGACGATTTGCAGTATTGTTCCAGCACTGCCCGCAACATTTCAATATTGACAGGCTTGGCAACAAATGAATCCATACCGGCACGGCGGGCTTTCTCTTCATCTTCTTCCATGGCGCTCGCTGTCAGCGCCACCACGGGTACCCGTGCAGTGCGTTGTTCTGCCTCCCATTTTCTGAGCCGACGGGTTGCCTCAAAGCCGTCCACCCGGGGCATGATGCAGTCCATGAAAATCAGGTCAAACGGATGCCACTGCCAAAGGCTTACTGCCGCTTCGCCATCGTTGGCCGTCATAACATCGCAGCCCAGTTTTTCCAGCAGGCGCTGGGTCAGGGTACGGTTCACCGGGTTATCTTCCACCAGCAGCACCTTCATTCGTCCGCAGGGCAGCGCCCGGCGTTCAGCGACATTGGCGACAGCCTGCAGAGAGAAACGGGTAAGAAAGCGCCTTTCCTGCCTTGCCGCATCGGCAAACAATTGGTTCAGAATCGGTGTCAGGCAGGATTCCCGAAGTGATTTGCTGAGAAATGCGTCGGCTCCGGCCTGCCGGAAGTGCTCGGCATCGCCCCGTTGCGGGTTGGATGAGAGTATCAGCAGGCGCATGTCAGCCCACTGGGGGTTGCTGCGAATCTGGCGGCAAAGCAGATCGCTGTCCATGTCCGGCACAAAGCCATCCAGTATAATCGCGTCGATAGGGCGCTGGTTGTCAAAGGACTGGCGAAGTGAGGTCAGGGCTTCGCCGGCCGATTTAACCGCTTCAATATGCACCTCATGTCGAGACAGCATTTCAAGAGTTATCTTGCGTGATAGCTCATAGGAATCGACCACCAGTATCCGGCTGTTTTTCACCATTCGTGTATCCGGGCGTACCCGGGCAGCGCTCTCCGGCGCAATGGGCAGGGTCAGCTCTACCCAGAAGGTAGAACCGTCTCCCGGCCGGCTTTCAACATCCAGGGTGCCATCCATCAGTTTCACCAACTGCCGGCATATGGTCAGGCCAAGGCCTGCGCCCGGCAACTGGCGCTGAAAGTGCTGGCCAAGCTGTACGTAAGGTTCATACACCAAAGGAACCTCCTCCGGGTTGATGCCCACACCGGTATCTTCCACAGCCAGACGCAAACGGGCCTTTTCATCCCGAAGACTAAGCACTTCTACGCTGATCAGCGCGTGGCCGGAATCGGTAAATTTGATGGCGTTGGAGGTGAGATTAAGCAATACCTGGCGAACACGGACCGGATCGCCCCGCAGGGCCCAGGGCAGGTTTTCATCAATACGTAACTCCAGTGCCAGCCCCTTTTCCCTGGCCCGGGAGCCCAGCATGTGAACCAGATCGTTCAGTATTTCCCGGATATCGAAGGGGCTTTCATCCAGAACCAGCCTGCCCGCTTCCATGCTGGATACATCCAGCAGGTCGTTAATGATCGCCGAGAGGCTTTCAGAAGCACTGAACAGCGTACGTACGTAGTCGCGCTGCTCCTGATCCAGCGTTGTGTCGGCCAGCAAACTGGCATAGCCCAGTACGGACTGCAGAGGAATACGAAGTTCGTGGCTGACATTTGCCAGAAACTGGTTTTTGGCCAGGTTTGCCCGGATAGCTTCATCCCGCTCACCCTGAGACTGGATGGTTGTCTGGCGCAAAGAGCGGGTGTCTTCCAGAATCTGCAGTCGCATTTTATTCAGCGCCTGCTCCAGTTCGCTGAGTTCGTCCGGCGTGCCAGGGGTTTTACGTTTCAGGTGAAGGGGTTCTACCAGTGCGTCCAGATTGAGCCTTGCGGCGTAATCGGCCATGGCCTCCAGGTGGCGGGTAAGAAGTGCCCGCACGATGATCAGCAGCCCCAGGGTGCCCAGCATCACCACAATAGACTGGAACAGCAGATTCAGCAGGGCGCGATTACGCAACTCTTCGTAAATCTGTTCCACCGACGAAACAAGCGTGAGCGTGCCCACCTTTTCCGTGTTACGGATACTGGATCGATCAAACACCAGAGGGAAAGTCTGTGAGATAACGCGGCCTTCCGGGTAAAGGCCGGTGGTAAATTCCTGACCCGTAGACGTAATCACCCGGGCATACTGAATAGAGGGGACGGCTTTCATGTCGTCCAGGCTGTTGGCCACCTCGCTGAAATTCATCAGCCAGATGTTATTGCTCATGCTGCCAGATACCAGCTCGGCGGATTTGGATTGAGTATTTTTAAGGTCGCTTTTGCGGCGATCAAACTCGCCGATCAGCTGAACCCCCGTTGCGACAAGGGACAGAATAAGGCTGAACAGGAGTACGTACACCAAAAGCCTGGCAGCCAGTGGCCGGATTCCCATTCGTTTAAACATCTGATTCGCTGACAAAGCACGAATTCCCTGTGTCGACTACAAACTCACCTGTCGGAGTTTAACAGACCGTTAGCACTTCGACACGTTCCTGTGAACGCTCATTCACAAAACGAAACCGGATGTTCAGGTCGTACAGGTGGGCACCGTAAATGCGCTCTTCCGTACGGCCGCGGCGAAACGACGGGCGCGGGTCGTAGCTCACTACATCGTTAATCAGCTGGCGCAGGTCCGGGTAGTTTTCAGCCGGCAGGCGGGCAAGCTGTTGTTCAGCCTGTGGCAGAAAAACAACGGGCAGCCTGGTTGTGGGCGGTGTGTCGGCCCAGCCCAGAGTGGCCTCCGGAATAGCATCAGCGAAAGGCAGGTAGGGTTTGATATCCAGAACTGGCGTACCTTCTATCAAATCATGATCGCTGATTTGCAGGATCAACTGACCATCTTTACGCACAAGCCCCTCATTCCGGACGACGGACAGCCCCAGGCTGTTGGGGCGAAATGGCGACCGGCTGGCGAATACGCCCATTTTTTTATTACCACCCAGCCGCGGCGGGCGCACAACGGGCCGCCACTCTGCGCGTACGGCTTCATGAAACTGAAACGTGAGCCACAAATGACTGGCTGTCTCCAGCCCCCGAAAGGCATCTTCCCGGTTATACGGCGGCTGTATCACCAAATCTGCACGGGCATGCCGGGTAAGGCCGGGTTGCCGGGGCACGCCGAATTTATCCTGAAAGCAGGACCGGGTAACGGCAACCGGTGCCAGGGTCAGTGCCTCAGTGGCGGGTCTTGACGGGTGTCTGGGCATGGTGTGTCAGAACAGAGCTCAGTAAGAAGGTTGAATGTTGCCAGAGAAATACAACTCCAGCCGAAAAATAACAGAGGCCTGGTCGCTGAAGCTTTTATCCCGGGGAAAGGTCAGGGCGGGAATAAGCTCCGCAAATGCCCAGTCACTATACAGCCGGTATCGCCAGGTTACATCGGCAAACGCGGAAGAGGTTCGCCATGATGGCTGGCTCTCACCAAGCACACCAATGCGGGGCGTAAGGCGGGAACGGCTGTTCAGTTGTTTCTGAAGACTGAATATCTGGGCCGCCACAAATTTCCGGTCCCGGTGCACCCACTCCAGCTCGGAAGATGAGTGAAACTCCCAGCCATCCCACACCAGGCGCCCGGCACCAAACCAGGTGCGCTCGCCCCAGCCATCCTGATGATAGTAATAGAATCGCTGCTGGGCACGAACAAACCAGTCTTTATTGATCTGCCAGTGCTTCTGCGCTGTCATACGCCAGAAAATATCCGGCGGCATATGCAGACGTGCACCAATGTCGGTTGACAGGTCGATCGCATCGCCGATCTGACTCAGGTAACGCAGAGCACCGGTGGCGCTGGTGTTGGTTCTGTCTGGTTCAGTTAACTGGCGGCTGCGCCGGCGTTCCTCCAGGGGAATCAGCTCGTCATTCTCACTTTCGATGACCAGCCGCAACTTCTTGCGGGTGGTTGGAATATCAAGCCGGAACCTGGCTTCCGGTTTGAACTGGGCCGGGTCACCGTATTCGGATTCTGTGGCGAAGCCAATGCGCAGGTAGCTGGTATTTTCCGGAAGGCTCTGGTCGGCGCCAGATAAGGTACGATCCGCCCACTGGCCCAGCTTCTGAACTTTTGGCCCCTGAATCCGCTCCTGCATCAGAATCCAGTTACTGAACCGTATCCAGTAGGAATCTTTCGGTTCAGCCCAGTATTCTTCAGGGCTGAAATTATAGAAGGCCAGTGGTAACCGCTCAGGTGCAAGCCTGTCGGGAATAGGGCGCTCCTGCACCTCAAAAACCGGTTCAATCGCCCAGGCCTGGCTTGCCAGTATGGCTGTGAAGCCTAACCCAAGAAAAATGACGGCCTGGTGCCGTTTTCTGCCAGCGGAAGTGCCGTTAGCCAAAGGACACCAGGAATGCATTATGGAGTTCCTGCACACGCTTCCGCACATCACCAACCGGGCGGTTGTTGTCGATCACAGAATCCGCTCTCTCAACCCGCTGCTCTCTGGGCATCTGGGCGGCAATAATGCGCTCCACCTGCTCACGGGAATTATTGTCCCGGCCCATGGTGCGCTCAATCTGAACATCCACAGGCACATCAACCACAATGCAATGATCGACAAGCTGGTGTTGGTCGGTTTCAAACAAAAGAGGTGAGACCAGCAAAGCGTAGGGCTGTTGATCGTGAGGCTTCCGGCTATCAGATGTTAACTGGCGAACCAGCTCATCACGAATAACCGGGTGCAGCAGCGATTCCAGCCAGGTGCGCTGATCCGGGGCTTCGAAAATAATCTGGCGCAGGCGGGCCCGGTCAAGAACACCTTCTTCCGTCAGGATATCGCTGCCAAAATGCCCGGCTATAGCAGTCAGGGCCGGCGTGCCTGGCTCTACAACGTCACGGGCGACATTATCGGCATCTACCCAGTGAACCCCCAGTTCGCCAAACAGGCGAACAACCGTCGATTTGCCAGACCCTATGCCGCCAGTAAGACCAACAATCGCCATCGGTTACAGGCCCATAAAATTAAGCCAGAAGTGCAGAATTTCCGGGCCAAACCAGAGGCACAGCAAACCCGCTGCAGCCAGATAGGGCCCAAAGGGAATGGGCACTTCGCGGCCATGTTGCCTGAACAGAATCAATCCGATGCCAACCACAGCACCCACTACTGAAGATAACAGGATAACCGCCAATAGTAGCTGCCAGCCCAGCCAGGCACCCAGCGCCGCAAGCAACTTGAAGTCGCCATGGCCCATGCCTTCCTTGCCGGTAG
>CAYUTG010000183.1:0-5964 GCA_964447555.1 uncultured Marinobacter sp.
GTTATTTTATTCGTTTCCATAAGATGAAACACCCTCGCGACATGGGCCCCCAAGAGGTGAATGAGTTCCTTACATGGCTTGCGGTTCATCAGCATGTCGCGGCAGCTACTCAGTCTCAGGCACTTAATGCGCTTGTGTTCCTTTATACCAGGGTTTTAGATATGCCCTTGGGCGACATTGGCAAGGTTATTCGCTCAAAAAAACCCAAGCGACTTCCTGCTGTACTGTCACACAACGAAGCCATGAGCGTCATCACAAAGTTAACAGCCCCCTATCAGTTACTTGCGTCGCTCATGTACGGTTCCGGCCTTAGAGTTACGGAAGCTTGTCGGCTGCGCATCAAAGATCTTGATTTTAACCAGCAAGTTATTATTGTCCGTGATGGCAAAGGAGCAAAAGACAGAACCACTTTAATGCCTGGCTCTCTACTTGCTCAGCTTCAGGCACATACGGATAGCATACGAAAAGGCTGGATGGGAAAGGATGCGGCATTTCAAACTCCGGTTAGCATGCCCTTTGCCCTTGCAAAAAAATATCCAAAAGCCAACACATCATTGGAATGGCAGTGGTTATTCTCATCCCGCGGCCTCTGTGTTGACGATTCAGGCAACGCTGCCCGTCACCATATTCATGTGTCATCGGTACAAAAAGCGGTAAAAGCCGCGGTAGTGGAGTCTCATATCGGCAAGCCTGCTGGCTGCCACACATTTCGCCATACCTTCGCTACAGAACTATTGCGACGCGGTAATGATATTCGCACTGTTCAGGAACTCCTCGGCCATGCAGACCTGCGAACTACCCAGATTTACACGCATGTTCTGGGGCAAGGTTTTGCCGGGGTTCGGAGCCCGCTCGGTTAGCCAGGAACAGCGATAGCTTCGGTATACACAGCCTGGGAGCAGTGCACTCTAATTTTCCCAGTCACTGGCCGGTATCCGCTGCAAATGAACATGGCTGATCAGGCGAATAGTCGGGCGAATCAGAAATTGAAAACTACCTATTATGAATAGCCACACAGCCAGCTTTTCATGCTCAGGAAACAGGAACAGAATACTGCCGACCAAAAACCAGATGGCGATAAAAAAATCGTTAATAATGCTGAGTAGTTCGTACCGGCGCCGGATAATCAGCTCTTCGTGGCCGAAATGCAGTGTTAGTGGGTTATCAGTTGAATGTTCAGCCATCGTTATTCCCGTATCAGATGAGGTCCGGAACCGGCAGCGATAAAGCAATGCCCGGCCGCTTTGACCGGTGAGGATTATTTTATGCCTTGATAAACAAGATCAGTTCTTGCGGCCATAATAAAGTCATTTTTATGCAGCCCGTTAATTTTATGGGTCCACCAGTCTACCGTTACCTTGCCATATTCCAGAAGAACCGCCGGGTGGTGGTTTTCAGCCTCTGCCAGGCCACCCACCTCATTGGTAAATCCCAGGGCCTGAGCGAAGTTTCTGAATTTGAACACCCGGTGTAACCGCTCTTCGCCATTTACCTCTATCATCCTCCATTCGGGAATATCTCCCTGAAGTTCCCGGGCCTCGTCTTCCGTTACTCTGGGAGCATCCGCACGGCACGCTTCACACTGCTTTTCGGCTAATCCGCTCATCTTTAACCTCCTGAATTGATCACCGTACTAACACATTGGGTTCGGTTACTCACATTATCAACCTGTGTCTTGAAATCTGCCCACTTTCAGAATACTGTATGTTTAAACAGTATCTGGACATTTAATATGAGTGAGATTCTGAGCACATTACTGCAGGATTCCCGGGTCTGGCGCGGGCGCGGGCACACTCGGGTTGGCCAGCCCGCAGAGTCATCCGGCTACCAGGACCTGGACAAGCATCTTGATGGTGTTGGCTGGCCAAGAGGTGCACTGAGCGAGTGTCTTCTGGATTCACCCGGCATAGGTGAACTGCATTTGTTATTGCCATTAATGCACCGCGTCTCGCAGACAGACAAGAAAATTTTCTGGCTGAATCCGCCGAATGTTCCTTATGCACCTGCTCTGCTTCGGAAAGGCATCAACCTGGGCCAGATAGTCGTTATTCATACCGGAAGCAAAAATAATTTTTTGTGGACTCTGGAAAACTGCTTGCGCTCCCCGGCGACAGGGTTGGTGATGGCCTGGCCAGATAAACTGGCATCCCGCGATACCCGGCGCCTGCAACTGGCGTCCGAAACGGGCAATAATCTGTGCGTACTCTTTCGTGACCGCAGCCACATAAAACAACACTCGTCGGCAGCTCTGCGCCTTGAGCTGAAGCCGGGTAAGCAACAGCATCTGGAAATCAATGTAGTAAAGCGTCGCGGAAGCTGGGCCAGGCAGAGCTGTTTTCTGTCCATGGCTCACAGAGCAGATTTGCCTGCTCATGATGCACCCCAGGTTATTCAGGGTCCATGGCCGGCTCAGGCCCGGTAGTTCTTATGCTTTGGCTGTATTTACACTTCCCACACCTGCTGCTGGATCATATTTGCCGCTCCCGTACAGAGGCTGGCGCACTGGTGGTTATCGACAGTCCAGGCCAAACGGTGCTGCAGGCCTGCCCTACTGCTGAAAATCACGGTGTGCGCGCTGGCATGCGGCTGAAAACGGCCATTAACCTGGTACCGGATATCAAAATTATACGTGCTGATCAGCCACAGGAAATCCGGGTTCTGCAGGAGCAGGCACGCTGGCTGTATCGCTATGCGGCCCATCTTGTGTTATTTCCACCTGATGGGGTGTTGGCTGAGGTCAGCAGCTTGCAGCGGCTGTACGGTAGCCTGCCTGCTTTTTTGCACACAGTGCAGCAGGCATTAAGCGATCGCCGGCTAACAGCCTGGCCCGGATTTGGTTATACGCCACTTGCAGCCCGCCTGGTCGCCCGTACTGGCAATGGCCAATGCACAGCCGATAAGAACCAACTGCTCACATCTCTGGGCCAGGTTCCCCTGTCCACTGCAGAGTTTGATGCCCGCACCTGCACTCGCTTGCAGCGGCTGGGGCTTTCCACCCTGAAAGATGTTTTTGATTTACCCCCAGTGGAACTGGCTCGCCGCCTGTCGCCGGAAACCCTATCGTATGTTCAAAAAATACAAGGCACCCGGGCAGACCCTCGCCAGCCCTGGAGCCCGCCTCACCTGTTCAGGCAGCAGGTGGATTTTGTACAGGAAGTTGAGCGGTCACAGGGGCTTCTGTTCCCATTACAGAGGGTGCTGGCCGAGTTGGAACAGGACCTGTGCTGGCAGCAGAAAAACACCGACAGCCTGCTGCTGGTACTTCATCACAGGCACCAGAAGCCGACCCACCTGCACATCCGAACGTCCGGCCCCGAGCATCGGGCCCAGTTATTTCTTGATCTGATCAGCCTGCAATTCGAGCAACAGGCATTGCAGGCGCCAGTCATATCGCTGGCATTAACGGTAAAGCGATTTCTGGAGCGAGAGCCCGCCACCGGGCAGGATTTGTTAGGCGAATATCAGAATCTGGATGAAGCATGGCACACCCTGCTAAACCGGCTTCAGGCCAGGCTGGGTGACAATGCGGTGCAACAACTGTCACCACATGCAGACCATCGGCCAGAAAAGGCCTGGGGCACTTCAGCACTCAGGGGCAAAAACCAGGCAGTCGCCCGAAATGGCCAGTTACCGCATCGACCTCTGTGGTTACTGCCGGGGCCAAAACCTCTTCTGGAGTCTCCAGAGGCCTGGTTAAGCGGCCCGGAGAGAATCAGTGGCGGCTGGTGGGATGGTCATCGCGTGCAAAGAGACTACTACATAGCTCAACTGAATACTGGCCAACTGGCGTGGGTGTTCCGGGATGTCCGGGAAGGGTGGTTTATACATGGATGGTTTGGTTGATGAGCAACACGGCGGCCTACGCTGAACTTTTCTGTTTTAGTAATTTCACGTTCCTGACCGGCGCTTCTCACCCGCATGAACTCGCAGCGCAGGCAGAAAAACTGGGCTATAGCGCACTAGCCATAACCGATGCCTGCTCAGTAGCCGGCATCCCCCGCGCCTGGGCAGCACTGAAAGGCAGCCGTGTGAAGCTGGTGACCGGAAGCTGGTTTCGTCTTTACGATGCACCACCGGATGCCTGCATTCCTGAGCTTGTTATTCTGGCCCGCACCCGCCGGGGTTATGGCCAGCTTTGCCAGTTGATCACCACTGGCCGTCGCCGGGCCGCCAAAGGGGAATACCGGTTACTTTGCTCAGATATGGAGAGCCATGCTCTGGATGATTGCCTGTGCCTTTGGTTGCCGCCCTCACCCGCTACCGTAGATAAAAGCCAGGCTCTGGCCTGTGGCAAGTGGTTACTGAGCATATTCCCGCAACGATTCTGGCTGGCCGCCACGCGAACACTGGAATCTGGTGAAGAACAACAACTGGCCCGAATCCGATGGCTGGCTGAACAGTTACAGTGCCCGATTACCGCCTGCGGTGAAGTTCACATGCATACACGTGAACGGCAACCCTTACAGGACACCCTCACAGCACTGCGCAACCATACCAGCCTGGAGAGCGCCGGTTATTGTCTGTTTCAGAATGGTGAGCGTTATCTTCGCCCTGTGTCTGTTGTTCAGCGGCTGTTTCCGGAAGCCTGGCTGCAGGAAGCTCTTCAGATTGCCAGCCAGTGTACTTTCGAACCCGGAAGCCTTCGTTATGAATACCCTTCAGACCTGGTACCTGAAGGCGAAACACCTGCCGCCTGTTTACAACGCCTTACCCGGGAGGGTGAATTAAAACGCTACCCTGAAGGCACACCACCGGGCGTTCAGGCCTTGATTCATAAAGAACTGGCTCTGATCTCGGAGCTGAAATACGAGCATTATTTTCTCACCATATACGACATTGTGGTCTTTGCCCGACACCAGGGCATTTTATGCCAGGGGCGCGGCTCTGCGGCCAATTCCGCTGTGTGTTACTGCCTGGGCATTACGGAAGTTAATCCCGCGCAAATCGATCTGTTGTTTGAGCGTTTCATCTCCAAAGACCGTGATGAACCACCCGATATTGATGTGGATTTCGAACACGAACGGCGGGAAGAAGTCATTCAGTATATCTACAGGCGCTATGGCCGGGAGCGAGCGGCTCTGGCAGCGACCGTTATTCGTTATCGCCCCCGCAGCGCCATTCGCGATGTCGGTAAAGCCTTTGGGTTCGATCCTGCCCTGATAGAGCAGTTACTGGAAGGCATTGACTGGCGGGATAAGGAAACCAACTGGCACCAGCAAATACTCGATAAAGGCCTGACCCGAAACCCCGGCGTTGCTCGCCAGTTTTTTACACTGGTGAATACCCTGCTTGGGTTTCCCAGACACCTCTCCCAACATGTGGGAGGCTTTGTTATCAGCTCTGGCCCACTGGCCAGCCTGGTGCCCGTAGAAAATGCCAGTATGGCCGATCGCACCGTTATTCAATGGGATAAAGACGATCTGGAAAGCCTGGGCCTGATGAAAGTGGATGTTCTGGCCCTTGGCATGCTCTCAGCCATCCGCAAGGCGCTGGCGTTGATCAGTAAACAGAAAGGCCGGCCTTTCCGGATGCAGGATATCCCCCAGGACGATCCCGCCACTTACAAAATGCTTCAGAAAGGCGACAGCATAGGGGTGTTTCAGGTGGAATCCCGAGCCCAGATCAGCATGCTCCCACGGCTGAAACCTGAAAAATACTACGACCTGGTGATCGAAGTGGCGATTGTTCGCCCCGGCCCCATTCAGGGCGACATGGTGCACCCTTATCTGCGCCGTAAACACGGGCTGGAGCCGGTGGATTATCCCAGCGAGGCCATCCGGAAAGTGCTTGAGCGAACCCTGGGCGTTCCCATTTTTCAGGAACAGGTTATCAGGCTGGCCATGGTGGCCGCCGGGTTCTCTGCCGGTGAGGCAGACCAGCTTCGCCGTGCGATGGCCGCCTGGAAATCCCACGGCGATATGACACCTTTTCGGGAAAAACTGATTACCGGCATGCTCAAGAATG
>CAYUTG010000184.1:0-5955 GCA_964447555.1 uncultured Marinobacter sp.
AAAGGTTGATGTCTTGCCGTAGGCATGAGCCACATTGTGTACACAGTACTTGAGGATCTGAACTTCGTCGGCTTTCTTGGTCAGCGTGTTGGGGCCAACGCCGATTTCACACTGTCCGGCTGTGCCCACTTCGTGGTGGTGTACTTCAATATCCAGACCCATGGATTCCATGGCTGCACACATGGCGCCGCGCAGGTCATGCAAGCTGTCTACCGGAGGCACCGGGAAGTAACCGCCTTTAACACCAGGGCGGTGGCCAATGTTGTTGCGCTCGAAATCTTCACCGGAAACCCAGGCAGCTTCCTCAGAGTGCAGCGAGTACATGGCACCCTGCATATCGATCTTCCACCGAACCGAGTCAAACACAAAAAACTCGGGTTCCGGCCCGAACAGAGCGCCATCGGCAATGCCGGTAGACTTCAGATAGGCTTCGGCACGGCGGGCAACGGAGCGAGGATCGCGCTCATATCCCTGCATGGTTGAAGGTTCAACGATGTCACAGGTAATGTTGATGGTCGATTCTTCGGTAAACGGGTCCATGACGGAACTGGAATCGTCTGGCATCAGAATCATGTCGGACTCGTTGATCCCCTTCCAGCCGGAAATGGATGAACCATCAAACATCTTGCCATCGGTAAAGAAGTCTTCATCTACTTCTGTTGCCGGCATGGTGACGTGTTGCTCTTTTCCACGGCTGTCTGTAAAGCGCAGATCAACCCATTTAATGTCGTTTTCTTTTATTAAATCAACAGTCTTGGACATGTGCATGCTCCGTAAGTTATCCCACGTTGGTGGGCGCAATCATAATCGTATTGCCGGATGGTTCAGAACCCTGAATTCCGATCTGCTGTCAGATGTGCGCAGCTTATCAAATGCGCTTGTTACTTACCTGTGCAAAGTTCGGTTGCTTCCAGTAAAGCAAGGCCCTTGCCAGTTTTTCAGTGTGTCCGGTGAATGCCTGTAGCCGCCGCGCGTACAGTGGTTCGCGAGGTTTGCTTTGTCGGGCGGCCGGGGAGCAGCGAAAAACAAGTGCACCAACCTGGTGCGCAGAGTGGTGGGGTGCTCAGTAATGGTGCCCGGTACATGTTGGCAGAGTAACGTTATTCTCGTATAAACGGCCTGGACTTTCCGATATAATACGCGCCCCTCATTTATGTCCATGGCCGGATAATCGGTCAGGACAGGTGCCACAGGTGCCGCGAATGGGTTCATTTTACGGATTTGAGACGGCATGTGAGAGGCTTTTCGCCTCCTTAAGACCCTCTCAGGTTACAGAAAGCATGCCGCAGGATTATAGTTGTGATTGAGAAGCTTCGTAATATCGCCATCATTGCCCACGTTGACCATGGTAAAACCACCCTGGTAGACAAGTTGCTGCGTTTGTCTGGCACGCTGGATCGTAAAGAGCTCGAGAGCGAGCGGGTGATGGACTCCAACGATCAGGAAAAAGAGCGCGGCATCACCATTCTGGCCAAAAATACGGCGCTGAAATGGAACGGTTACGATATCAATATTGTAGACACCCCGGGCCACGCCGATTTTGGTGGTGAGGTAGAGCGGGTAATGAGCATGGTCGATTGCGTGCTGCTGGTGGTTGATTCCATTGATGGCCCCATGCCGCAAACCCGGTTTGTTACCCAGAAGGCGTTTGCCGCCGGGCTGCGCCCGATTGTGGTAGTGAACAAGATTGACCGTCCGGGTGCGCGCCCGGACTGGGTAGTTGACCAGGTATTTGACCTGTTCGACAGCCTGGGAGCTACAGACGACCAGCTGGACTTTCCGATTGTGTATGCCAGTGCCCTGAATGGTGTCGCTGGCGTGGAACACGAGCAGCTGGATGACAACATGGATGCGGTTTTTCAGGCCATTGTTGATCATGTGCCCGCACCGTCTGTAGACCTTGATGGTCCGTTCCAGATGCAGATATCCCAGCTCGATTACAGCAGCTTTCTCGGGGTTATCGGCATCGGCCGTATTGCCCGTGGCAGTGTTAAGACCAATACCCCCGTGGTGGCCATTGGTGCCGATGGTAAAAAGCGCCAGGGCCGCATTCTCAAAATCATGGGGCATTCCGGTTTGCACCGGGTTGAAGTGGATGAGGCCCAGGCCGGGGATATTGTTTGTGTCAGTGGGCTGGATACGTTGTATATATCAGACACTCTTTGCGACATGAACAACGTTGAGGCTCTGCCCCCGTTAACGGTAGATGAGCCGACCGTGTCTATGACCTTCCAGGTGAATGATTCCCCGTTCTGCGGCAAGGAAGGTAAATACGTTACCAGCCGTAATATCAAGGAGCGCCTGGAAAAAGAATTGCTTCATAACGTGGCTCTGCGTGTGGAGGAAGGCGACTCTGCTGACAAATTCAAGGTTTCCGGCCGTGGTGAGCTTCACCTGTCTGTTCTTATCGAGAATATGCGCCGTGAGAACTTCGAGCTGGCGGTTGGCCGCCCGGAAGTGGTTATCCGGGAAATCGACGGTGTGAAACAGGAGCCCTACGAAAACGTTATCATTGACATAGAAGAGCAGCATCAGGGTTCACTGATGGAGCAGATGGGGCTGCGCCGGGGCGATCTGACCAATATGGTGCCCGATGGAAAAGGCCGTATGCGCCTTGAGTACACCATTCCGGCGCGCGGTCTGATTGGTTTCCGTAACACCTTTCTGACTATGACCTCCGGAACGGGCATTCTGACCTCAACGTTCAGCCATTACGGGCCAATCAAGGTTGGCGATGTTACCAACCGCCAGAATGGTGTGCTGGTATCCATGGCAACCGGTACGGCTCTGACGTATTCACTGGAAACGTTGCAGAGCCGGGGCAAGCTGTTCCTCGAGCCAGGCCAGGAGTTGTACGAAGGTCAGCTGTGCGGCATTCACAGCCGGGATAACGATCTGGTGATTAACCCGACCAAGGGTAAAAAGCTGGACAACATGCGCGCCTCCGGAAAGGATGAGGTTATCGCTCTGGTTCCACCAATAAAATTCACTCTGGAGCAAGCGCTGGAGTTTATTGATGACGACGAACTGGTAGAGGTAACACCGAAATCGATTCGTCTGCGTAAAAAGCTGCTGACCGAGAATGAGCGCAAGCGTGCTCATAAGAAATAGTTGAGCGCCCACTCTGTAAAAGGGGAGGGGCTATCAAGCAGGGGTCAGAACCAACGTTCTGACCCCTTTTTTGTCCTCGCAGTTTTACCCAGCCTTCAATGAACTTTTCCGGTCACTTCCGCTAAACTCCGTTTACATTCATTCTGGAGTTTGTTGCCCATGCTTACCCTTTATCCGGATATTAAGCCGAATGCTCAGCATCGAATTGCGGTGGATGCGCCCCATGAGCTCTATGTAGAGGAAAGCGGAAATCCGGATGGCATTCCGGTTCTTTTTGTTCACGGTGGTCCAGGGGGTGGCTGTGAAGATTACCATCGGCGATTTTTTGATGCAGAGCGGTTCCGCATTATCCTGATGGATCAGCGTGGCGCGGGCAGGTCAACCCCTTTGGCAGAGTTGGAGGGGAACAGCACTGACAAGCTTGTTGAAGACATTGAGACGGTGCGGTCGTTTCTGGGTATTGAAAACTTGTTTGTGTTTTGCGGTGTTTTGGGGTGTAAGCTAATCCAGGTGTATTGAAACGCCCACCCCCAAAAAGTCAGTGGGCTGGTTTTGCGGGGTATTTTTCTCTGCCGGCCTAAAGATATTCAGTGGTTTTATCAGGATGGTGCCAGCCGTGTATTCCCGGACTACTGGGCGGAGTATGAGGCGCAGATTCCGGACGATGAGCGGGGCAATATGGTCGCCGCCTATTATCGGAAACTGACCAGTACCAATGAGCTGGAACAGATTCAGGCAGCCAAGGCCTGGTCCATATGGGAAGGGCGATGCGCAACGCTGAACCCCAACCCGAAAGTGGTGGAGCATTTTGGCCATCCGCACGTTGCCATCGCGCTGGCACGCATCGAGTGCCACTACTTCATGAATAATGCGTTTCTTGAGCCGGACCAGATTATTCGTGATGCCCATAAACTGGCGGGGATACCCGCCGTTATCGTTCATGGCCGGTATGACATGGTGTGCCCACTGGATAATGCCGTGGCGCTTAGCAATGCCTGGCCAGAGGCTGAACTGCAGATCATCCGCGAGGCCGGACATTCGGCCTCAGAGCCCGCCATTGTGGATGCGCTGATACGCGGCGTTGAGTCCGTTGTGGCGAAATCCGGACAAGGTGTTGGATAATCGTACACCTGGGGTTGCGATAATCGCCTGGCATGGATAGACTCTTGACGGTTTTTAATTTTCTCCCGTCCATGTGCCAGGGCAGTGAATGAAAGGGCTTATCCAGAGAGTATCGGAAGCCAGCATTACCGTCGGTGGTGAGCAGATAGCGTCTATTGAGGCCGGGCTGCTTTTACTGCTTGGTGTGGAGCGGGGCGACCAGCAGGCGCAGGCCGCTGCTCTGTGCCGAAAAGTGGTTACCTATCGTGTCTTTCCCGATGATCAGGGCAAAATGAATCAAAGTCTGGCAGATGTGGGTGGGGAGCTTCTGATTGTTCCCCAGTTCACCCTTGCTGCAGATACCTCTTCCGGTACCCGGCCAGGGTTTTCCTCTGCGGCAGAACCGGACAAAGCCCGTGAACTCTATCGTTTTTTTGTTAGTGAAGCGCGCACCTGTCTGGATTCAGAGCGGGTGGCGGAAGGGCAGTTCGGTGCTGATATGAAAGTGAAGTTGATTAACGACGGGCCAGTAACGTTTATGCTCCGGCAAACGGCTGGGGGCCAGCCAGGGGTGAAAGGTTGATCATTACGGCGTTGTATAAGTATTTGCACTGCTAGAACGTAATCAACTAAAAACGCAATATTAAAAATTTGCAAAATATCGTTCATTGTATTAAAACAGAATTATCATGCGGTGCTTTAACATTGCGTCGTAAGTGATTGAGCTGTATGGAACTGGTTAAGTCCGGATTTCCGGAATTTAAAATCAGTTCCTGCAGTCACAGTACTGACATACATGTAATGCAGAATTGGCCAACCTCAGTACCACTGACAAGGCTTTAAAAATCGGGATACCAAACCCGTAGCTAAAACCTGAGTTAAATAAAAGGAAGATGTCTCATGAAAAAAACACTAATTGCATCTGCTATCGCAGCTGTAGGCTTCTCTGGCGCAGCACTGGCCGCTGAGAGCAACCTGCCTACTGTATACGGCAACATTCAGTATGCGTTGGTTCACGACAACGTTGATGGTGGCCCTTCTACCATTGATCATCGTGATAACGGCAGCACACTGGGTGTGAAGCACGAGCACGAAATCGCGCCTGGCATTACTGGCTTCTTCAAGATGGAGTTGGAAGGTATTAATGCAGACGACAAGGCAAACAGCACTGGTATCAGCAAGCTGGACGAAGCCTACATTGGTGTTAAAGGCAAAAGCTTTGGCCAGGTTTGGGTAGGTTCCGACGACTCCACTTATGAGAGTGCGATCGACAAAATTGCAAACTTCTATGAGGCCGCTGACCTGAGCCTTGGCGGAAGCTACGACACCGGCGAAGGTGACCTGATTCAGTATCAGTCTCCATCTTTTGGTGGCCTGACTCTGGGTGCTGCACTTCAGGTAAATGGCGACAAGACTGAAGGTGGCAAATCCTACCCTTACCAGCTGGCAGCTGTTTATGGTGTGGATAATCTGGAACTGGCATTTGCTATGGATTCCAATGACGGCACTACTGGTTATTCCAGCAAAGATGCCGATGCCAATAACGAAAACACCTACGGCCTGCGCGCCACCTATAATGCGGGTGATGTCAGCGTAACTGGCCAGTACCAGACTCGTAAAGACGTTAATGACGTGTACGGTCTCATGGGTGTGTACACCATGGGTGCCAACCAGTTTGCACTGTCATACGAAATGAAAGTGGCTGATGACTCAGATGACACCAAGACCGATACCATTACCGTA
>CAYUTG010000185.1:0-856 GCA_964447555.1 uncultured Marinobacter sp.
CAACCGCTGAAAACAGAGCCTGCAACGTAGCCGATGTGGTGTCTTCGGCGAGGGCAGCCGCACTGCAAATCTGACCGCTGGCCGTCAGGCGAATACAAGCCAGGGCATTGGCATTAGTCCCCTCCCCCAGCGCAAATTCATCATAAGCCTCAACCGCAACGGTAATACCAAACCGACGGGCCAGCGCATCAGAGGCGGCCTCAACGGCCCCAGCCCCTCTCCCCTCAAGGCGAACAGGCGCCAGGGTATCACCAATCAACACGTCTGCCTGAACGCCATTCTCATTCCGGTGCAGATCATACGAGCGCAGCGCCCAGTCGGCATGAACTTTCAGGTACCGCTCTTCAAATAACCGGTGAATGGTTATCGAATCGATTTCACCACCATTGGATTCTGCTTCACGCTGAACCAGACGGCTGAACTCAATCTGCAGCCATCTGGGTATGCTGATGTGATAATCCCGTTCCAGTACGTAAGCAACGCCGCCCTTGCCTGACTGGCTGTTTATACGCACCACTTCCTCGTATCGACGCCCCACATCGAATGGATCAATAGGCAGGTACGCCACATTCCAGGTCTCATTTTCAGTGCGGCGGGCCAGACATTTGCGAATGGCATCCTGGTGGCTGCCAGAAAAGGCAGTAAACACCAGTTCGCCGGCATAAGGATGGCGTGGGTGGGTAGAAATCTCCGTACAGGCCTCTACCACTTCGGTAATTTCCGCCATGCCAGACATATCAACGGTCGGGTCGATACCCTGGGAGTACAGGTTCATGGCCATAGTGACCAGGTCCATATTGCCAGTGCGCTCACCGTTGCCCATCAGAGTACCTTCAACACGGTCGGCTCCGGCCAT
>CAYUTG010000185.1:866-5914 GCA_964447555.1 uncultured Marinobacter sp.
GCTGATACTGATGTGCTCGCGGTGCCTGATGTGGTCACACACCCACTCAATCTGATCAGCAAACACGTTGGGCGTTGCCATTTCCACCGTTGCCGGCAGGTTAACAATCATCGGCTGGCCTTTCTCCGGCTGCCAGACTTCAGTGACCGCATCAATAACCTCAACGGCAAAATCCAACTCAGTTCCGGTAAAGCTTTCCGGCGAATACTGAAAGGTCCACGCCGTTTCGGGGCGCTGAGCCGCGAGATCCCGGACAACCGTTGCGCCACTGACAGCGATATCCCGAATGCCCGCCCTGTCGAGCCCGAACACCTGCTCACGCTGAACGGTAGAGGTGGAGTTATATACGTGGACAATCGCCTGCTTTGCACCAGCCAGCGCTTCATACGTGCGCTCAATCAGTTCAGGCCGGGCCTGAGTCAGCACCTGAATTTTTACATCGTCCGGTATGCGGTTTTCTTCTATCAGTTTACGGCAAAAATCAAAATCCGGCTGGCTGGCGGCCGGAAACCCGATTTCTATCTCCTTGAAGCCGACCTTCACCAACAGATCAAACATTCTTTGCTTCTGAGCCACAGACATGGGCTTAACCAGCGCCTGATTGCCATCCCGAAGGTCTACCGCGCACAGTACCGGTGCTTTCTCGATAACCTTGTCCGGCCATCGGCGATCGGTTTTCGCGACAGGTTTGAAGGCAGTGTACTTGCGGTGGTCAAAGGCCATGAGACTGTTTCCTTGCTTTAAATAGGATGTTCAATAGTGTGTAGAGAAGGATAACGCTAACATTCGGGCATTTGGTTGCTTTTTCATCCCAGGAAATTTACTTTATAGCTATATTATGTCCATTTAACACGATATTAAGGCACACTATGCCAAACTCTTCTGAAGTACTGCTGAAAATTGACAAAACAGACCGGAAAATTCTCGCTCAGGTTCAGAAAGATGGCAGCCTGACCAATCAGGAACTGGCCGAGAAAGTGGGCTTATCGCCCTCGCCCTGTCTCAGGCGCGTGCGAGCCTTGCAGGAGGCCGGCATTATTGTCCGGACGGCGACAATTCTTGATCACAAGAAACTGGGCCTATCGCTTACCGCAATTATTCTGATCGGCATGGACCGGCACACCCCAGAGCGGTTTGCGGCCTTTGAGGAGAAAGTGTCGGAATACCCGGAGGTGCTCGAGTGTTACCTGGTAACAGGGCATGATGCCGACTACATGCTTAAAGTGGTGGTGCCGGATATGGACCAGTATCACGATTTTCTGCTGAACCAGATAACCCGTATAACCGGTGTAAGTGGCGTGCATTCCAGCTTTGTGTTGCGGCGGGTGATTGACAGTACGGCGTTGCCGCTTGGGTATCTGGCGTAGCCTGACCCCGTATTCACCGCAAGCCCGAAGCCAAGGGGGCAGATCTTCAGCTCTGACCCCCACCTGGAATTCAGGCCCATCATCCGAATCTGTACCTTACGCCGCAGGCTCCGTACAATAACCGGCAGTTTACAACACCCTCGATTACTAGCAGACGGAAGAAACAATGCGAGCAAGCCGTTACCTGATAGCCACCCAGAAAGAAACACCGGCAGACGCCGAGATTATCAGCCACCAGTTGATGTTACGTGCTGGCATGATCCGCAAGCTGGCGGCCGGGCTATACACATGGTTGCCTCTGGGTTTGCGCACACTGCGCAAGGTAGAGCGGATTGTCCGGGAAGAAATGGACAAAAGCGGTGCTCAGGAAGTTCTGATGCCGGCTGTGCAGCCAGCGGAGTTGTGGCAGGAATCCGGGCGCTGGACTCAGTACGGTGGTGAACTGTTGCGGATGAACGACCGCCACGGCCGTGACTTCTGTTTTGGCCCCACCCATGAGGAAGTCATTACCGACATGATCCGGAATGAGCTGAAAAGCTACAAGGAACTGCCGGCCAACTTCTATCAGATCCAGACCAAATTCCGGGACGAGCGCCGCCCGAGATTCGGGGTTATGCGCGCCCGCGAATTCGTCATGAAAGACGCCTATTCATTTCACCTGAACAGTGAGTCCCTGGATGAAACCTATCAGGTAATGCACCAGACCTACTGCGCTATTTTTGATCGCCTGGGGCTGGATTACCGGCCGGTACAGGCAGATTCAGGTGCGATCGGCGGAAATGCATCCCACGAGTTCCATGTTCTGGCGTCATCAGGTGAAGACGACATTGTTTTCAGCACAGAAAGCGATTATGCCGCCAACATCGAAAAAGCCGAGGCCGTTGCACCGGCAGGCACACGCCCTGCCCCTGCCGAAGATTTGCAGGAAGTGGCAACGCCGGGCCAACGCACCATTGAAGCTATCTCTCAGTTTCTTGGCATTGATGCCACGCGCACGGTTAAAACACTGCTGGTAAAAGCGGAAGAAGACGAGAACGGCAAGAGCGGCCTGATTGCTCTGATTCTGCGGGGCGATCACACGCTGAGCGAGATCAAAACCGAGAAGCTTGCGGGAGTGGCAGAACCGCTGACCATGGCAACAGATGAAGAAATTGAACAGGCAACCGGCTGCGCCCCCGGCTCTATCGGCCCGGTTAATCTTGATCTGCCGGTGATTGTCGACCGCAGCGCTGCCCACCTGGCTGACTTTGTGTGCGGTGCCAACAAAGAAGGGGCACACCTTACCGGCGTAAACTGGGAACGCGATGCCACAATCACCCGGGTGGAAGATATCCGTAATGTGGTTGAAGGCGACCCAAGCCCAGACGGCAAAGGCACACTGGAAATTCGCCGCGGTATTGAAGTTGGCCACATTTTCAAGCTTGGCAACAAGTACAGCAGTGCCATGAATGCCACTGTGCTGGATGAGAATGGCAAAACGGCCGTTTTGGAGATGGGCTGCTACGGTGTCGGTGTGTCTCGTATCGTTGCTGCCGCCATTGAGCAGAATCACGACGACAGAGGGATCATCTGGCCAGATGCCATCGCCCCGTTTGAGGTGGCCATTGTGACCCTGAACGCGCATAAATCGCCTACTGTGGCCGAAGCCGGCGAAACCCTGTACCGGCAGTTACAGCAAGCCGGCTATGACGTACTGCTGGACGACCGTACCGGGCGTCCGGGTGTGAAGTTTGCTGACATTGAACTGATTGGCATACCACACCGCTTTGTTATTTCAGACCGCGGCCTGGCGGCTGGCACCCTTGAATACAAGGGCCGGCGCGATGCCGACAAACAGGACATTCCCGCCGACGATGCGCTGGCATTTCTGCTGAAAGCCTCGCCTCGGAAGGGGTTGTAGGGGCTGCTTAAAGGCGAATCAGGGGTCAGAACTTCAGTTCTGACCCCCAATTCAGGCAGCCCTGTTAGCCGACAACACCCGGCTCCACCTCAAGCACCACCCCAAACTTTGCCTTTACTGACTCACTGATCTCACCAGCCAGAGCCAGCACATCGTCTCCGGTTCCTCCGGAGTGGTTGATCAGCACCAGAGCCTGGCGGTTATGCACACCAACCCGCCGGTTACGGAATCCCTTCCAGCCACACTGATCAATCAACCAGGCAGCGGCCAGTTTTACACCTTGTGGCTGCGGGTAGCTGACCACATCAGGGTAGCTGGATTTCAGCGCCGTGAACTCGGCTTCTGAAATCACGGGATTTTTAAAGAAACTGCCGGCGTTAGGAATAATCGCCGGGTCTGGAAGTTTCCGGCGGCGAATGGCCATAACGGCCTGCGCCACCTGGGCGGGCTTCAGTTGCTCACCAGCGCCACCATCAAGAGAGCCTTCGAAATACTCCTGCAAATCCCGGTAGCCCAGGTGCATGGGCCTGAAACGGGAGAGCCTTAGCCGGATATCCAGAATGACATAGTGGCCAGGTGCCTGTTTGAACAGGCTGTCCCGGTAGGCAAACTTGCAGTCTTCACAGTTCAGCTCCACCAGCTCGCCTGATGTGCGGTCAAAGGCGGTTAGCGAGACCAGAGTGTCACCCAGCTCAACACCATAGGCACCAATATTCTGCACCGGCGCAGCGCCAGCGGTTCCCGGAATCAGAGCCAGATTTTCAATGCCCCGATAACCAGCATTTGCAGCATAAAGTACCGATTCGTGCCAGTTTTCTCCTGCACCAAGTACCAGCGTGGCTTGCTCGCCACTCACATCCTGCCAATAGCGGGCACGCACGCACACCTGGATGACCAGCCCGCTGAAATTACCGCGAAAAACCAGATTGCTGCCCCCACCCAGCACCAGAACCTTCGTGTTGTGACTATCGGCCCAGGCAAGTGCGGATTCTAATTCCTCCGCGTCATGAACCTTGAGGTAATACCTTGCCGTCGCGGGAACCCGCAGAGAGTTCAAAGCCTCCAGGCTGACATACTCCAGCGGTTCAGCAACTCCTCTCAAACCAGCCGCTCCCGGATATCTGCCAGCAATCCCTCTCCGGCTTCCTGAATCATATCCAGAACCTGCTCGAAACCATCGCTACCGCCATAATAGGGATCAGGTACTTCGTCATGCTCCGACGCTGCATAATCCAGAAACAAGGCCGGCCTGGTGCCACCGTTCTGATGCCAGATGTCTTTAATATCTGCCAGATTCTGCCGGTCCATAACCAGCACATAATCAAAGTTATCGAGGTCACTTGCGGTGAACTGACGGGCCTGAAGACCACTGATATCAATACCGCGTTCGCCCGCCGCGGCAATCGCCCGGGGGTCCGGCGCCTTGCCTATATGCCAGTCACCGGTTCCGCAGGAGTCAATAGAAACAGCATCCTGAAGATTCGCTTTTTCCACCAGTGCACGGAAAACTCCTTCTGCACTGGGCGATCGACAGATATTTCCCAGGCAAACAAACAGCACTCTGACCGGTTTATCCACGATTTTTCCCTCCCGCTTCCATCCAGCCACGCACCCGTTGCAAATCGTCCTCTGTGTCGACACCGGCTGGTGGTTTTTCAGCCGCAATATCCACATGAATGCGGGCACCATTATAAAGTGCACGTAACTGCTCCAGAGATTCTGCTCTCTCTGTGGGTGCTGGTGTCCAGCTCACGAAATCATGAAGTACACTGGCCCGGTAA
>CAYUTG010000186.1:0-5831 GCA_964447555.1 uncultured Marinobacter sp.
TTTGTTCGGTGACGGCAAGATGTTCCTGCCACAGGTGGTTAAAAGTGCCCGGGTCATGAAACAGGCGGTTGCTTACCTACTCCCGTATATTGAAGCCGGCAAAAAGGAAGACCAGCAGGCCAAGGGCAAAATTCTGATGGCCACGGTTAAAGGCGATGTGCACGACATTGGCAAAAACATTGTCGGAGTGGTGTTGCAGTGCAACAACTACGAAGTGATCGACATGGGTGTCATGGTGCCCTGTAACAAACTTCTGGAAACCGCCATTGCTGAAAACGTGGATATGATTGGCGTCAGTGGCCTGATCACCCCTTCACTGGATGAGATGGTTCACGTTGCCAAGGAAATGCAACGGCTTGACTTCAAAATACCGTTGATGATTGGCGGTGCCACAACCTCCAAGGCACATACTGCCGTTAAAATAGAGCCCCACTATAAAAATGACATTGCCGTTTATGTATCGGACGCCTCACGGTGCGTTAACGTTGCCTCCCGGTTATTAAGCGCAACCGCAAAGCCAGAACTGATTGAAGAAACCAAAGCGGAATACGACAAGATACGGGAGCGCCGTAAAAACCGTGGCGACCGGACCAAGCTTGTCTCACTGAAGGAAGCCCGCGACCGCGCACCTGAAATTACATTTGACGGCTATACACCGCCCAAGCCATCGTTTATCGGCACCCGGGTGTTCACAAATTTCGATTTGACGGAAATCACCCGGTACATCGACTGGACCCCCTTCTTCGTGGCCTGGGATCTGTCTGGCAAATACCCGGCCATTTTTGACGACCCCAAGCGTGGCGAGGCGGCCCGCAACCTGTTTGACGATGCCCAGAAGATTCTTCAGCGAATTGTCTCAGAGCGCCGTGTAACCGCGAGTGCGGTTGTCGGCTTCTGGCCTGCCAACCGCCGCGGCGATGACATCGTTGTTTACACCGATGAAACCCGCACCGAAGAACTGACAACCCTTCACCACTTGCGCCAGCAGGATGAAAAGGCACCGGGCAAGCGCATGGCATCACTGACAGATTTTGTGGCGCCTGAAGATTCCGGCACACCGGATTACGTGGGTGGGTTTGCGGTAACAACCGGCCTGGGTGCGGATGAATTCTCAATGGAATTCAAAAATCTGAACGATGATTACAACGCCATTATGGTCAAGGCCCTGACCGACCGGATGGCTGAAGCCTTTGCTGAGTGCATGCACGAACATGTAAGGCGTGAGCTCTGGGGGTACGCAGCCGCTGAAAACATGGACAATGAAGAGCTGATTAAAGAACGCTACCAGGGCATCCGTCCGGCGCCCGGCTACCCGGCCTGCCCGGACCACACGGAAAAAGCCACGCTGTTCCGCCTGCTGAACGCTACCGAGACAACCGGCATCGAACTGACCGAACATTTTGCCATGTTCCCGACAGCAGCGGTGTCTGGCTGGTATTTTTCACACCCGGAATCCAAGTATATTTCTGTGGGCAAAATTGGCGTGGACCAGGTTGAGGACTATGCTGAGCGTAAGGGCATTACCAAAGCCGAAGCGGAACAGTGGTTGGCGCCCTCCCTCGCCTACGACCCGGCAGAGTGAGACTTACAACCCAGGGTTAACTTCAGGAAAACAGGAGAGACAATGGCTGACACCCCCGACACAGCGCAGAACAAGAATACCAGGCCTGCCTCTCCCGGCATTCTGAGAGTGGTGCAAAGCGTTCTTGCCGGCGCTCTCGGGGTGCAGTCGAATAAACGCCGGCAGGAAGATCTATCGAGCCAGAACCCCTGGCCTTACCTGATAGTCAGCGTGTTGTTTACGCTCGGCTTTGTGGTAACGCTGATCTTTATTGTAAAGATTGTTCTGGCCAGTCACTGAATTACTGGCCAGACACCCAAACCACGGCAAAGGTCACAGCCAGTAAAATCAGGAGTACAGCGGCTATTGCATCGACTTCGCTGTCTGTACGCGTGGTTTTGCTCATGGTCTTTTTCCTTCTGTCTGGATTGGTTAATCCTCAGTAAAGCCCTAAAACCGGCATTCGTCCAGTATCCGCTCACTCTCCTAAGACGCGTGACTCAGTACAATTTTGCCGGCCGACTCCCCTTTCAGAAAGGCCTTAAGAAGACCATCCAGTTGATCGCGGCCAACAACCTTCGCGGTGCGCTCCGTTTCCGGGCAAGCCCAGTCACCCGAAAAGTGGCTCCAGACGGACACCTTGTGTTCCAGAGGAATTTCAACAGAATCCACACCCAGCAGATTCACACCCCGGAGAATAAACGGCAGCACCGTGGTCGGAAGCTGTGGCCCGGCCACCAGCCCGCAGCAAGCGACTGAACCACCGGGTTTCACCTGCTTGAGCAACTCCGCCAGCGGTGCTCCGCCAACGGTATCAACAGCGTTAGCAAAAACCGGTTTTAGCAATGGTTTTTTCTCTTCGGCCAGAGCATCCCGGCCAACAATCTCTGTGGCACCCAGTGTTTTCAGAGTCTCAGCCTGATCTGGCTTGCCACTGATGGCAGTTACCTGAAAACCTAAACGGGACAACAATTCAACCGCGACACTGCCAACCGACCCGGTCGCGCCAGAGACAGCAACCGGCCCCTGGCCTGGCTCTGCTCCCATGGTCAGGAGTTTCTGAACACACAAGCCGGCCGTCAAGCCGGCAGTGCCGTAAACCATGGCAGTTTTTGCATCCCAGCCTGCTGGCATAGGAGCCACCCAACCGGCGGGCACGCGGATATACTCCCCGAAGCCGCCGTCTGTATTCATTCCAAGATCGTAGCCGGTCACAATAACCTGGCTGCCTGCTGATACCTCACTTACAGTTGATTCAACAACCTCACCGGCTGCATCAATACCGGGTGTATGCGGAAACTGCCTGGTCACCCCCTTATTACCGGAGGCAGACAGAGCATCCTTGTAGTTCAGAGATGAGTGAGTAACCCGTATAAGCACCTCGCCCTCGGGCAAGTCGGCTACCGACAGCGTTTGCTCACATCCTCTGTACTGGCCATCACTTTCTTCCACACGCCAGGCTTTAAATTCGGTGTCCATTGTCATAGTTGTTACCCACCTTTTGTCTGCTACTGGATGTTCTGATTCCGAAAGGCACCAATTACCCGCCAGACGGTATTTTCAAGCGCCACACTCATGGCCAGCCCAAGTTTTTCTGGCAGGCTGCGCTTGCGCTGATAGGCTACCGAGATTACGTCTGCCCGATCACAGGCTTCAATAAGATATTCGTCTGAGGTTTTAATCTCGTCGATAAGCTTCACGTCCAGGGCACGCTTACCGAACCAGATATCGCCGTTGGCCACCGCAGCAATGTCCACATCCGGGCGGCGTTCGCTGACATACTCTTTGAACAGAACATGGGTGTCTTCCAGATCTTCCAGAAACTTCTGCCGCCCTTTGTCGGTATTCTCACCAAACATGGTCAGTGTGCGTTTATGCTCGCCTGCCGTGAGCACTTCAAAATCAACATCGTTCTTTTTAAGCAAACGGTGAAAGTTCGGCAATTGGGCAACCACCCCGATAGAGCCCAACACTGCAAAGGGTGAAGCAACGATGCGGTCCGCAACACAGGCCATCATATAACCACCACTGGCTGCCACCTTATCAATGCAGGCTGTCAGCCGAATGCCCTTACTTCTGATGCGGTCCAGTTGCGCTGCTGCCAGGCCGTATGCATGCACCAGCCCACCACCGCTTTCAAGCCGGATAAGAACTTCGTCCCGCTCCGGGTTCGCAACGCTCAGCACGGCTGTAATTGCGCGCCTCATGGTGTCCGTATCGCTGGCTTTGATGTCTCCGTTAAAGTCCAGCACAAAAAGCCTCGGCTTGCTTTCAGCCTCAGCCTCTGATTGCTTATGCAGTGCTTTCTCGGCTTTCTTTTCAGCCTTCTGCGCCTTTTTACGCGCCTTGCCGAAAAGTTTCCGCTCAGAATCAGACATCAGTCGTGACTGAATGGTTTCACGCAATTCGCGGTATTTCTCATTCAGCTTGCGAATTTTGAGTTCCCCGGCATCGTCCTGATCATCCCGTTCTTTATGGGTAGCAGACACAATGATGGAGATCACTACTATCGCCGCCACCACAAAGGTAATAACCTTGGCCAAAAACAATCCATACTCAGTCAGGAACTCCAAAGTGCTTCTCCAGTTGGTTATGCAAAGGCATGAGTGTAACTTACCGAATCTTCGGTGATAAGAAGATCAAAAAAATTAAAACAAGCGTTCGATCGAGCTTGACAGAACTTACCACTAACCATAAAGTCGGATAGCGAAGTCGGCTCTACCAGGGCTCCCGGTCAGGCGTATGCTGCCAGAGACAAGGGACAATAAAGCCGTCGTTACGACAAGACAACCACCAAAAGGGTAAACCAATGTCTGTACCTCAGGTATTTGAACAACTCGAAAAGAATTTCAACGCAGACGCAGCACAAGGTCAGGACCTGGTGTTCCAGTTCGATATCGAAGACGACAAAACCTACAACCTGGTTATCAAAGATGGCACCTGCAAGCTGAACGAGGGTGCGCACGATGACCCTTCAGTGACACTGATCATGAACTCCGAAACACTGAAAGGCATTGTTTCAGGTGAAACTGACGGTATGCAGGCGTTCATGGCCGGCCAACTGCGCGCCGAAGGCGACATGATGCTTGCCACCAAACTCGGCGAGCTGTTCAACATGGGCTGATTACCTCCCGGTAAGCAGCTGATATAAAAAAACCTGCGCACATCACGCAGGTTTTTTTTATTTCCGGGGCACCGGGACAGGGTCCGGATTTACAGGCCAACATCGTCCAGCGACGTTTCAGCAAGTTTCAGCAGATCGGCATTACGCTCCTCACGCTTCCCCATACTTTCAATATAGTATTCAAGCGATGTCAGCGCATCGGCCAGTGCTTCGAGCACCTGGGTAGCCGGTGGTTCACTGCTGTCCAGCAAACGTTGCTGAATAGACGCAGCTACACGCTCCAGAACCCTGGCAGCTGCCGGATCATCCACCATCTGCAGGCCACCCCATATACTGTGCAAGGTGGTTGGCAGGTTGGCCAGATGGAGCTTATCGTAGTCCGACTCTATAAATGCAGTAATCGCACGCTTCGCCAGTGTCAGCGCACCACGGGCTTCATCCGCCACCACAAAAAAGGCTTCTCGCAGATACAACGACTCTTCGCTATCCCGTTGCCCGGTTGCCAGCGCATCGGTTTCAGAGGTAATCCCCCGGGTCACAATCTGCATCACTGCATCTTCGATACCCAGCACCGAATCCGCCAGGCTATAAAGCTCATCATTATCAGGCAGGCGGGATTCGTCCTCCCAGCCCCGCAGACTGGCCGCTTCTTTGCGGGCCACTGTAGCGAGTTGGTTGAGGTCCAGCATAACCAGTGTATTGGCAAGCCGTTCAAGCGCATCGGCAATGGAAGACAGTTCAGCAAGGTCTGGCTCAATACCCCGCTCAATAATGTCCAGCTTATCTTTCAGCTGATTCAGTTCATCCTGCAACGCTTCCGACAAAGATTCGAGCACATCCGTGCCCGGGCCGTACAAGCGGCGGGCGTGAGCTTCCAGCATGAAATCCGGGAACTCCGCAGGTGCCAGTTGATAAGCCGATAAAATCTGGCTGACCTCGGGGTTTGCCGAGCCGCTCCGGTACAGAATATAGATGAGATCACGAATCAGGGAATCGGGTGCATTTTTCGCGGTGGCCACTTTGCCTACGTAAACCACCTCACGCGAATACTTTTCAATTCGCATGAACATTCGCTTTCGGGCTTTGGTGAATCCCATGGCTCTGTCCAGCATTGTGTCTGCCACTGTGCTGACCAGACACCACATC
>CAYUTG010000187.1:0-5822 GCA_964447555.1 uncultured Marinobacter sp.
CTTCCTCGTGCAGTTGCAGGTCTTCTTTTCCTCCTGGGTTATGTATGGCTTTTCTGAGCTCAAGGTTTAATACGGAAATCTGCTGCGTGTCCGGGTTGGTTCTTACAATGGCGGCGTAGTTTGTATCCGCAAATTTCAGAAGGTCTGCATCTGTGTTTCTGATAACGGAGCTAACGCGCATACCTGGCACCCAGGCGTACTTGCCTTCGCGGGTTGCTGCGCCTCTCACTTCTATATACTGGCCGGTAACATCGGCAATAGAGGCTACGGAGATGCGGTCACCGGATTTTACCTTTGCCTGTTTACCCGAGGCCTGGGTTAAATCAGCTTCTGCAATAATGCGCAGGAAGTCGTCGTTGGTACGCTCAATTTTAGTAATTTGCGGGTATGCCTGGGGGGTTAGCCCGCCAGCAAGCGCGACAACGTCTTCCAGCCGGGTTCCTTTGTCAATTTCATACAGTGCCGGACGATAGACTTCACCCTCTATGCCCACTCGCGGCCCTACGGGTGGAATGAAAATAACGTCGCCTGGTTGCAGGCGCGCATCGTCTGAGGTGTTACCGCGCAGCAGCAGGTCGTATAGATCCAGCGTGCCAATAAGTTTGCCATTGCGTTTGTGCTGAACGTTTCTGAGTGAACCGGTATTTTTAATGCCACCAGATACATACAACGCGTTGGTGATGGTGGAAAGTGAACTCACACTGTACGAACCCGGCGTTCTGGTTTCGCCCAGCACAAAAATGCGGATGCTGCGAAGTTCACCAAGAGACACAGCGGCTTTCACCCCGATGTACTGTTCAGACACCATCCGGTTGATTTGTTCACGGGCCTGCTGAAAAGTAAGCCCCGCTACGGAGACTGGCCCACGCTCGGGGAATTCAATCGTGCCATCACGCGAGACAGTCAGTTCCAGGCGCAGGCTCTGGTTGCCCCAAAGCTGTACTTTCAGTACATCGCCCGGGCCCAGGGTGTACTCAGCCGGCACCGGCACTTCGGTAACCGGTGCAAAGGTGGTTGGTGAGCCTGCGAAAAGGTCATAACCAAAAGGTTTGAGACCGTGGTTTTTTTCGGCAAAAGCCTGATCGCGCTTTTTTTGATCCTGCTCCCTGCTCTGCTCCTCACTGGCTCGGTTTTTCTCAGCACCCGATTCACCAAGGGGGCGGACAACCGGCTGGGCAGGCTGGCTTATTCCGGACTGCTGCGACTGGGTAAACTGGTTGAGATTGACCCCATACTGGCGGGCAAGCGCTTCTTGCTGCGCCCTTGGAAGCGATTTGAATTGTTCAATCTGTGCCGGGGTGATGGACTGCGCTTGTACAAACAAGGGGAAAAGCAGCGCCAGTGCTAGCAGGAGTTTTTTTATAGTCACGCGTTCAGTAATCCACAGGTTGCCAGAGTTTCAGTTAGTAAAGGGTTTGGGTATTGCAAGCTTCGGGTATTGTAATCACACCCGTCAGAATCGGTACCGCCAGCGAGCACTCAGAGACCACTGGTCTTTTGTGCCGCTCACGTATTCAATTTTTTTATCCGTTCCCTGCAGGTTCAGATCGAGCCAACCGTGCAGGAAGCCTGTGCCATAGCCGATGGTTACCAGCCCGGTTTTTTGGTGGTCTGCGGGCACAGTGTAGAAGATATCACCATCGGTAATTATGGGCCGGCTTACACCGTCGGTATTCAGATCAACATAGCTGAGACTGATGCTTGCGTTACTCCCTCCGCTGAAGAAGTTAAACAACCCCAGAGTGGCGGCTTTTGCATCACCATCGAAGCTGGCTCCAGGGGTGCGGCCATAATGGCGGTAACCGGAGCGATAGATGGAGTGATCGTAGGTGATGTTGGGCCTTGCACCACCCAGAAGATCATCCGCCAGTGTGTTGGTGTACTCCACAAACCATTGCTGGTCGCTGCTGAGTAACTGGGTTGTCCAGTCGGCCCCCAGTAGCCAGGATTTTCTCGCCGGAAAGGCACCGGCTTCGTCTTCGCCCATCATCTGAGCATACAGCCCCATGGATTGTGCGCCGAGGGCAAATCCGTAACGCACATCAACGCTGGCCAGTTGATTACCCGGGTCTTGCTCACCCAGTTGACCGTTATCCCGGCCGATCAGAGCATTCCAGAGAGTAGAGGCATTTTCGGGGCGACCATCACCGCCGACCATAATGGCTCTGGACAATCCGATATCCAGCCCTTCCAGAGGCCGAAAAGTGAGGCGCATGCCCAGCAGTTTGGCATCTGGCACGTATCGCTCGCCTTCAAACTGGCTGGCGAAAGCGGTGAATTGCCAGGGGCCTATCCAGTTTAACCAGTCACTTTCCGGTGCTTTCGCGTTCGCCCTGTTAAGCCAGATACCGGGTAACGGGCGGGCATTATTGGAAAGAATCAGGCTGGACTGCCAGCCTGGCCCCCACCACCGGTCGATGGCGCCGGCGCCAAATACCCAATTGCTCGCCGTAGCGGCCAGATAACTGCCTTCGAACCGATAACGTTCATCATCTTGTGGCTTGTGAGCGTAGGCTGGCCTCAGGCCGAGCGCCCAATGTTCACTTTGCCATTGCAGGTTGATGCTGGTGCTGGCTTTGCTGGTCGCCGTTCGGGAAAACCCACTGATAGCCGTGGGCTCATTGGTTGCAGAAAGGCTGTATTCGGCCCTGAACCCGGGACTGGCCTGTTGCTGTTTCTCAAACCGCAGATAAGCCGATGCTGCGCCAACGGAGCGTTGGTCTCCGGCGACGCTGTCGCTCAGGCCACTGTGCACCGCGCTCCACATCAATGGCCAGGTGGTGACTGTGCGGTCCAGATGCCCGCGGTCTGCCAGCTTTTGTGCAGCAAACCGGGCCCGGGAATCGCCCGGGGCTATCCAGGGGGCGGCACTCACTAACAGACTGTTCAGACACGCTACCGCCCCACAAACCAGGGCCCAGTGTTTTAAGGTCATGAATTATTTACACTTGTTATGCGGCAGGAAATCTAAAAGATGGGGAAAAACAACATCCCAACTGCGTCCCTGTCGGCTTGTAAATCGGCTTCATCCGAAGCGGACTGATTGTACGCCTTCGTTCAGTGCATTCAAGCGACCAAAGTAGGATATAACTGACATCTATCAGTTTTCAGTCGTTAAGAGTTATTAAACCTTCAGAGTCGCACCTACATTGATCACATATCACCCATTTGAGTCTTTACGGTGCCTGCAAACTCCGCAAAAAAAGCGGAGAAAATACCCGCCATTAGTGCCAGCAGGCCGGCCAATACAATGATAAGACTTCGGGCAGGTCCTTTTGGCTCTGCGCTCTCTCTGGCAACCACGAGAGTCTCCGTTGGCTCTACAGACTCCAGCTCAGCCTCCAGCGAAACGCGCTGGTCAATGGCCGCGGCCAGGGCGGCCCCGGCATCCTGCAGGCCTTTCAGCATGTTGATCGTAGAGTTCAACATTTCAATGCGCTTTTCCAGGCTTTGCTTCAGCCGTGAGACACCCGCAGACTGCCCTTTTTCAAGCTGGGATAACAATTGCTGGTGAAAGTGTTTCACCATTTTCTGCTCATCTGGCGTGGCATCAGAGGCGATGCGGACAAGGCCGGTGTTTTCCGGGTTCTCAAACGTGACATCGAATGGCAGGCTTTGGTCGTGTCTGGCAATGTACATGGCCTCAAATTCCGGAACCCAGCGGTTTTCCAGCGAAGCGATAACGGCAGCCGGTTTATCAATGTATTCACCGGCGCCGTCTTCGGCCAGTTTAACCAGGCTCACGTAACTGTATTTTTCAGGTACCAGAACAGCGTAGGCGACCCCTGCCAGCGTAATCACCAGAAACACGATGTAGAAAATCCGCCGGCGTTTCAGAAAAGTAGAGGCCAGATCCACCAGGCTGATTTCGTCATCGTAGTGGGAGCGTTTCTCGTAGGGGGCGTTGTCCATTCAGTTGTTACCGCTTGTCATTCAGTAGTCGTCCGTGAGTGAAGATATGTATGGGTAGCAGGAGCCTGACAGCTAATGGCGTATGGCGCCAACCGGTACTTTTACCCGTTGTTGCTTCTGCATGAAACTGATTAGCACGATGGCGCGTTCCTCACCATCATAAGACTGGAAGATGGCATTAATACCCTCAAACGGCCCCTCATTCAACTGCACAGACTGGCCAGGTTTGATGCCGCCCTGCTCTGATACCGTGCCAAGGCTGTTCCTTACGTGCTGAATAACGTTATCCGGAATAGCGGCTGGCTTGTTGGCGAAGGCGACCACTCGTATCACCCCGCGGGTTGAGCGCAGTTTTGCCCACATGGGGTCGGTCTGCTCCAGATTGACAAACAGGTAGCCAGGAAAAAGCGGTTCCAGTTTACGGGTTCGTTTGCCGTTTTTTATCTTTTCCACACTGACTTTCGGATAGAAACAGGCAATATTCTGATTTTGCAGGTGGGCCAGTGCGCGGTCACCCTGCGCCGGCTTGTGCTGAAGCGCGTACCAGGTCATAAACACTCACTGCCTGCCGCTATAAAATGGGGGTTAAGCACATTTTCTTTGCCGTACCGAAGCGGGCTTCCATCCAGGGTTTCCACACGGCCGCCAGCTGCAGCCAGCACCGCATGGGCAGCGGCGGTGTCCCACTCACTGGTCGGGCCAAGGCGGGGGTACACATCGGCTAACCCCTCGGCAATCCGGCAGAATTTCAGGGAGCTTCCGGCCTGTACCAGCTGGTGATCACCCAGGCTATCAATAAAGGCTTTGGTCTCATCGTTCAGATGATTTTTACTGGCGACCACCCGCGCGGTTTTTCCCGGTACGGTGGTTTCAATTCTATGTACGTCGCCTGCGCGATTGCGTTTGTACGCGCCCTCACCTTTCACGCCCCAGAAGGCTTCCTGCAAAGCCGGAGCCGCTACCACGCCAAGAACAGGTTCGCCATGGCGGATGAGCGCAATATTGACGGTGAATTCACCCGTGCGCAGAGTGAACTCTTTGGTACCATCTACCGGATCCACCAGCCAGAAGGTGTGCCAGTGCTGGCGTTCCGCCCAGGGGGCGTATGCGGCTTCTTCGGACAGCACGGGTATCTGCGGTGTGAGTTTCTTCAGGCCGGCTACAATGGTGTTATGCGCAGCAACATCTGCGGCGGTAATGGGCGACTGGTCGGCTTTGTACTCCACCTTAAAATCGGCGTTATAAACAGCCATCACCTGAACACCGGCTGCATCGGCAATAGTGAGCACATGTGGCAGTAAGTCAGGGTAATGCATTGTCTGGGAACTCAGCGGGTAGGAGTGAAGCAGATTTCGTGGAGCAATGGTAACATCAGGCCGGGCTGAATGCAGGTTGCATAACTGTAACCCCGAATTCTCGCCTCACACTATTCAAACATCAAGGACAGCTTTTTTCATGGGTTTAAGGCATTACAACCTGAGGTTCACCTCCATCGCACTGTGCTTGCTGTTTATGTTGTCCCTGGCCAGCACGGTGCAGGCTCAGCCTATATCGTTACCGGGCATACCCGGACTGTCCGGTGCGAAGGAAGAGCAAGCCTCTCCCGAGGAGTTGGAAGAATCACTGAAGGTAACCATTGAGGCGCTGCAGGATGATAAAAGCCGGGAGGCCCTGGTTAATCAGCTAAAGGCCATTCAGCAGGGGTTGCACGCAGAGGCATCTGGTAAAGCCGGGCAACCAGCGGACGATCGCGGTCTGCTTGGGGCGCTGGATGTATTTTTTGGGGAGCTTACCCGTACAGATGGTGCGGCCGGGGCTTCACTGGGAAAATGGAAAACACAGTTACACAACGCCTGGGCCTCGTCCAAGGACCAGTTGGGCAGCGTTTCATACAGTGTAATCGTTGAAAC
>CAYUTG010000188.1:0-5805 GCA_964447555.1 uncultured Marinobacter sp.
ATGTGCGCCGGGCTCAGGTCTTGATTGAGGCGGCCATTGTTGAAATCAGCGATGAACTGGGGCAGGACCTGGGCGTTCAGCTTGCCGCCGGCGATGAATCGGGTAAATCCATGCCGGTTGTAGGTACCAATTTTGGTAATGTTGGCAAGAGCCTGGGGGATGTTCTGGGGGCTATTTTGTCAGAGTCCGTGATTGCGCCAGCCACGGGAGGCATTACCATCGGTGCCGGACAGCGAAATAAAGACGGTATCAGTTGGGGTGTTCTGCTGCAGGCGCTGTCTAGCTCCACCGCTGCAAATCTGCTTTCGACCCCGAGTATCATCACGCTCGATAATCAGGAATCTGAAATCATCGTTGGCCAGAACGTACCTTTCCGAACCGGGCAGTCTACCGTTGCTGGCGATGGCACCACCAATCCCTTCACAACGATTGAACGCCGGGATATTGGCCTGACTCTGAAAGTAACACCCACCATCAGTGCCGATGGGCTTGTACGGCTGGTGGTCGAGCAGACAACTGAGAATGTGGCCGACAGTGTTGATAACGCTTCGGACATTGTGACCAACAAGCGTGAAATCAAAACCACGGTGCTGGCAGACGATGGCGAAACTATTGTACTTGGCGGTCTGACTCGTGACGACTATCAGGTAAGCAAGAGCAAAGTGCCCATTCTGGGGGATATTCCAATTCTGGGCCGGCTGTTCTCTTCTGAATCTGAGCGCCGGGTGAAGCGTAACCTGCTGGTGTTTCTGCGCCCGAGGATTTTGCTGAATAAGGGCGAGTCCATGGCTGCAACCGCCGACAAGTTTGATAAATTATGGGAAGTGAATCTGGGTGTCCGCAAAAAACTGGGGCTGCCAGAAATGAAAACCCAGCCGGATGCCAATGTGTTGTTTGAGCCTGGTGAATACCGGCCAGCGAAATAGGTCAGAAGGACACCAGACACAAAGCATGGGTGCACAGGTTTCGCCCATGCCGTATCGGGTCAGATAGCCAGTGGCGGCATTGGGCAATCCATCTGGTCGGCTATCAGCCGCATAAGTTCGTACTCGTTTACGTCAATTTTGCCATCGTACGTAATGCAATAACCACAGGCATCAATAATCGCAGGTTTAAGCAGCGGTGAAAGGCTGTTTAATGTGATTAACGCTTCTTTGAGTTCCTGCATAGTGACCTTTTCAAGCAAACCCGGGTTCGCTTTGCCGGCACTCATAAAGCCCGCCATAGCGTTCTGGTACAGTGCTTCAGCTTCTTCCTGCGTGGTTGTGCCGGCCCTGGCCAGGAGGCTCAGAACCCGTTGTATTGCCGGAATAACGGCGGAATAGCGCCGGTACTTCACTGGAACAACGCGGGCGGCTCCTGTACCCAGATGCCTGGAGAGAAAACTGGTTAATGCCAGTTCAAACAGGGTTACTTTGTTATCGGCGTTTACCAGTATGCGAACGTTGCTGATCAGCAGTTCGCGCTCTTCCGGGTCCAGTTTACGCAGTGCCGGCATGGCCAGTTCCAGCGCCGGGAAGCGTACGCTTTCACCAATGGTTCTCAGGGCCGGCACCAGTTTGTCGATAAGCTCAGGTTCGCCGCTTAACAGCGCATGGTGAGGGAGCAGGCTTAGCCGTTCTTGTTGCTGCTGCCTGGAAAGTTCGCAAACAAGTAATGCGTAGCATAACTGCACTGCGCCGGAGCGGGTATAAAGCAAGCTGCGAAACGTTGCCGGCAAACGCTCCAGCAGGGTAACGGCAAAATCCTGGCTATCACTGTTCACCGTACCAACCCGTTCTGAGAGACGCTTGGCAACCGGGGCCGGTTCCGGGGCTGCGGCGGCAAGGGGTGAGGTGCTGGTTTGGCGAATAGGCCCGTATATATCAGACGCGGCACCGGCAAAGCCAGAGGCCTGAGCCATGGGTTTTGGTGCGGTGGCGGCTCGCAGGTCGGCACGGGGTTCGGTATCCCGGAAACGGCTTCGCAACCGTGCCAGCAACCCGGGCTGGATAGCATTAATGCGTTCGTCAATGGGCGGATGAGAGGCCAGTAACGAGCTGAATTTCATTCTGGCGCTTTCACCAAAGCACATGTGGTTCATATTGCTGGCGTGGCCCGTGGTGTCCAGATAGCCACCTTTCAGGCCAATTTTGAACAGAGCGCTGGCAATGCCCTCGGGATTGCGGGTGAACTGAACGGACGAGGCATCTGCCAGGCGCTCTCTTTGCCGGGACACGGCCGCCTGAATCAATCGACCGAAAAACACACCTATATACCCGATAACCAGCAGAGCCAGCCCGATGGCCGCTAATGGCAATTTGTTCCGGTCGTCCCGTGATGAGCGTGCGTAGCTGGCGCTGCCAAAGGAAACCTGAAACAGGAAGGTACCGATCTGGCCGATCATCAGAATGCCGGCAAGCAGGGCGATCAGGCGCACATTCAGGCGCATGTCGCCATTAAAAATATGGCTGAACTCGTGGCCGACAACTCCCTGCAGTTCGTCCCGGCTTAACTGAGTGAGTGCCCCGTGCGTAACCACCATAACCGCCTGGCCTGGCGTATAACCGGCAACAAAGGCGTTGATGCCGGTTTCGTCATCCATAACGTAGAGGTCGGGTACGGTAACGCCACTGGCAATGGCCATTTCTTCAACAATATTACGGAATTTGCGCTCATCGCTGTCCCGGGTGTCCGGGTCAATAGGGCGGGCGCCTACCATTTTCGCAACCCGGGTGCCGCCGCCCGCCAGGTCGGCCCAGCGAATCAGTGAGCCCATGGCAATCAGAGTAACAACCGCCAGAGCGGTGATCAGGCCATGGCTGGACATCAGCCACTGGCTGAAAGCCATGCTGCCTGACTGGCTACGGGTAACAAAGTACCCCACCACACATACGGATAGTGTGATCAGTACAACCGCCGCCAGAAACAGGCACACCAGCACGCTGGTGTTGCGACGGGCAGAGGCCTGGCGCTGAAAGAAACCCTGGTGAGTTGCCATGCCTCAGCCTGTCAGAAAGAGACTTTCGGGGCCTGGCGAGCCTCAGGTGACTCCAGTTCCAGCTGCGCAGTTTCCTTGAAGGCCAGCATGCCAGCCAGAATGTTGTTGGGGAACTGTTCACGGAATGTGTTATAGACCATCACACTGTCGTTATAGGCCTGGCGTGAGAAGGCAACCCGGTTCTCGGTACTGGAAAGTTCTTCCATCAATTGCTGTACGGTTTCGTTGGCTTTCAGGTCTGGGTAGTTTTCAGAAACGGCATAGAAGTTGGCCAGGGCCTTGGTCAGCAGGTTTTCGGCACTGCCAAGGCGTTGAATTTTTGTGCCGTCGCCTGGGTCACTGGCGGCATCTTTTTGAGCGCTTACGGCGTTATTCCGGGCCTCCATCACCTGAGTGAGGGTGCTTTTTTCATGCTCCATATAGGCTTTGGTTGATTCAACAAGGTTAGGAATCAGGTCATGTCGGCGCTGTAGTTGCACGTCGATCTGTGCAAATCCGTTTTTGAACTGGTTTCTGAGTGCAACCAGGCGGTTATAAATGAACACCAGGTAGATAACAATAACGGCAATAATGATCAGGCCGATCAGGGTGGTTCCCATAGTGAGTCCTCGTGGGATAGTGGTTCAGGCGTTATTTTCGATGATTTTCTGGTGAAAATCACGAGTGAAAGCTTCAAATTCCTCTGGAAGAACCGGTTTGCTGAAATAATACCCCTGGGCCAGATGGCAGCCACGCTGGCTCAGGTAATACTCCTGCTCTGCGGTTTCTACCCCCTCTGCGACAACCGAAAGATTCAGGCTTCTGCCCAGATCAATAATGGTGTTGGTAATACGGGTGTCTTCTTCATTGATCAGCAGATCCCGGACGAATTGCTTGTCGATTTTCAGGTGTTGCACTGGCATTTGCTTAAGGTACGTGAGTGATGAATAGCCAGTGCCAAAATCGTCCACAGCAATGCTGATGCCGGCTCTGTTTAACCGGTGCAGTTTTTCAACGGCATCTGCAAGGTTGGTCATAAAGCTGGTTTCGGTAACTTCCAGCTCAAGCCGGCCGGGGGGGATGTTATGGCGCTCCAGTGTGTTCAGAATATCATCCACAATGCCACTCTGGCGTAATTGCACGGCAGACAGGTTAACGGCAATTCTTATGGGCATACCGGCAGAAGCCCAGTGCGCGGCCTGCCAGCATGCCTGATCAAGTACCCACTGGCCTATTTCAACAATGGCACCGCTGGCCTCAGCGGCGGGAATGAAATAGTCCGGCGGCACCATACCGCGCTCCGGATGGTTCCAGCGAAGCAGCGCTTCGGCACTGATGATGCGTTTACTTTCAAGGTTAATCTGCGGCTGATAAACCAGGTGAAACTCCTGATTGGCCAGTGCTCTGGAAAGGTCTTTCTCCAACTGCTTGCGCTCACGGATTTCTTTGTCGATGCTGGCGACATAGAACTGAAAGTGGTTCCGGCCACTCTGTTTGGCGAGCATCATGGTTTGCTCGGCGCATTGCAATAATCGGTCTGGCTGGTCTGTGTCGGACGGGAAGAGGGCAACACCCAGCGTTGCTGTCAGTGTCAGGGTCTGCCCTTCAGCCATAATAGGGCTGTTGATGCAGGTAAGGATTTTCTCGGCGGTGTCTGCGGCTTTGAATCCGTCCTGTAAGTACCTTTCAACAATGACAAACTGATCGCTGCCCAGCCGGGCAATGATAAACCGGTTGCCGCCCAGCTGTGAGGTCAGGCGGCCTGCAACCGTTTGCAGGATAATATCGCCGGTTCGAAAGCCGCACTGCTCGTTTACCGATTTGAAATCATCAACCCCGCAGACGGTCAGCGCCAGCATGGTATTGTCCTGGCCAGCTTCCTGTATGTCGTGAGCCAGCAATTCCATGAAGGTATCCCGGCTGGGAAGCCCGGTAAGCTGATCGTATCTGGCCAGCCGGCTAACCTGATACTCCGCCTCACGATGGCGTTTCTGGCTTTCACCGATGGCTGCCAGGAGGTTGTTGGTTGCATTCACCCATACGCCAAGCTCGTCCCGCTGATGACCGTCCGGGATGACGATCAGGGTATGGTCGGGCTGGGTTGGGTCAACCTGCTTCACCGATTGCACTATGCGGAGCAGTGGCCGGGTAAGCAGCAGGTGGAAGATGAAAAACAGTACCAGGGCCAGAATGCCTGCCGTCGCAATACCTGAGATAAATGTGACTATCGCCCGGTTCAGCCATACCTGGGCCACTGGCGCTGTGTCGCAGAGGATCTCCAGGTATCCGTAAACAATGTCCGGGTTCTGCTCGTGAACCAGAGACGTACGGTACAGACGCTGTTCTCCGAAAATACGATCCGTAACTACGCGGGCTGCTGTTTGCTGCAAGGGGCGGGTTGTCTCACCCAGAACCTCGCCATCCGGGTGAACAATCCGTGCCATGCGAACCACATCTTTAGCAAACAACCCATCCACCACCTGTTGTGCCAGTTGGTTGTCTATGCTGAACACGGCCTGAGTAGCTGCATCTTTTACAGTGGCGATGGTTTGCGCAGCCTGGCTGTCCAGATCCACAGAAACCCGGCGTGTATCCAGAGCAACCTGCACAGCGCTTACCAGAACACCACTGATCAGGGCTACGGCCAGTATCCACCGTAAAATCCGGTAACTCAGGCGATCGCCAACCTCAAGGGAATGTCGCATTCAGACCTGTCTGTTTTCGTATTAGCATGGAACTGACTATCAGTATGTGTGATGAGCCATGTTGTTAGCTGATGGTTAGTATGGATCATAAATCCTATCACACGTCTAAGTATCGGTGATTTCCAGAAAAAATGAATGCCG
>CAYUTG010000189.1:0-5783 GCA_964447555.1 uncultured Marinobacter sp.
GCTGGGGTTTTTTTATGGCCTAGGGGTCAGAACTTCAGTTCTGACCCCTTTTTCATACATGGCCCCCGCAAAAACAAAACCCGGTGATATACTGCAGACTCAAAGAAACACTCCTCGAAACAAACTCTGATGGAGCCATGCAAATGCCTGTAAACGATCACTTGGTTATTTTTGATACCACCCTGCGCGATGGTGAGCAGAGCCCTGGTGCCACCATGAACAAGGCGGAAAAGCTCAGGATTGCCAAGGCGCTCGAAAAACTCAGAGTGGATGTTATTGAGGCGGGCTTTGCCATCGCGAGCCAGGGAGACTTTGAGGCAGTTAAATCCATTGCAGAGGTGATTAAGGATTCCACCATCTGCAGTCTTGCCCGCGCGCTGGACAAAGACATTGATCGCGCTGCCGAAGCCATTCAGCCAGCTGAGCGCGGTCGTATCCATACCTTCATTGCGACGTCTCCCATTCACATGAAGCACAAGCTTCAAATGCATCCGGATGAGGTTATTGAGCAGGCGGTTCGCTCAGTCAAGCGCGCCCGGGGCCATGTGGCAGACGTTGAATTCTCATGTGAGGATGCCGGTCGTTCAGAGCTTGATTTTCTTTGCCGTATCATTGAGGCCGCCATTGACGCGGGCGCAGGTACGATCAATATTCCCGACACCGTAGGCTATGCGATTCCCGAACAGTTTGGTGAGACGATTCACCAGCTCCTGAACCGTATCCCCAATGCGGATAAGGCAATTTTTTCGGTTCACTGTCATAACGACCTGGGATTGGCGGTATCGAACTCTCTTGCGGCGGTTGCCAAGGGTGCCCGTCAGGTTGAGTGCACTATTAATGGTCTGGGTGAGCGAGCGGGTAATGCGGCTCTGGAAGAAATTGTAATGGCCATGCGCACCCGTCAGGATTTGTTTGGTATTGATACCCGTATTGATACAAAGCACATTGTTCCCGCTTCCCGGCTGGTATCCACCATTACCGGTTTTCCGGTTCAGCCCAACAAAGCTATTGTGGGCGCAAACGCCTTCGCGCATGAATCTGGTATTCATCAGGACGGCGTGTTGAAGCACCGTGAAACCTACGAAATCATGCGGGCAGAGGATGTAGGCTGGCACACCAACAGTCTTGTGCTGGGCAAGCATTCGGGGCGCAATGCGTTTCGCACGCGCTTACTGGAACTGGGTATCCAGTTCGATACGGAAACAGAGCTTAATGAAGCCTTTACCCGGTTTAAGGCACTGGCAGATCTTAAACACGAGATTTTTGATGAAGATCTGCAGGCGATTGCGAGTGACACTCTGCAGAAGGAAGATATCGGTCGCTACGGACTGGTCTGCATGTACGTGTGCTCCGAGACAGGTGTGGTTCCGAAAGCAAATCTGACGCTCACTGTCGACGGCAAGGAACACAAAGTAGAGGCAGAAGGCAGTGGCCCGGTTGATGCCGCCTTTAAAGCGATTGAGTCACTGGTTGATTCAGGCTGTAACCTGCAACTTTACTCGGTAAACAATATCACCAGCGGGACAGACTCTCAGGGTGAGGTGACGGTCCGCCTGGAGCGAGGTGGACGCATTGTCAACGGAGTGGGTGCTGACACTGATATCATAATCGCGTCAGCAAAAGCTTATATAGAAGCTCTGAACCTGATATCCAGAGGTGGTGTGCGACAGCACCCTCAGGTAGCAGACGTTTAATCAACACGTAACAGTATGGACTGACGAAACCTGATGATTCAGACGGAAGCGGAGCGACAGTTTTATCTGGGCATGGCGGGCGTACACCTCTGGTATGCGCGTGACGCTCTGCCTGGTGCAGCGGCCAGTCCTGATTATGTATTTCCGGAAACGGAGGGTGATTCCGGTTACGTCAACCCGGATGCTGGAAGGTCGGTGGCGTCTGCCCCGCGGAACCTGACCCAATCCCCGCCGTTAGCGGGCGGCATCAAAGCCAGAGGTGCTCCCAGGCCAGACCTGAGGGCCTTGATGGGAGAAAGCTCAAAAGTTTCTCAGGGAGACGAGCCCAGGTCAGTCGATGTGAGCCCGGAGGTTGTTCCCGCGCAGAAAATCATTGATGGTGAGAGCGTAAGTGCCAGTGGGCTGGTTGTGCCCGATAGCCCCCCTGTGAGCGTTCAGGTGTGGTTGGGCCGCCGGGTTGCCGTGATTGCCAGAATGTCCCCCGAAGTCAGTGAACCTCTGCAGTCGTCCCTTGTAGTGAATATCCTGAGGAGTCTTGGTGAAACGGATCCCCGGACACAGGGTACGGTGCACTGGCCGGTATTCAATAACCGTCTAGTTCCAGGAAATTCATTAGCTGACTTTGGTTCCGTGCTGGGTTACGTTCTGTCTGAGTTGGGCGACCAGATTCTGGTTAATCTGGGGGTTGATAACGATATCGTTCGAAGCGCATTTGAGGCGGCACAGGTGCAGCCTGGTTCCCAGCGGATTGACTTCCCTCACACGCTTGCCGGGATGGCCGCAACTCCGTCACTAAAGCGTGAGCTGTGGCTTCGGATTAAACCCATCGCTGCTGGTCAGGAATGAATTCTGATGCCTACGTTGATGTTATGAATGGCGACCTGGAAATCCGGGAGTTGCTGATTGATGACCTGGATCAGGTTCTCGATATCGAGCGGCAGTGTCAGTCTCACCCCTGGGCGAAAGCCGTCTTCCGTGACTGCTTCAGAGACAACTATTATCTTTGGGCTGTTTGTCATGGAGGGAAGCTGGCCGGTTTCGCGGTTGTTGCCTACATGGTTGATGAAGCCCATCTGCTCAATTTATGTGTACACCCGCGCAGTCAGGGGCATGGTGTCGGGCGTTACCTTCTGCGTCACCTGATGGCAAGGGCTCTTAAAGACGGAATCCGGCAGATTATTCTTGAGGTGCGGGTAAGTAACCGAATCGCCAGTAAGCTTTATGCCAGTGAAGGTTTTGAGGTTATCGGGCAGCGCCCTGATTATTATCCCAGTGCCAATGGCCGTGAAGATGCTCAGGTAATGGCTTTCACCTTCGGACAGTGAGCATTTTCACGATGGTCGCGTATTGGCTGCTTAGCCCTTATAATGGCGCGTTTCCTCAGATTATCTGACTCAGGTTTTGTTATTATGTCGAGCCTTTCCAGCGAGGTGGCCAAGCGCCGCACCTTTGCCATTATCTCACACCCCGATGCCGGTAAAACCACAATTACAGAGAAGGTTCTGCTGTTCGGGCAGGCCATCCAGAAAGCCGGTACCGTCAAGGGGAAAAAGTCCGGACAACATGCCAAGTCTGACTGGATGGAGATGGAAAAAGAGCGCGGCATTTCCGTGACAACATCCGTCATGCAGTTTCCCTATGGCGGAAAACTGGTGAACCTGCTGGACACCCCCGGCCACGAAGACTTTTCTGAAGACACCTACAGGACACTGACCGCCGTAGACTCCTGCCTGATGGTCATTGACAGTGCCAAAGGCGTTGAGGAGCGGACGATCAAGCTGATGGAAGTCACTCGTCTGCGTGATACGCCTATTATCACCTTTATGAACAAGCTGGACAGGGATACCCGTGATCCCGTTGAGCTCATGGACGAGGTTGAGGACGTTCTGAAAATTGCCTGTGCGCCTATCACCTGGCCTATCGGTATGGGTAAGAGTTTTAAGGGCGTTTATCACTTGCTGCGGGATGAAGTGATTCTCTATAAATCTGGTCAGGGGCATGCCATTCAGGAAAAACGCATCATCAAGGGGCTGGATAACCCTGAACTGGAAGAGGCTGTAGGCGCTTATGCCAGCGACCTGCGAGATGAGATTGAGCTGGTCAAGGGGGCCTCTCATGAATTTGATCAGGAGGCGTTTCTCGCTGGCCAGTTAACGCCGGTATTCTTTGGTACCGCGTTAGGCAATTTTGGTGTTGACCACATGCTGGACGGTTTGGTCGAGTGGGCGCCCGAGCCTCAGCCTCGAGCGACAGATGCCCGCCTGGTTGAGCCCGCCGAAGAAGGCTTTTCCGGCTTTGTGTTTAAAATACAGGCTAATATGGACCCGCATCACCGGGATCGGGTGGCCTTCCTGCGGATTGTCTCGGGCAAGTATATGCAGAGCATGAAAGCGCGGCATGTGCGTATAGGTAAAGATGTGCGCTTTTCCGATGCGCTGACCTTTATGGCCGGCGACAGGGAGCACGCTGAAGAAGCCTTTGCCGGTGACATTATCGGTTTGCACAATCATGGAACCATCCAGCTGGGTGATACGTTTACCGCTGGTGAGGATATGAAATTCTCCGGTATTCCAAACTTTGCTCCGGAACTGTTTCGTCGTATTCGTCTGAAGGACCCCCTGAAAGCCAAGCAGTTGCAAAAGGGGCTGATACAGTTGTCAGAAGAAGGTGCTGTGCAGGTATTCCGGCCGCTTCGGAACAACGATCTGATCGTTGGAGCGGTTGGTGTGCTGCAGTTCGATGTGGTGGTCAGCCGTCTCAAAAGCGAATACAAAGTGGAAGCCATATATGAGCCCGTCAATGTGGCTACCGCCCGCTGGGTAACCTGCGACGATGAGCGGAAGCTTGATGAGTTCCAGCGCAAGAATAATGACAACCTGTCGCTGGATGGCAGTGATAGCCTTGCGTATATCGCGCCGACCATGGTGAACCTCCACCTGGCACAAGAGCGCTACCCTGACGTACAGTTTCATAAGACCCGGGAGCACTAATCGATCGCCGGGCCGGAGGTGTCAGTGTCCCTTATCGATGCCCATTGCCATTTTGATTTTCCACGGTTTGATGATTGCCGTGAGACCGAGCTTGAAAAAGCCAGGCAGGCCGGCCTTGTGGCGCTGGTTATACCGGGTGTGCGCAAGCCAGACTGGCCAAGAGTTCGCAACACGGCAGAATCCTATCGGGGAGCGTATTATTGTCTGGGGGTGCACCCCTGGTATGTTGGCGATCATAAAGACACGGATATGCAGGTTCTTCAGGACCTGCTGAGTAGCTATCCGGATTTGTGCGTGGGTGTTGGCGAATGTGGCCTTGATAAGCTTTCCGGAGATGTCCGGGCGCAGTGGCCCTGGTTTGAGTGGCAGGCAGAGCTGGCCTCTGCAATGAACTATCCGTTGATTATTCACTCAGTCAAAACGCACGATGAGGTGCATGGTTTTCTCAATCGGGCTGGCTGGAGTGGTCGCGCCCTGATCCATGGTTTTTCCGGCAGCTATCAGCAGGCGAAAAAACTGGTCGATCTGGGCTGCTATATCGGGGTCGGGGGTGTGATTACCTATCAGCGTGCCCGCAAAACCCGCGATGCTATCGCCAGGTTGCCCGTTGAGTCGCTGGTGCTGGAAACCGACGCTCCGGATATGTCGCCTGCTGGCGTGGCCAGGGGCTATAATTCGCCAGTTTGTCTTGGCCAGATCTTCCAGGCACTGGCAACCCTGCGCCGTACATCGCCAGAGGCTTTGATGCCGTCCCTTCTGAACAATGTGTGCAAGCTGTACGGCTGGGATGCTGGCCATATAGGGAGATAACGAAACAGAGGGTTGCGGGGTTGGCATTCCCAAAAGGTTCAAGTATACTTCGCGCCCTGGCTTTTCAAGGCGATGTCGCTATCTCAGCCCCGAATAGTGTCACTGCCGACTTATAAACAGGTACAGAACCCCTCCGGGTGCCAAGGCGCTGCCGGTGGTGGTTTTTAACGTTTCTTATATAGCGTTCAAGGCGGAATCAATGAAGACTCTGAGTGCGAAACCAGAAACAGTAAAACGTGACTGGTACGTTGTAGACGCAGCCGGCAAGACGCTGGGTCGTCTGTCAACC
>CAYUTG010000190.1:0-5751 GCA_964447555.1 uncultured Marinobacter sp.
CCCGCTGCTAAGGGAACCCCGGCCAGACAGTTCTTGAAAAGATTGCTGGCTGGTTGCACCGGGGTCTGGAGAAAGTTCAGCAGCGGCAGGTTTTACATAAGCCGGCGGCCTTCCCTGAAGGGCTGCCGGTGTCTGAGCGGGTAGACGATATTCGCGAGGCAATCGAAAACCACCAGGTGGTTATCATTGCCGGCGAAACCGGTTCAGGCAAAACTACCCAGATTCCGAAAATCTGCATGAATGCAGGCCGTGGTATACGTGGCCTGATCGGCCATACCCAGCCAAGGCGTATAGCCGCCCGCAGTGTCGCAGCCCGTATTGCGGAAGAAATCGGTGAGCAGACCGGCCAGCAAATTGGCTACCAGGTGCGCTTTACCGACAACACGTCAGAACTATCCCGCGTTAAAGTCATGACCGACGGCATTCTGCTGGCGGAGGTTCAGCACGACCGTTTTCTTGACCGATACGACACTCTGATTATTGATGAAGCGCACGAACGCAGCCTGAACATCGATTTTCTGCTGGGTTATCTGCGGCAACTGCTTCCGAAACGTCCGGATTTAAAAGTCATTATCACCTCGGCCACCATTGAAGTGGAACGCTTCAGTGAATTTTTCAATAAGGCGCCGGTAATCGAGGTGAGTGGCCGTACCTACCCGGTTGATATCCGCTATCGTCCGCTGGCAGGGGATGAAGACGACCGTGATCAGAGCTGGACAGACGGCGTACTGGCAGCTCTGGATGAAATTGAACAGCACGAGCGCTCCGCAAAGCAGCCGCCGGGCGACGTACTGGTATTTCTGCCGGGGGAGCGGGAAATACGGAACCTCAGTAAAGTGCTCCGGCATGCCGAACTGAGGCATACCGAGGTGCTACCCCTGTATTCCCGGCTCAGCAATCAGGAACAGAACAGGGTGTTTCAGGCGCATCGTGGGCGACGCCTGGTGTTATCAACCAACGTGGCTGAAACCTCGCTGACTGTGCCGGGTATTCGTTATGTGATTGATACCGGCGTTGCGCGCATCAGCCGCTACAGTGTTCGCTCCAAGATACAGCGCCTTCCCGTTGAACCTGTGTCCCAGGCCAGCGCCAACCAGCGGGCAGGGCGATGCGGGCGGGTTGCACCAGGCATTTGCTTCCGCCTCTATGATGAAACCGATTTTCTGAATCGCCCGGAATACACAGATCCGGAAATTCTGCGCACCAATCTGGCGTCCGTTATTTTGCAGATGGCCACATCCGGCCTGGGCGAGATTCGTCATTTCCCCTTTCTGGAAGCGCCGGATCGCCGGCAGGTCAACGATGGCTATAAACTGCTTGAAGAGCTGAGCGCAGTCGACGATAAACGTCGCGTAACCCGGCTGGGCAGAACCATGGCCAGGCTGCCTCTGGACCCACGCCTGGCGCGCATGCTGGTTACCTCTGCCGATCATGGCAGCCTGGCTGAAACGCTGATCATCATCGCTGGCCTGAGTGTGCAGGACCCAAGAGACCGGCCACAGGATAAACAGCAGGCAGCCGATCAGGCCCATGCGCCGTTCAACGACAAAGAATCGGACTTCCTGACCCTGCTGAACATCTGGAACTTCTACGAAGAACAACGCCAGGAGCTCTCGCAAAACCAGATGAGAAAGGTGTGCCAGAAGCATTTCCTGAGCTGGATGCGTATGCGGGAGTGGCGCGATACCCACCGCCAGTTACGGCTTATCTGCCGGGAACAGAACCTGGTCCCGAACAAGAATGCCGCCAGTTATGAAGCCTTGCATAAGGCCATTCTGGCGGGCCTTCTTGGGCAAGTCGCCGTTAAAACAGAAAAGAAAGAGTATCTCGCAACCCGAAATCGCAAAGTGATGATCTTCCCCGGCTCCAAAGTGGCCAAAACCGGCCCCAAATGGATTGTGGCGACCGAAATTGTGGAGACCAGCCGGGTGTTTGCCAGAATGGTGGCTTCGGTACAGCCAGAGTGGATAGAGCCGCTGGTGGGCCACGTTGTAAAACATCACTATTCAGAACCCCACTGGGAACAGAAGCGGGCCCAGGTGATGGGCTATGAGAGAGTGTCCCTGTACGGGCTGGATATTGTTGCCCGTCGTCGCATTGCCTACAGCCAGATAGACCCGGTTGAATGCCGGAACCTGTTTATACGGCGGGCGCTGGTAGAAGGTGACTATCAATCAAAAGCGCCGTTCATAGCCCGTAACCGGGACATGCTCGATACCGTTGAGAACCTTGAAAAGAAAACCCGGCGACGGGACCTGCTGGTTGATGATGAAACACTGGCCGCTTTTTATGATGAGCGACTACCTGCAGATATTGTCAGCGGCCGGCATTTCGAGCGCTGGTGGAAGTCGTTGCCTGCTAAAGAGTTTAAGGCACTGGAACTGACCGAAGATGACATTCTTCAGCGCCCGGTGGACGCCAGGGCGGATCAGTTATATCCGGATTATCTGGAATGGGAGGGCGTTCGCTACCCGCTCAGTTACGAGTTTGAACCAACCAGCGAGCGAGACGGGGTCAGCCTCCAGGTGCCTTTGATGGCGCTGAAGCAGATTCCCGCCCGGCGGCTGGAGTGGCTGGTTCCGGGGCTTTTACGGGAAAAGTGCATTGCGCTGGTGAAAGGGCTGCCAAAAGCTCTGCGCAGAAACTTTGTTCCTGTTCCGGATGTGGTCGATGCCGCTCTGGCAGATATGCAGCCTTCCAATGCGCCTTTGACACAGGTGCTGGGTGAGCAGTTGCGGCGTATGACCGGTGTCACCATTGCGCCCGATGCCTGGCCGGAAGCGGAACTGCCCCGCCATCTGCGAATGAACCTGAGCGTTGTTGGCGACGGCGGAAAGGTCATCACAGAAAGCCGCGACACGGCAGAGCTTCAGGCTCAGCTTGAAGGCAAGGCAAAAGAGGCCCTGGCGTCGGTAGCCAGCCGTGACAAAACGGAGGCGCAGGAAGCCAGCTACGAAGGGTGGCAGTTCGGTGATCTTCCCCGGCAGGTTCATACTGAAAAGGGCGGAATGCAGATTACCGTGTACCCGGCACTGGAAGACCTTGGCAAGCGGGTTCGCCAGACTCGCTGTCTGGATGCGCTGGTCGCGGAGCAAGCCAGCCGCAAAGGGATCGCCCGGCTGATCATTAACCGGTTTGGCAAAACACTGGAAGACCTGGAACGCAAATTACCTGGCTTCCATCAGTCTGCCTTGATGTTTGCGCCTGTCGGGCAGGCAAAGGTATTACTTGACGACCTGTTGCTCGCCACCGCCATGCAGCACTTTCTGGAGGGGGAGTTACCCCGTAGCCAGGCACAGTTCGAGGCCGTTTTTGATCGCCACCGGGGAGACTTCATTCCCGCACTTGAGCAGGCCGATAAGCACCTGTATCAGGCCATGTGTGGCTATCAGAAAGTGGCAAAAAGGCTGAAGGGTAAAATCAGCCTGGCTCAGGCAAACAGTATGTCGGATCTCAGGTTTCAGCTGCAACACCTTGTTTATCCGGGATTTCTGGTGGCCACGCCGCCTGAGTGGCTGGCTGAGTTCGGGCGCTATTTTGAAGCTGCGCTGGTCCGGCTGGAAAAAATGCCCCGGGAAATGGGCCGCGAGCGTGAGTTCCTGCACACCATAGAACCGCTCTGGTCGCAATATGCCAGCAAACTGGATGAACAGCAGCGCCAGGGTGTGCATGATCCTGAACTGATCACCTACCGGTGGATGCTTGAAGAGTTTCGCGTGTCGTTTTTTGCTCAGCAGTTGGGCACGGCAATGACGGTCTCGGTCAAGCGCCTGAGCCGCCAGTGGGAGAAAACCAGGCTATAAACTGCCGGGCAAAACCCCGAGACTGTGTTAGTATTTCCTGAAGAACAGTATCAAAATCATTTGTTTTCATTAATGTGACGTGGGGTTAGCGTGATTAAAGCCGTCATTAGCGGAACCGGTCTGTACACACCGCCAGCAACCATCGATAACGACGAACTGGTTGAAGCCTTTAACCAGTACGTTGCAGATTATAACGCCCGGAATGCCGAGGGTATTGCCAGCGGCGAGGTGGTTGAATTGCAGCCGTCATCGTCTGCATTTATTGAAAAGGCGTCGGGAATAAAGCGTCGCCATGTTATTGATAAAGAAGGCATCCTTGATCCGAAGCGCATGGCGCCGCGCATACCTGAACGCAGCAATGACGAACCCTCCGTGCAGTGCGATATGTCCGTGGTCGCCTGTAATGAAGCCCTGGCCCAGGCGGGCAAGACCGCTGCAGATGTTGATGCGGTTATTGTTGCCTGCTCCAATATGCAGCGCCCGTATCCGGCAGTGGCTGTTGAAGTTCAGCAGGCGCTGGGTATAGACGGCTTTGCCTACGACATGAACGTTGCCTGTAGTTCTGCGACGTTCGGATTGCAGGCTGCGGTGAATTCTGTTGAAAACGGCAGTGCCCGCTCTGTCCTGGTTGTCAGTCCCGAAATCTGCTCCGGGCATCTTAACTTCCGCGAACGGGACAGCCATTTCATTTTTGGGGATGCCTGCACCGCGATTCTGGTTGAGCGGGAAGAAGACACCCGTGCGGGTCAGGGTTTCGAGATTCTTGGCATTAAACTGAAAACCCAGTTCTCCAACAACATCCGCAACAACTTCGGCTTTTTGAACCGCGCTGATGAATCCGGTATTGGCAAGCCGGATAAACTGTTCGTGCAGCAGGGACGTAAAGTATTCAAGGAAGTGTCTCCTCTGGTGGCGGAAACCATTCAGCTTCAGCTTCAGGGCCTGTCTTTGCAGCCATCGGATCTGAAGCGCATGTGGCTACACCAGGCGAACCTGAACATGAACCACCTGATTTCGCGTAAAGTGCTTGGCCGTGATGCCACCGAAGAGGAAGCACCGGTTATTCTTGATGAGTACGCCAACACCAGTTCTGCCGGCTCTATTATTGCTTTTCATAAGCATAAGGATGATCTCGGAGCCGGTGATCTGGGTGTTATCTGCTCATTCGGTGCCGGCTACTCAATTGGTAGCGTTGTGGTGCGCCGCCGTTAACTGCGAATGCCGGGGTTTGATCCCACTGCTGCAAAACTGATAATCACGGGTATCTGATGACACAATTTATAACCCGGCGCTGGCCGCTTGCCTTGTTCCTGGTGGCCGCTTGGGGATGGCTTCCTGTGTCCCAGGCCGCTGCCCAGGCAGTACAGGAACCCGCACCGGAAGGTTCCACACCGGTCGACCCCAGAGACCCTTACGAAGACTGGAACCGGGAAGTGTTCAGTTTTAATGAGACGGTTGATCGGTGGGTTCTGAGGCCTGTCGCCCAGACATATCGAACCTTTATGCCGGATTTCGCAGACCGCGCTATCACCAACTTTTTCAACAACCTTCAGGAAGTGCGGAATTTCACCAACAGTGTGCTGCAACTGAAAGGGGAATCCGCCGTCGTGGCTGCAGGGCGATTCACCTACAACACGGTGTTTGGTCTTGGCGGGCTTATTGATGTGGCCACTGAATTTGATCTGCCTGAGCGGCCTGAAGATTTCGGGCAGACCCTCGGGCACTGGGGAATGGGGTCTGGCCCCTATCTGATGTTCCCTTTTCTGGGGCCGTCCAACCCTCGTGACTTTACCGGCCTGGCCACCGATGGCTTTGTGCTGCCATCGCTCTGGGACTATGCTGAAAGTCCGGACATTTATTATGGTCGCGCGCTGCAAATTGTGGATAAACGGGCTGATCTTATCCCTGCAGAAGGGTTTATCTCCGGAGACAGGTATACGTTTGTACG
>CAYUTG010000191.1:0-5714 GCA_964447555.1 uncultured Marinobacter sp.
CGGTGTTTTTGCGCAACTCCAGAAATTCTTCGATATCCAGGTGCCAGCTTTCCAGATAGGCGCACACGGCCCCTTTGCGCTTACCGCCCTGGTTGACCGCCACGGCGGTGTCGTTCACCACCTTCAGAAACGGCACTATGCCCTGGCTTTTGCCGTTGGTGCCTTTGATGTGGGAACCCAGCGCCCGGACGGGGGTCCAGTCGTTGCCCAGGCCACCCGCCCATTTGGACAGCAGGGCATTATCACGGATTGAGCCGTAGATATGCTCAAGGTCGTCGCCTACGGTGGTCAGGTAGCAGGACGACAACTGTGAATGCCGGGTGCCACTGTTAAACAATGTTGGTGTGGAGGCCATGTAATCAAACGATGACAGCAGATTATAGAACTCGATAGCCCGGCTATTCGGATCGTCTTCCCGCAGCGCCAGGCCCATGGCCACGCGCATGAAAAACACCTGTGGCAATTCCAGACGCGCGCCCTGCCAGTGCAGGAAGTAGCGGTCGTACAGCGTCTGCAGGCCAAGAAAGCCAAACTGCAGATCCTGCTCTGGCTTGATGGCTGCTCCCAGGCGCTCCAGATCAAACGTCGCCAGGGCTTCATCCAGCAATTCGTATCCAATACCGGCCTTGATAAACGCGGCTAGTGCCTGTGGATAAACCTCAGCCAACGGCAGGTTTTCAGGTAAGTTCAGAACCCTTGCACTCTCCAGGTGTAACTGCGCCAGCAACAGCCTGGCGGTCACGGCGCTGTAATCCGGCTCCCGCTCAATACGGCTTCGGGCAGTCATCACCAGTGCAGACAGCACTTCTTCTTCAGCAATGCCATCGTAAAGGTTGGTCAGCGCATCGGTTACCAGGGCGTCACAATCGATACCCTGCAGCCCCATCGCCGCCTGCTCAGCCTGTTGTTTCATCAGGCCCAGATCCAGAGGTGCTGTCTCGCCACTGATTTTCTTTACCGTCAGGTGCGGGTGTGCTTCTACCGGTTCATGCCGTGCCCGTTCCCGGGCATGCTCTTCCCGGTAGAGCACGTAGGCCCGTGCCACTTTCTGCTCTTCTGCCCGCATCAGAGCCAGTTCTACCTGATCCTGAATGTCTTCAATATGAACTTTTCCACCCGCTTTCAGTCGCCGACTGATCGCATGGGTCACCTGCTCCGTAACATGGTAAACGGCATTGTTAATTCGAGCGGAACCCGCGGCATCATCACCCTCCACCGCAAGAAATGCTTTGGTGACCGCCACTGTAATTTTCGACGGATTAAAACTGACAAGGGTGCCGTTGCGTTTAATTACCTGAAGGGTGTTGGTATCGGTATGAGATTCGGGCCGGCGTTCGGCCAAAGCAGAGGCAGACATAGTGTACTCTCCTGAATACGCGTTTATTCACAACCTTCGCGTACCCAGGGCAAAACGGGGGTAATGGAGTTACTGAAACAGCCGCCATGCCCGTTTACTGCCCACCTTAATCAGGATACTACAGAGCCCTGAGCCGCGAAGGTGCAGTTATATACTCCCTGGCAGGTCTTCGGACTCAGGAGCATGAACCGGTTGGTTCGGCCTCGCGTGGCGACTTCCCGGCATAAGCCAGTGTCGTGTGCCACGCTTGTTCTCCAATACCGCTGCGCGTCAGTTCCGGATTTTCACCGGATTCCCGATACCCGGATAAAGTGATTAATTCCGCGCTGATAAAACAGGTTGGGCTACAATCACTATATCTGGTATTTGACCAAGGATGTGACCACTATATACGCGAGACCCTTTTTTCTCAAGGTGTGTTCTCGCAAGGGGATTCCCCGGACAATACCGCAACGGAGAACAGACTATGGGTTACTTAAAACAATTCGGTTTGTGTGGCCTGGCAACCATTTGGCTGCTGGGTTCCGGCACAGTGAACGGACAAAACCATGATGGTAGCGGTGAATTCCGGCCCTCAGAACGCGGGAAAGTGGATGACAGTTAAGCGGGATATTGTGGCAGATTACCGGAAGGCTTTCGGGGAAGCTCCGCCAGCGGTTATTGGCATTGCCATAATGTCTGATTCAGACAATACCGGAGAATCGGCAACCGCCTGGTACGGAGATATCCGGCTGAGCCACAAGCCTGACTGAGCGGTTACAGATACTGCTTCGGGAACCCAGGGATCACAAAGCCGGAGACAGATTTAGAAGCCTGCTGGATTTTTCCGTCATCGACCAGCCGGAGATAAGCACTGTCAATCTGATCCCGCAGAAAGGCGGCCTGCGGGTTCACCAGAGAAAATATCCACGCGGTGTGGCGTGTACGAACGGCGGTTTCCCGGACAATACTGTCAGACGGCTGAGTCAGAATCTGATTTACAGGCTCCCGGTAGTCAAGCAAATAGTCACCCCGCCCCCGTTTAAGCATCTCAATAGCAGACCGATGGTTTGGCGCTTCAGTAACCGTGATGCCATCCGTGGTATTCAGCCAGTTAATCAGGCCCCCGTAGGTATAGCCGCCAATCACAATCACCGTCTTGCCTTTCAACTGCTCAAGGTTTTCCAGAACGTCTGTACCATTGCAATACCAGGCGCTTAATTGCACGGGAACCGGTGTTACCCGGCTTTCCAGAACGTCTCCTGTTAACTTCGGCACATGAGTAAGCCCTACCCAGACATCCACTTTTCCACTGCGGAGGTACAGGTAGGCCCGGCTGATGGGCAAATACACAAAATCCGGCTGATAGCCGGCTTCTTTCACCACCTTACGGGTAATATCTATAAACGACCCGGCGGGATTTCCCTCATTGTCCTGATAGGTATAAGGCGGAAATTCTACATAGGCGATACGCAGGTGGTCTGGCTCAGACACCGGCTGGGCTGCCGCTACCGCGAGCTGGCTGCAGGCAATCAGCGCAACCACTGACAACAACCCTGCCGCTCGCGAGCCTTTATGTAACAAGAAAAATACTACTGAAGCGCACAGCTTGAGATTGCTCATAACATTCAAATTTTTATGGTCTGTTTGTAATCAGATTAACAGACCATAAAATTTGTGCACGGGCCACTATCGAAAAATGACGAGTGGCACGTCAGATATGATTCATCACTGTGTAAAGGCCCACGCCGCCCATCACAACGGTGTACGGCAACGCCATCATAACCATTCGTCCGTAAGACAAACGCACCAGGGGTGCAATTGCGGAGGTCAGCAAAAACAGAAACGCTGCCTGGCCATTCGGTGTCGCCACGCTGGGCAGATTGGTCCCGGTGTTAATGGCAACGGCCAGATCCTGAAAATGCTCGTAGGAGATACTGCCGGCATCGAGAGCCTGTTTAACTTCACTGATATAAACCGTTGCCACAAACACGTTGTCACTGATCATCGATAACAGGCCATTGGCAATAAAGAACATGCCCGGCTGTTCATCGGCTGGAAGTGACAATACATAATCAATAATCGGCTTGAACAAATGCTGTTCATGAATCACTGCCACCACCGCAAAGAACACCACCAGCAGTGACGTGAACGGCAAAGACTCCTGAAAAGCCTTACCAATCTGGTGTTCATCCGTGATACCAGTAAAAGAGGTGATCAATATGATGACCAAAAGGCCAATAAGGCCTACTTCGGCCAGGTGAAAAGCAAGCCCGATAACCAGTATGGCAGCGGCCAAAGCCTGCACCCACAGCGCGGCCTGATCCGCTTTCGTGCGCTTGGCGCGCTCGTTATCGGCAAATTCTTCCAGAACCTGCCGGACCGGCTTGGGAAGCCGCCCGCCATAGCCAAACCAGCGCAGCTTTTCCAATGCCCAGCAGGTGAACAGGCCAGCAACCAGTACCGGGAGGCTTACCGGTGCCATGTGGAGAAAGAACTCCGCAAAATCCCAGCCAACCACCTTGGCAATCAGCAAATTCTGAGGCTCGCCCACCATGGTGGCCACGCCACCCAGAGCCGTACCTATGGCACCATGCATTAACAGGCTACGCAGAAAAGCCCGGAAGTTTTCCAGATCCCCCCTGTGCAGCTCAACTACTTCGTCATCGCTGCCGGCATTGTGATCCGGCTGCTGATACCCCTTACCGGACGCCACCTTGTGGTACACCGAGAAGAACCCCACCGCCACACTGATAATAACGGCGGTGACTGTGAGGGCATCCAGAAAGGCTGACAACAGGGCCGCCGCCGCACAAAAGAGCAATGAGAGTGCGGATTTGGACCTTACACCAACCAGAATCTGCGTGAAGGTAACCAGCAGCAGATCCTGCATAAAGTAAATGCCCGCCACCATGAACATCAGCAGCAGAATAACCGGGAAATTGGTCAGCACCTCCAGATACACGGCATCGGGCGTGGTGAGTCCTATCAATAGTGCCTCAATAGCCAGCAGCCCGCCCGGCAGTAACGGATAGCACTTGAGCGCCATGGCCAGCGTGAAGATAAACTCGGCAATTAGCAGCCAGCCTGCGGTAACCGGCCCCAGAAAGTACAGCACGACGGGGTTAATAACGAGAAACAGCAAAATAGCCTGTTTGTACCAGACAGGGGCTTTTCCCAGGAAGTTGCTGGTGAAACCGGAAAATACAGTGGTGGGCATTGCGGGCATCTTTTAAGTTAACGAGTCAGGAAAGTATGTGGCAGCCTGCCCGATTCTTCCTTGATATTTATGTGCGGATCAACATCATAACCCACCCGGGCGCGCCACAAGCAGGGCACTGGGGCAAGGCGAAGGCAGAACATAGCGGCTAAACACAATCGCAAAACTCCAGATTATTGAAAAACAACACAAATCCGAAGTAGTGTTTACCGCTATAACCGGTATTGATCACCCCGCCAGAAGCTCCGGACGAATATCGTTAACCGATCTGGCACCCGTCAGCACCATCGCCACCCGCATTTCCTTTTCGATCAGCTCCAGCAGGTTCTGCACACCCGCCTCGCCGCCGGCAGCCAGCGCATAAATATAGGCACGGCCCAACATGGCACAATCGGCCCCAAGTGCCAGCATGCGTACCACATCCAGCCCGGTGCGAATACCGGAATCGGCAAGAATTCTGATCTGCCCTTTTACGGCATCCGCAATGGGGGGTAGTGCGCGGGCTGTCGAGAGCACACCATCTAACTGACGGCCACCGTGGTTCGATACCACTATGCCATCAGCCCCGAAGGTAACCGCATCCCGGGCGTTATCCGGGTCGAGAATGCCTTTGATCACCATGGGGCCATCCCAGAATTCACGAATCCACTCCAGATCCTTCCAACTGATTGACGGGTCGAAGTTCTCCCCCAGCCAGCCGATATAATCCGCCAGCCCCGTTGGGTTGCCCCGATAGTGTGAGATATTACCCAGATCATGGGGCTTGCCCAGCAAACCGACATCCCAGGCCCAGCGAGGGTGAGTCATTGCCTGCAGTATTCGCCTTTGTGCTGAAAAAGGGCCGCTCATGCCGGAATGGGCATCACGATACCGCGCGCCAGGCACCGGCATATCCACCGTAAATACCAGTGTGGTTACCCCGGCCGCTTTCGCCCTTTCAAGGACATTGCGCATAAAGCCGCGATCTTTCAGCACATAAAGCTGAAACCACATGGGGCGCTTTATAGCCGGTACCACTTCCTCAATCGGACAAACAGACACCGTCGACAGAGTAAAGGGAATACCTTTGGCGTCGGCTGCGCGCGCTGCCTTTACTTCTCCCCGCCGTGAATACATGCCGGTAAGACCAACCGGCGATAAAGCTACCGGCATCGACAG
>CAYUTG010000192.1:0-5706 GCA_964447555.1 uncultured Marinobacter sp.
AATGTTCTCGAACACCGAGGACCTGCTGCCGGTGATTTCCTTCAATCCGAAGGCCAGCCAGGAAGACCAGAAAAAGCACAAGCAGTTTGTCGAGCGCATGGTCGACAGAGGCTACACGGAGAAACAGGTACGCCTGCTTGCAGAGTGGTACCTGAGAGTTCGTAAGTCTCAGTAAGGAGTAACCACGCGCAGACTGGAGTAACGCTATGGGTATGACCCACATAGTCGACCGGCGACTGAACGGTAAAAACAAGAGCGCGGTAAACCGGGAACGGTTTCTGCGCCGCTACCGCCACCACATAAAAAAAGCGGTAGCCGAGGCAGTGCACAAGCGCTCGATTACAGATATTGAGCGAGGCGAAAATGTCAGTATTCCGGCCCGGGATACTGACGAACCCATATTCCACCACGGCCAGGGCGGCCGGCAAGAAGTGGTGCATCCAGGCAACCAGGAGTTCGTGGCCGGAGACACCTTGCCCAAACCTTCCGGCGATGGACAGGGCCAGGGGCAGGGACAAGCCAGCCCGGACGGCGAAGGCATGGATGAGTTTGCCTTCCAGATTACTCAGGACGAATTTCTGGAATTCCTGTTTGATGATCTGGAACTGCCCAACCTGACCCGCAAAAAACTGAAAGACACCGAAGCCTTCAAATACGTGCGGGCCGGTTTTACCAATCAGGGCGTGCCAGCCAAGCTGGACGTTGTGCGCTCCTTGCGGGGCGCCCATGCACGACGGCTTGGCCTGAGCGGTGCGCGGAAGAAGAAAATCCGTGAACTGGAGGAGCAACTGGCTGCCCTGAAATCAGCGCCGGAAGAACTGGACGAAGCCTTCAGCCACAAAGACCAGATTCAGGTTCTGGAAGAGGAAATTGCCCGCCTGAAAGCTAACGTGAAACGCATTCCGTTTATTGATGAGATAGACCTGCGCTACCGCCAGCACATAAAACACCCCAAGCCCGCCACCAGTGCAGTAATGTTCTGCCTAATGGACGTGTCTGGCTCAATGACGCAAATGCACAAAGACATCGCCAAGCGGTTCTTCATCCTGCTTTATCTGTTTCTTAGGAAGAACTACAAAAAAATAGACGTGGTGTTCATCCGGCACCACACCAGTGCCAAAGAGGTTGATGAAGAAGAGTTCTTCTACTCCCGGGAAACCGGCGGCACCATCGTGTCCAGCGCCCTGAAACTGATGAACCGGATTATCGAGGCCCGATACTCACCCTCTGAGTGGAATATCTATGCCGCCCAGGCATCAGACGGCGACAACTGGAACGACGACTCCCCTGTGTGCAGCAAATTGCTGGAAGACAGCATTTTGCCGCAGGTTCAGTATTACGCGTACGTGGAGATTACCCCCCAGGACCATCAGATGCTCTGGTACGAATATGAAAAAATAATGGAGCGTTTCCCCCAGAGCTTTGCTATTCAGCAGATCGCAGACCCCGGAGAGATTTACCCCGTGTTCCGCAAACTGTTCGAGAGGAAAGCCGCATGACAGACACCACACCGGATACCAGGGACCGCCCCAATGCACCGGAAAACAACCGGAAAGCCAGAGAGCCCGTGTCCACCGGGTCGGAATGGACGTTTGACCTGATCCGCCAGTACGATGAAGAAATTGCCAAATGCGCCGCCGAGTTCAGACTGGACACCTACCCCAACCAGATTGAAGTCATCAGTGCAGAGCAGATGATGGATGCCTACAGCTCGGTGGGCATGCCGGTGGGCTATCACCACTGGTCTTTTGGCAAGCAGTTTCTGAATACTTCGCGAAGTTACCAGCGCGGGCAGATGGGGCTTGCCTATGAGATTGTGATTAATTCCAACCCCTGCATTGCCTATCTGATGGAAGAAAACACACTGCCCATGCAGGCCCTGGTGGTTGCCCATGCCTGCTACGGCCACAACTCCTTCTTTAAAGGAAACTACCTGTTCCAGACCTGGACCGACGCCAGCGCCATTGTTGACTACCTGGTGTTTGCCAGGCACTATGTCGACGAGTGCGAGGAACGCTACGGGGTGGATGCGGTGGAGGAAATACTCGATTCCTGCCACGCACTGATGAACCACGGGGTTGACCGTTACAAACGGCCCGCTCCGATTTCAGCCGTGGAAGAACAGCGCCGACAGAAAGATCGGGAAGAATACCAGCAACGCCGCATCAACGACCTGTGGCGCACCATTCCGAAATCTGAGGATGAAGACCCAATCAGCCGCCGGAAACGCTACCCGGAAGAACCCCAGGAGAACATTCTTTATTTCATTGAGAAAAACGCCCCCCTGCTGGAAACCTGGCAGCGGGAGATTGTTCGTATTGTTCGCAAGCTGGCCCAGTACTTCTACCCTCAGCGCCAGACCCAGGTGATGAACGAGGGCTGGGCCACCTTCTGGCATTACACCCTGCTGCACCGGATGTATGAAAAGGGGCTGGTCAACGATGGCTTCATGCTGGAATTTCTGCAGAGCCATACAGCGGTTGTGTATCAGCCGCCGTTTAACAGCCCCTGGTACTCCGGCCTGAACCCCTACACCCTTGGCTTTACCATGTATTCGGATTTGCGCCGGATTTGCGAGCAGCCTACCGAGGAAGACCGGCAGTGGTTCCCGGACATTGCTGGCTCAGACTGGGTGGAAACGCTTCATTTCGCCATGAAAAACTTCAAGGATGAAAGCTTTATCCAGCAGTTTCTGTCGCCCAAAGTGATGCGGGACCTGAGGCTTTTCTCTATTGAAAACGACGACCAGGAAGATGTTTACCGGGTAACCGCCATCCACGATGAACCAGGCTACCGGGTGCTTCGGGAAAAGCTGGCCCGGCAATATAACCTGAGCTACCGGGAACCTAACATTCAGGTGTGGAACGTGGATGTCCGGGGCGACCGGTCACTCACACTGCGTCACATACCGGTTGACCGGATTCCCCTTGGCAGTGAAACCGGCGAGGTACTTCGCCATGTACACCGCTTATGGGGGTTCGACGTGCACCTGGAAAGTGTGGACGATGGAACACTGATCGAGGAATACCATTGCCCGGCGCAGGATCTCCGGAATGACTGAACTGTGAACTCCACAGGGCGCGCATTATCAATAGGTCATCGTGCATGCGCGCCCATATCGGTATAATTGCAACATACCTATAAAAACCCCTTACAATCGTGGAGTACAACAAGGAATGAAACGCCTCGGAACACTGGATGCATCGTGGCTGGCGGTGGAATCTGAAGATACCCCCATGCACGTGGGTACACTGCAGATATTCTCGCTGCCAGAAGGCGCTCCCGACACTTTTCTGCGCGACATGGTCACCCGCATGAAGGAAACGGGCGATGTAGCACCGCCCTGGAACTGCAAGCTGGCCTGGTCCGGTTTTTTGGGGCGGGTGGTTGCACCCGCCTGGAAGTTCGACCGGAGAACAGACCTTGATTACCATGTCCGGCACTCTGCACTGCCAAGGCCGGGTGGAGAACGGGAGCTGGGCGTACTGGTGTCCCGGCTGCACTCCAACCCGCTGGATTTCTCCCGTCCACTCTGGGAGTGCCATGTGATTGAAGGGCTGGAAAACAACCGTTTTGCGCTCTACACCAAGATGCACCATTCAATGATTGACGGCATAAGCGGCGTGCGCCTGATGCAGCGGGTGTTATCAACAGACCCGGACAAGCGGGATATGCTGCCCCCCTGGTCTGTTCGCCCCGAACGCCGCCGCGCCGACAAATCCGATGCCGAAGCCAGCATACCAGCGGCTGTCTCTCAGGCCATGGATGCCCTGAAACTCCAGGCCGATATGGCACCCCGCCTCTGGCAGGCCGGTAACCGCTTACTGCACTCGGTGAGGCATCCGGAAGATGGGCTAACCGCCCCGTTCACGGGCCCCGTATCCAAAATCAATCACCGGGTAACGGGCCAGCGCCGGCTCGCAACTCAGCACTATCAGTTGGACCGGCTCAAGACCCTGGCCCATGAATCCGGCAGTTCTCTGAACGACATCGTGCTGTACCTGTGTGGCACCGCGCTTCGCCGTTTTCTGTCAGAGCAGGATGAGCTGCCCGACATACCCCTGACAGCCGGCATACCGGTTAACATCCGGCCTGCAGATGACGAAGGAACGGGCACTCAGATCAGCTTTATGATCGCTTCACTGGCTACCAGCGAACCCGACCCACTCTCCCGGCTTCAACAGATTAAGACATCCACCCGCCGGGCCAAGGAACACCTTCAGAAACTGCCCAGAAGCGCACTGACCCAGTACACCATGCTGTTGATGTCTCCGTACATTCTGCAGTTAATGTCGGGTATGGGCGGGCGTATGCGGCCCGTGTTCAACGTCACAATATCCAATGTGCCCGGGCCAGGACATACACTCTATTATGAAGGTGCCAAACTTGAAGCCATGTACCCGGTATCACTGATTGCCCATGGTGGCGCACTGAACATCACCTGCCTGAGTTACGATGGTTCCCTGAACTTCGGCTTTACCGGTTGCCGGGATACCCTGCCAAGCATGCAGAAACTGGCGGTTTATACAGGTGAAGCCCTGGATGAGCTGGAGGAACTGATTCTGCAACCCTCCCCCAAACCCAGCCCGAAGCCAAAACCCAAACGCACCCGGAAAGCTGCCCAGAAGAAGCAATAACCGCCTAATGTTACGTCTGGCTGTTCCAGTGGGCAGCGCCAACAAAGATCAGCTGAAGAAAGCGAGTGGTTCGCTTTCTGATCTGCTCCACCTGGTAGCTGTCATCTGGTGCAATGCCCAGCAAATCCGTCAGGCTGAACGCAACGCTGCGGACCGCCAGGTCACAGGTCATTTCCAGATCAGCATCCGCCATGTGATTCACCAGTTTTAACCGGCGCAAATCATTGGCCAGTTCGTTGGCAAAAAAGCGCATTTCACTGCGAATGCTCTCCCGTACCGCCTTGCTCTCACCCGCCAGCCCCTGAGCCATAAACAGAAAGAAGCTCCGGTTTGCCTGAGCGTGTGTGAGGAAAATGCCGACCGACTCCTCAATCAGCTTGTCTGCCTGCAAGACGTTTTCCCGGGCCTCCCGCATCATGCGACGCAAAACCAGCCCCAGTTCGTCCACCAGTTGCAGGCCCAGGTCATCCACATTGCGGAAATGGCGATAAAACGACGTTGGCACCACGCCAGCCTGTCGGGTTACCTCTCGTATGCCCAGGCTGCCGAAATTCCGGCCCTTTCCCACCAGCGCCAGTGCCGCGCCCATCAGTTTTTCGCGGGTTTCTCCGGGCTTTCTTCTTTGCTTATCTACCATCGTTATTGATACCGCCCATGACACCTATGGTAACAAGTGTACACATCTACAGGATTGACGCACAGACGGCTTGTCATTATGCGCCAACAAAACAACATCTGTTGTTTGTAAATCATCACCTGTGTACAGTTGTACACATAAGTGAACAACTGTACACAAGGATGCATCTGACACAACGGAGATCAGCATCATGTTAGCAAGCCAGACACAGACCAAAGCGTTGCATTGGATCGGCAGGCAGCTTTTTAACCGGGACAATCCCGCTGCCTTTTTTGATCCCCTGCTGACCCGGGTTAACCCGATGTGGGTTCAGGCGTACACCCCCGCCCGGGTAAAGCAGATTATTCAGGAAACCGAGGATACCAAAACCTTCGTACTGAAACCCGCCAGCCGCTGGCGTGGCTTCCGGGCGGGACAACACGTGAACATTTG
>CAYUTG010000193.1:0-5698 GCA_964447555.1 uncultured Marinobacter sp.
TGAAACCAAAGAATGGGTTGTCTTGCCAATCCTGACCCTGTAAAACAGAGAGCTTATATAAAACCGGCCTGTTTATTAATTTCTAGCCGGCTGATTTTACTGAAAGTTTACGGTTTGCTTATTAATTGACCGATTTATCGCCAAGGATACAAATCTCTGATATGGGTAAAAGTCTCGTAATAGTCGAGTCACCAGCGAAAGCGAAGACCATTAACAAATACCTGGGCTCGGACTTTATTGTGAAGTCGAGTGTCGGGCATATTCGTGATCTTCCCGTCAGTGGCAGTGGCTCCCAGTCTGATCCGAAAGAACGTGCACGGCAGGCAGCGCTTACCCGTAAGATGAGTCCTGAGGAAAAAGCCGTACACAAAAAGCGCAAGGCCCGCGAGCAACTGGTTGCCCGCATGGGTATCGATCCGGATAACAACTGGGATGCGCGTTACGAAATACTTCCCGGCAAGGAGAAGGTCGTCAGCGAACTCAAACGGCTGGCGAAATCTGCAGACCATATCTATCTCGCAACGGATTTGGACAGAGAAGGTGAGGCCATTGCCTGGCACCTTCAGCAGACAATTGGCGGCGAACCCGAAAAATATCGCCGCGTGGTGTTTAACGAAATTACCAAGCGTGCCATTCAGGAGGCGTTTAAAGATCCGGGAAGCCTTGATGGTGACCGGGTGAACGCTCAGCAGGCCCGGCGCTTCCTTGATCGTGTTGTGGGTTATATGGTGTCGCCGCTGCTTTGGGCAAAGCTGGCACGAGGTCTTTCTGCGGGCCGCGTGCAGTCGGTTGCCGTCCGTTTAATTGTGGAGCGTGAGCGTGACATACGCGCCTTCGTTCCGGAAGAATATTGGCAATTGTTCGCCGGGCTTGGTGCCAAAGCCAGTACCCAGCCTATACGCTTTGAGGTTACTCGTTACAACGATAAGCCTTACCGGCCAGTTAACGAGCAGCAAAGCAATGAGCACGTCGAGCGCCTCAAATCCGGCAGTTTCGAGGTCGCCAGGCGGGAAGATAAGCCAACCCGGTCTCGCCCGGGAGCACCATTTATTACCTCGACCCTGCAACAGGCCGCCAGTAACCGGATGGGGTTCAGCGTCAAGAAAACCATGATGCTGGCCCAGCGCCTTTATGAGGCCGGGTATATTACCTATATGCGTACTGACTCCACCAATCTGAGTCAGGATGCGGTTAACGGGTGCCGTGATTATATTAATGAGCAGTTTGGTGGCCGTTATCTACCGGAGAAGCCGAAGGTTTATGGCAGCAAAGAGGGCGCTCAGGAGGCCCACGAAGCTATCCGCCCAACTGAGGTGACCCGGAAGGCAGCCGAAATCAGTGGCCTGGAAAAGGATGCAGAGAAGCTCTACGAGTTGATCTGGCGTCAGTTTGTTGCCTGCCAGATGTCTGAAGCAGAGTTTCTGAGTACCTCCATTGTTGTTTCCAATGGTGATTATGAACTGCGCACCCGTGGCCGGATCATCAAGTTTGATGGTTTTCTGAAGGTCGCGCCTCAGTCAGCCAAGAAAGAAGAAGACGTTGCCTTACCGGATATCAAGGTTGGCGAGTCATTAAGCCTGGACAAACTGGAGCCCAGCCAGCACTTCACGAAGCCGGCTCCGCGCTATACAGAAGCGAGCCTGGTAAAAGAGCTGGAGAAGCAGGGGATTGGCCGGCCATCAACATACGCTTCAATTATCTCTACCATTCAGGACCGGGGCTACGTGCGCCTGCAAAACCGCCGCTTCTATGCTGAGAAAATGGGCGAGATAGTGACCGAGCGGTTGTGCGAGTCGTTCTCCAATCTGATGGATTTCGACTTCACCGCGAAAATGGAAGGCGATCTTGACCACATTGCCGAAGGTGATGTGGACTGGAAGAAAGTGCTTAACGACTTTTATGCCCGCTTCCGGCAGCAACTGGAATCGGCTGAGTCAGCTGAGGGTGAGGGCGGTATGCGCCCCAATACACCAACCGAAACCAGCATTCCCTGCCCGACGTGTGGCCGTAAGATGCAGATAAGGGTGGCCAGTACCGGCGTGTTCCTTGGTTGCTCCGGCTATTCGCTCCCGCCGAAGGAGCGCTGTAAAACCACAATCAACCTGGTGTCTGGCGATGAAGTTGTCAGTGCGGACGATGATGTAGAGGGTGAGGGCGAAACCCGGTTGCTGCGCAAGAAGCGCCGTTGCCCGAAATGCGCTACCGCTATGGACAGCTATCTGGTGGATGAAGCTCGTAAACTCCACGTGTGCGGTAATAACCCGGATTGCTCAGGCTACGAAGTGGAAGAGGGTACGTTCCGTATCAAAGGCTACGATGGGCCGACGCTGGAGTGTGATAAGTGCGGCTCTGAAATGCAGCTTAAAACCGGCCGTTTCGGTAAGTATTTCGGGTGCACCAGTGACACCTGCAAAAATACCCGCAAGTTGCTGAAAAACGGTGAGCCAGCACCGCCCAAGATGGACCCTGTGCCTATGCCAGAGCTCCGGTGCCAGAAAGTAGATGATACCTATGTGCTGCGCGATGGGGCCTCCGGAATGTTTCTGGCAGCCAGCAAGTTTCCTAAAAACCGGGAGACCCGGCCACCGCTGGTGATGGAAATAAAACCACACCGCAAGGAAATTGATCCGAAGCACGATTACCTGATGGAAGCCCCGGAGCAGGACCCGGAAGGCAACCCCACGGTTATTCGATACAGCCGAAAGACCAAAGAACAGTACGTGATGTCGGAAAAAGACGGCAAAGCTACCGGTTGGTCAGCCTGGTATGTGAATGGCAAATGGGTGCCGAAGCAGAAATAGCAGGCCGGAGTTCGCAGGGGTCGTAGGGGTCAGAACTTCAGTTCTGACCCCCTTTGCTTTGGGCACGGCGCCCCTTCCTCTCTACTTAAACGCCCGCAGTCGCTGTATCAGTGAAGATGTGTCCCATCGCCGGCCTCCCATATCCTGAATGTCCGCGTAAAACTGGTCAATCAGCGCTGTAACGGGCAGGGTGGCGTTTATCTTGCGGGCCTCCTCAAGGCAAATACCCAGGTCTTTACGCATCCAGTCTACCGCAAATCCGTAGTCGAACTTCCCGTCGATCATGGTGCCTGAGCGGTTTTCCATCTGCCATGATTGCGCAGCCCCCTTGGAAATAACGTCCACGACTTTTCTTACGTCCAGGTTGGCTTGTTCGGCAAAATGCAGGGCTTCGGATAAGCCCTGAACCACGCCGGCGACAGCAATCTGGTTAACCATTTTGGTTTTCTGGCCGCTACCGGCCGGCCCCATAAGATTGAGTGCTCGGGCGTAGTGCTCCATAACCGGGCGGGCTTTTTCGAAATCAGCTTCCGCCCCGCCACACATGATGGTCAGTGTGCCGTCCTCGGCGCCTTTCTGGCCGCCGGATACCGGTGCATCAATAAAGCCTAGATCACGACTCGAGGCGGTCTTTGCCAGCCGTTCGGCGATGATGGCAGATGCTGTGGTGTGGTCTGCCAGCACGGCACCTTTTTTGGCGTTGGCGATAATGCCATCCTCGCCTTCGTATACCCCGAGCAGGTCCTTGTCCTCACCCACGCAGGTGAGCACAATATCAGCCCCGGCTACAGCCTCTGAAATCGTTGCGCAAGCGCGCCCTGTGTAACTTTTGGCCCACTGTTCCGCCTTGCTGTTGGTCCGGTTCCAGACGTTCACATTCAGCCCGGCTTTTGCCAGGTGCCCGGCCATCGGGTATCCCATCACGCCAAGTCCGATAAAGCTTACTGTCATACTCATCAGGATTGGTTCTCCGGTTTCGTGGTGTTTAGTGATTTTGTGCTTAGGGGTCTGAAGATAACACAGCGGAGTGAGTACGGGTGGGGGTTCGGGCATGAAAAAGGGGTCAGAACCAAAGTTCTGACCCCTGCGGTGTGCTTAGCATGCGTAAGCTTACTTCTTCGGGTAATCCCGCTTGGTCGGGCCAGTGTACAGCTGGCGCGGGCGGCCTATGCGGTAGTTGCCGCTGACCATCTCGTTCCAGTGAGAGTACCAGCCAATTGTCCGCGACATCGCAAAGATAACGGTAAACATGGATGTCGGAATACCCATGGCTTTCAAAATAATGCCGGAGTAAAAATCCACATTCGGATAGAGTTTGCGTTCAACAAAGTACTCGTCTTCCAGAGCAATTTGTTCAAGACGCTGAGCAATTCTGAGCAGCGGGTCATTTTCCAGGCCCAGTTCCTTCAGGACCTCAGCGGCCGTTTCCGCCATCACTTTGGCGCGCGGATCGAAGTTCTTGTACACGCGGTGGCCAAAGCCCATCAGGCGGAAAGGATCGTCTTTGTCCTTGGCTTTTGCAATAAACTTCTCAATGTTCGATTCATCGCCAATTTCAGCGAGCATATCCAGAACGGCTTCATTAGCGCCGCCATGAGCTGGTCCCCAGAGCGCGGCTATACCCGATGCGATGCACGCATAGGGGTTGGCGCCGGTTGAGCCGGCAAGGCGTACTGTAGAGGTTGATGCATTCTGTTCATGATCTGCGTGAAGAATGAAGATCTTATCCATGGCCTTGGCCAGGACTGGGTTTGGTACGTAATCCTCACAAGGCACACCAAACATCATCTGCAGGAAGTTCTCTGAGTAGGAGAGGTCATTCCGGGGATACATGAACGGCTGGCCAATACTGTACTTGTAGCACCAGGCCGCAATTGTCGGCATTTTTGCAATCAGGCGATGCGCGGTAATTTCACGCTGATGCTCATCGGTTACATCCATCTGATCGTGATAAAACGCAGACAGCGCGCCTACGACACCACACATGATTGCCATAGGGTGAGCATCACGGCGGAAGCCGTAGAAAAATTTGCTCATCTGGTCGTGCAGCATGGTGTGATTTTTGATGGTGTTGTGGAACCGCTTGTTCTCTTTCGCGTCAGGGAGTTCGCCCTTCAGCAGCAGGTAGCAGACTTCCAGAAAATCTGAGTGCTCGGCAAGCTGCTCAATCGGGTAGCCGCGGTGCAAAAGAACACCATTTGCGCCGTCGATGTAGGTAATGGCTGATTCACAGGCCGCCGTTGAAACGAACCCCGGATCGTAAGTAAAAACGCCTTCCTGAACCAGTGCTCTGACATCGATTACATCAGGGCCTGCGGTGCCGGAATACACCGGTAACTCAATGGATTTATCCCCCACCGAGAGCGTGGCTTTCCTGTCGGTCATGGTGCTCTCCTGTTTATCAGCATTGACAGCTTATCTGCATTTATAGATGCGCTGGAAGGCGCGTATTATCGCAAAACTGGCGGCAAAATATAGGCTGTTGGCTTTTTTTGTCAATGGTGAGGTGGTCAAAACGCACTTTTTTCTGGTGAATGTAAATCCGTGAAATCCCGAATAATGGCGCTTCGGGGCAAAAACAGATTTTGTCAATAATTCTAATAGATGACTTAAACCCCTGATATCCGAGGGCCGGGGCGAGTTGCGCGTTTGTAATTATCGGGGCTACTCCTTATAATCTCTAGCCCGGAATCGGGGATACACCATGTGCAGGCTTCTTCGGATTGCCCGTGCCGATCGGTGAGATCTTCCCTCCTGAGCCAATCGTGTGCTGGTTTCGTATCAGCATAATGATCCTTACATACCAACCATCTGCAGCCGGTAATTTACGGTAATGCAGAATCAAGAGAGAGTGTGAGAGCGCTGTGAATAGCAAACGACCAGTAAATCTCGATCTC
>CAYUTG010000194.1:0-5609 GCA_964447555.1 uncultured Marinobacter sp.
CCAGCGGGATCTCATTGATATCCAGCGGGGGGCGGCCCTGTTTCTCCAGCCGCGGGTTGATCATCTTCAGTGCCCAGTCGATGATCGTGAGGGTTCTCAGCCCCAGAAAGTCAAACTTGACCAGCCCTGCATCTTCAACATCGCCCTTATCAAACTGCGTAACCAGGTTGTTGCCTTCCTCATCGCAATACAGCGGTGAGAATTCCGTGATATTTCCGGGGGCAATCACCACACCACCGGCGTGCTTACCGGCGTTTCGGCACACACCTTCCAGCTTGAGCGCCATGTCCCAGATTTCCTGGGCCTCTTCATCCTGCTCCAGAAATTCCTTGAGCTGAGGTTCCTGTTCTATGGCTTTACCCAGGGTCATTCCCGGTTCGAACGGAATCATTTTCGACAGCTTGTCGGCCAGTCCGTAGGATTTCCCCTGCACCCTGGCAACATCGCGGACAACCGCCTTGGCCGCCATGGTGCCGAACGTGATGATCTGTGATACGGATTCCCGCCCGTATTTCTCGGCAACATAAGCAATAACCCGATCTCTGCCCTCCATGCAGAAGTCCACGTCAAAGTCCGGCATGGACACCCGCTCGGGGTTCAGAAAACGCTCAAACAGAAGATCGTATTCGAGGGGGTCAAGGTCAGTTATAAGCTGGGCATAAGCTACCAGCGATCCGGCACCTGAGCCCCGGCCTGGGCCAACGGGTACGCCGTTATTTTTAGCCCACTTTATGAAGTCCATAACAATCAGAAAGTAGCCGGGAAAGCCCATCTGAAGGATGATATCCAGCTCAAAGTTCAGCCGTTTGTAATAAGCCGCCCGCTTTGTTTCGTATTCCGGATCGTCTTTACTCAGCGTTTTAGCAAGGCGTGCTTCCAGGCCTTCTTCCGACACCTTCCGAAAGTATTCATCCCGCCCCATACCATCCGGAATCGGATACTTGGGCAGAAAATACTCGCCCAGGCGCACCGGCACCGTACAACGGCGGGCAATCTCAACCGTGTTCTCCACGGCTTCGGGGATGTCAGAAAACAGCCCGATCATTTCTTCGGCACTGCGCAGGTACTGCTGATCACTGAAACGACGATCCCGGCGAGGGTCATCCAGCGTCCGGCTTTCGCCAATACATACCCGCGCTTCATGGGCCTCAAAATCATCGGCCTCAATGAAGTGCACGTCGTTGGTGGCCACTACCGGCAAACTCAGTTCTTCAGCCAGCCCGACACTCAGGTGCAAACAGTCCTCTTCCCGCGCCCGGCCGGTGCGTTGCAACTCAAGATAAAAAGCCTCCGGGTACAGGTTCATCCAGTATCTGGCACGCTCAACCGCCAGATCGTGCTTCCCCGCCAGCAGCGCTTTACCAACATCGCCGGACTTTGCGCCGGACAACGCGATAAGACCATCAGCCCGCTCTTCCAGCCATTGGCGCCGGATGATTGGCCTGCCCAGATGCTGCCCCTGAGTGTAGCCGAGGGAGATGATTTCTTTGAGATTCAGGTAGCCGGCCTCATTCCGTGCCAGCAATGTCAGCCGGAACGGATGCTCAACTTCCTCCGGGTGTTCAACCCAGACATCCGCCCCAATAACCGGCTTCACCCCGGCACCACTGGCAGCCTTGTAGAAACGCACCAGTGAGCACATGTTTGACTGGTCAGTCACCCCCACCGCAGGCATACCGAGTTCGGCAACGCGGTTAATCAGGGGTTTTATCCGAACCAGTCCATCGACCATGGAATATTCGGTGTGCACACGCAGATGTACAAAGGTCTGGGGCATAGTGTCAGGTGTTTCCTGCTGGTGACTTCAGTGTAGTTGTGGCCTTCAGCCACTGATCAGATTCCGGATGCCTGATTTTGTCTGAGGGCCGAAGCGCACCTCAACCAACGTACCATCAGGCTTAACAATAAATGTGGCCGGCAATGCTACAGGTATTTCCCAGCCAAGATCCGGGCCGGGGTCTTTCGCAAGCAAGGTAAAATCGATACCCATTCGTTCGCCGAGTTTGTTCAGTTCAGAGCCCTGGATACCATCAAAGTTCACACCAAGCACCCGGATACCCGGCGATTTATCAAGCTCATTCAATTCGGGGATTTCTTCAAGGCAGGGTTTACACCACTCTGCCCAGTAATTGACCAGTACCCATTGCCCCAGCAGCTGATCCCAGTTCATCTTCACGCCGTCAGCGCGTTCCAGCTCAGTTTTCTGGCAGCCCGCCAGCATTAAAACCAAAAAAATCAGCCCGATATAAGCCAGCCGGTATGGCGACCTCGGATGTTCAGGGTACTGCACGGCAAAACCTCCTGTTAGACTACCGGTTCAATGTTTCCTTTCAGACAACTCCGGACAACCAGGCAAGAAGATGACAGAACCAACCAGGATTTTCCACAACCCGCGCTGCTCAAAATCGCGCCAGACACTGGAACTGCTGACCAACCAGGGCATCAAACCAGACATTGTACGATATCTGGAAACGCCACCAACAGAGCAGGAGCTAAGCGATATTCTTGAATTGCTGAATTGTGAGCCGAAAGATCTGATGCGTACGGGCGAAAAAGAATACCGGGAACTGGCCCTGAACAACCCGGCTCTGACCCGGGAGCAGTTGATTGCCGCTATGGTGGCAAACCCGATACTCATCGAGCGCCCCATTGTAATCGCGAATGGCAAGGCGGCGGTAGGCCGGCCACCAGAAAACGTACTGTCCATTCTGTAATACCGGAAATCAGATCATGCTGAAGAACCCGAAAGCCAAAAGCACTGTGCTGCTCACCAGCCTGTTGTATTTTTCTGTACTGATAGCCCTGATAGCCACGACTTTCTATCCGGCTCCGGTTGAAGGCGTATCCATTGTGCTTATGCTCAGTGTTAAGCTGCTACCATTACTTGCCTTTGTCGGCCTGGTATTACGCGGAGACAACCGGGGCTATATCTGGCTGGCTTTTGTGGTCATTTTTTACTTCACTCAGTCTGCCGTGTCGGCATGGCTGAGCGAAGGCGCCACCGGCCCGGTCATTTTAACCGTGCTGACCCTGCTGCTTTTTGTTATGTCAATGGTTCACCTGAAAGTGAACCGGCCGGCTGCCAGCTGATGACCACGCACCCACAACTTCAAGTGACCTTTTATGGCTGAAACCAGGTTTCCCGAAAGCATACAGCGGCCGCCGGCCCCGGCCCACAGCATGCTTAACCTCAGAGACACCTGCACGGCACTGGTGGCCAGTGGTGATATCAGTCAGGAAGACGCTGAACGGGTACTGACGGCCAACCTCGGAGCCTCGTCAGGCTTCGGCCAGGCCGCAAAACGTCACCCGCTGGAACTGGTTGCCTCTGCTGCACTGGTCAGCGCAAAAAACGGGCACACACTGGATATAGAAAAGCTGACTCAGTGGCTGGCTGACTGGTCCGGGCAGCCTTACTATCATATTGACCCACTTCGTATAGATACCCCCGCCATCGCCCGAGTGATGTCCTACGGGTTTGCACAGAGACACGGCATACTGGCGGTGGAAATAACGCCCGATGAAGTGGTGATTGCCAGCGGCGAACCCTTCAAGCAGGACTGGGAAGGTAACCTGCGGCAGGCTGTGCAGAAGGACATCCGCCGCGTGGTAGCCAACCCTGAAGATATCCGGCGTTACACGGTTGAATTCTACCAACTGGCGAACTCTGTCAGTAAGGCAGGAAGCAGTCAGTCATCAGATGGCCCTCGCAGCCAGAATTTTGAACAACTGCTGGACCTGGGGGCCAACAAGAACCCTGATGCAAACGACCAGCATGTTGTCAGAATTGTCGACTGGTTGTTGCAGTACGCTTTTGATCAGCGGGCCTCGGATATACACATAGAACCGCGACGATCGGTCACCCTCATCCGCTTTCGTATTGATGGGGTACTACACAATGTTTACCAGTTCCCAGAGCATGTGGGCATTGCCGTGACCAGCCGCCTGAAAATTCTTGGCCGGCTCAATGTTGCTGAAAAACGCCGCCCTCAGGATGGCCGTATAAAAACCCGAAAACCTGACAACAGCGAGGTTGAACTGCGACTTGCCACCATGCCAACGGCGTTTGGCGAGAAAATGGTGATGAGAATTTTTGACCCGGACGTACTGCTTAAATCCTATGAACAACTGGGGTTTGGCAAGGAAGACCGGGAGCGCTGGCAGGCCATAACCTCTCACCCTCATGGCATTGTGCTGGTTACCGGGCCGACCGGCTCTGGCAAAACCACAACTCTGTATTCCACACTGAAGCAGATTGCCTCGCCGGAACTGAACGTATGCACCATTGAAGACCCGATCGAGATGGTTGAGCCTGCGTTTAATCAGATGCAGGTTCAGACCAACATAGATCTGACCTTCGCTACGGGGGTACGGGCACTCATGCGGCAGGATCCGGACATCATCATGATTGGTGAGATTCGTGATCTGGAGACGGCGGAGATGGCCGTACAGGCTGCACTTACTGGCCACCTGGTGCTGTCTACCCTGCACACGAACGATGCACCAAGTGCCATTACCCGCCTGATGGAACTGGGAATTCCGCCCTACCTGATACGGGCAACCGTGCTGGGGGTTATGGCCCAACGCCTTACTCGCACCCTCTGCCCTCACTGCAAGGCACCCGGCCCCGCTGACAAAGAGGCCTGGAATGCCCTGACACGCCCCTGGAAAGCAACCGCACCCGGCCAGGTGTTTCATCCGGTGGGATGTCTTGAGTGCCGCAATACAGGGTATATGGGCCGGGCCGGGGTGTACGAAATCATGAACCTGTCAGGCAACATGGTTCGCCAGATTACCGACAACTGTGAGCTGGAGCAGTTCCGCCTGACAGCCTACAAGGAAGGCATGAAATCGCTGCGCCTGAGCGGTGCCCAAAAGGTAGCTGCGGGACAAACAACGGTCGAAGAAATTCTCAGAGTTACCCCGGAAAGCCAGCGGTGAGCCTAGCGTTTCTGTAAAAGGGTATCCACGCCTGAGAAATCACGGGCCACGAAGCGGTCCGTTTCCGGCAGATCGCCATCTCTGACCAGCCAGGCTGTCTCCATTCCCGCAGCCTCTGCGGCGGCCAGCTCTGCTTCAATATCGGATAGAAAGAGCACTGTGGAGGGGTCTACGCCCAGTTCGTTCAGAATAGTGCGATAAGATTCCGGCTCCCTCTTTGCGCCTACCCGGGTATCAAAATAACCGGAAAAGAAGGGGGTGAAATCGCCCTCAGACGTAAAACCGAAAATGAGCTTCTGAGCTTTTACTGACCCGGAAGAGTACACGTATAAACGCAGGCCGCGGTCATGCCAGCGCTGCAAATACTCTGCGGCGTCCGGGTAAATATGGCCTTTGAGCTCACCAGTCTGATAGCCCTGCTCCCAGACCATTCCCTGAAGGGTTTTCAGTGATGTCTCCTTCCGGTCCTCACTGATCCAGGACTGTAACGTATCAATAAGTACATCAATATTCTGGCGATCCACCCCCGCCACTTCGGCCACCGCATCCAGTTGCTGAGCCACTTCCGGGCTGCCCTGATGATGGTTGCGCACAAAATCAGGTAAGTGCTTGCTGGCATAAGGGAACAGCACATCATGCACAAACGAGACAGAGCTGGTCGTACCCTC
>CAYUTG010000195.1:0-5546 GCA_964447555.1 uncultured Marinobacter sp.
GGAGCCATGTTTGGCGGTGCTAACGCGCCCCTTGGACTGGCTCGAGCGTTTTTTGTACGGTGGTACCCTGTGACATCGGCCGGGGCCAGATCATAACCACCGAACAGGAAAATAAGGCTTTTTATCCGACATAGCCTGCGCCAGAGCAATAATGCCCCAAAGCACAAATCCCGTGTGCAGAACGATGGCCCATACCAATGCCAGCGTCCAGAAATTGCCGGTATTACCGAACAGAACCCACCCTGCGCCAACCCCCGAACTGATCAACACAAAGCCCAGTATCGACATATACAGGGCCGCCCGGGTGTGAGCACGGCGTAATTCATTGGCGTGGGTGCTGGCCACAAACAGCCAGATTAAGACCAGAAAGGCGATGCCCGGAATCGCCAGCAGATTTAACAGATACCAGGCAATCGGAGTGACAGCGCCGCTAGGAGGCTTCGCCCATCCGTCCGAATACTGCATACACTACCTCCATCAGCGCACTGACGGTGGCCTCATCGTCTGACAGCGGTTCAATCATACCGGCACGACAGGCCACCAGAGCCGGCAAACCGGCACCTATCAGTAATGCAGTATGGATCAACAAACGGGTTGATGCAGCTTCTTCCAGATCGTGATCTTTGAGATTGCGCAGGGCTGTTGCCAGGCTGACCAGCCGGGCGGCCAACTCACGATCACAACCGGCCTCTTCAATAACAATCGTTTGCTCGGCTTCCGCAGACGGGTAATCAAACCTCAGCGAGACAAAGCGTTGCCGCGTACTGGGTTTCATGCCTTTCAGCAGGCTTTGGTAGCCCGGATTGTAAGAGACAACCAGCATAAACCCCGGTGCTGCCGTCAGCAGTTCTCCGGTGCGCTCAATGGGTAACTCGCGGCGGTCATCAGCCAGGGGGTGCAGTACAACCGTCGTGTCTTTCCGGGCTTCGACAACTTCATCCAGATAGCAAATACCACCTTCACGAACCGCCCGGGTTAAAGGGCCGTCCTGCCAGTAAGTGCCATCCGGGCCAATCAGGTGCCGGCCGACCAGATCGCCGGCGGTCAGGTCATCGTGACAGGCTACGGTGTATACAGGTCGGTTCAGCTGTTCTGCCATGTAACGTACGAAGCGGGTCTTGCCACAACCGGTAGGGCCCTTAATCAGAACAGGCAAGCCATTGCCTGCGGCCGCCCTGAACAGTTCAATCTCATTGCCTGCCGGCTGATAGAAGGTCATACAGCAAAATCCTCTGGTAAAAACGGGTACTCGCGCAGGCGTTAATGGTGAGGAATAGCCCGCGTGAAAGCCACAACTCTTTAGGTATACCACTGGATAGGTAGGTACCCGCCTCAAGCCCTTACCAGGCCTTAAGAAACACCAAAAAACCTGAGCCTATCCGCTGTCACCGGGTGTGTTTCTACCGGCAAAAAGGCGCTACAATCACAACCATTGCAAAATGTTCATGACATAGATCACTTATGAAGTGGAAATATTCGGTAGAATGTCTACAGCATAACTTACGGTGGGTTCTACTCTATGAGCAGTATTCTCAGGCCCGAACTAGCTTCATCCCCCTGCCTTCTGGGCGAAAATAATCCAGACATTACCCTTCCTGATTCCGCGCCTGAATCGGTGGCGCTGCTAAATGGACTGAGCCGCGTATTCGGCATACGCCTTGATGAGACTCATCACGACCCGAAAACCCTGCTGCTCGAAAAGCTGTCACGCCTTTTCTACCGGCAACGGGTTGATGCCGAAAGCACTCTGGAAAAACATGACGAGGCCTGGGGGCACGTCTACCTTATTCAGTACGGCATTTTACGCCTGTTCCGTGAAGCACCCAGTGGCAAGGTAGCCATCCACCATTTCTTTACGGAAGGCGACATGGTGTGGCCGGTGTTTGGTCGTTCCCGAACGATACGCAATACCCTGTGCCTTTCGTCGGTAACACCCGCGACGGTCTGGGTGGCAGACTTTCCAGAATTCCGGTCAATACTGCAGGCCTACGGTGACGGCCTTTGGTCACGCTTCGCACTGGCACTGACCGAAGAGCTGGCTGAACTTGCCAGCATGCGGGAATTTCGCAAGCACACCATGCCTGCGCGGGGACGGTACGAGCTGCTGCTGGATGAGTATCCTGAGTTGGTCAGGCGAGTGCCTGATAATCAGCTGGCTTCCTGGCTTGGCGTGGTTCCGGCTACATTTTCCCGTCTGAAGACCGGAACCGCCAAAGGCGATAGCGAATAACGCCCAATCAGAACGCCCAGACCATAGCCATAAGCACACCCCAGGCAAGCAGGGACGCCGCCATAACGGTATAACTGGCTGACATGGCTACTACGTCGCCGGGTGTGCGCTGGCACAGCGCCCGTATTCCCTGGTACACCAGCGCGCAAGATAAAAACATACCGGCAAACACCGCTACAACACTGACTGCCAGTACAGGTACCAGTAACGCCAAAGAGGACAACCACAGAGGTAGCGGGGCAATGGCTGCCAGCAGGTAGGCTCCCTGATAATCAATTTCGAGCTTGTCTGCCTCAAGCACAGCGTGAATGAGCCAACCCATCACGAAGAAGGTTAACAACTCGGCCAGAAACAGAATGGTCGTGATAAACCGCCACTCCTTGTCTCCGAAGCCCGCGATGAAATCGTTTCCATAATGAGTGCCAGCAAAGTACAGAAGTACCGGCGGCAGGAAGGACATGGGCACAACGATAACCCACGCCAGAAAGGGCACTGAGAGATTGAGCCTGCGTAGCTCAATCCACGCACCACCTCCGGAGAATGGTAGGCGCAGAAGGTCTGTTAAATTCATAGAACACCTACTAAAGGTTTTGTGGTATTTTAAACCTACTTTTAGTCTGGATTGATGTATGGGTCAAGGGCACTCAATGACTTCAGACAACCGCTATGAGCGGCTTCGCTCTGAAATTCAGTGGTTCATCACACCCTTGCTTTAACCGCCAGCATTACTCCCGGCCCTCGCTACCGGAACTCTTCGGAAGCGTTGAAATCTCCATTTGGCACCAGGGACACCATCACGGCAATGACCAAGCAAGCCCGCAAACCTGTTCATGCTTTCTGGCTGTTTTTCCCTGCTGCATCCATTCTGGCCACTCTGGTGGTGCCCCTGTCCATCTATGCGGTCACGTCCGGCACCGGCTGGCCGGCGGGTTTGCTGGGAGCGGGCCATGGCCATGAGCTGATTTTCGGGTTTGCACTGGCGCTGATTGCCGGCTACACACTGGGCCCCCAGCCTCGCCGCGTTCTGCTGCCACTGTTTTCATTGTGGCTGCTGGCGCGAGTGGCCTGGCTGACGATACCCGACAGCTTTATGGCTCAGATTCTCAGCCCGGCGTTTGCCCTGCTTCTGGCAAGGTACGCAGTACCGAGGTTCAACGCAGCCAAGAAATGGCGTAACAAGGTGGCCGGGCCACTGATTTTACTGCTTTGTGTTCTGGCCCCTCTGTTCTGGCTGAGCGGCTGGGTAACGGCGAACACCAATTTGCCAGTACCGGGGCGAATGCAGTTACTGCATTCGGCCATTATTGGTTTGCTGCTGCTAATGACATTCATGGGTGGGCGGGTAATTGCTCCTGCCGTTGCCGGCACGCTGGAAAAAAAAGGCGTTCCACTGGAGGCCAGGGTGCAACCGCGCATAGAGGGCGCACTTCTGCTATTGCTCCTGGCTGCAGTTCTGCTTAGCCTGGCAGAGCCTTTATCTGTGATCACCGGCCTGTTGTTGCTGGCCAGCGCAGCTCTGCTTGTTGTACGGACACTTCGGTGGCGTTTGTGGCACTGCCCTGAAAGACCCGACCTGCTGATATTCGCACTGGGTTATTTATGGCTGGCGGTGGGTTCCGCCACCATTGGCGCACACCTGATTGCCGGCCTGCCAGTTGTGCCTGCCCTTCATCTGGTTACCGTTGGAGCCCTGGGCACCCTCTCTGCCAGCGTTATGCTCCGGCTGGCGTGGCAACGTGCACATCGCTGCCCGCCACCGGCATGGCAGGTACTAGTCCTGGGCACACTGATAGCTACAGCCACCGTTGCCCGCTATCTGGCGGGCCCTGTGCCATTCAGCGAGCCGGGCTGGCTATGGGCGTCTGCCGGGCTCTGGAGTATTTCCTACGCAGGCGTTACAGTTCAGTTGCTCCTGCTCGTGGGGCCGGCTCATTCCCGGCGGAAATGAGTGACTACCTCTTCTGAATCCGTTTCTGAAACCACTACTCCATTGGTAATATCACCATCGTAAACCATTGATATAAAAGACATTATATTTCAATTTTCAAACATCCTCACCTAAGCTCGAAGCAGCACCGAAAATTTCGGCGCTTGTCCTTGAGAAATATCACGTATGCCCTCCTACACTAGTTTGCACAATGACAGCATAAAGCCAGATCGCATCTGAATCGCAAACAATGCGTTAACCGAGGGAACAGACACCATGGCTACCAGCAAGGCCAATGCAGATATCGAACACTGGGATATCGAGAACGAAGAATTCTGGGAACAGAAAGGGAAGCGCGTTGCTGCCCGCAACCTCTGGGTTTCCATTTTCAGCCTTCTGCTGGGATTTGCCATCTGGCTGATGTGGGGGATGATCACTACTCAGATGCAGAGCCTTGGGTTCCCTTTCTCTGTTGAGCAGTTGTTTACATTAACAGCCATTGCCGGCCTTTCAGGTGCCACCCTGCGCATTCCCGCCTCGTTTATGATCAAGATTGCCGGCGGGCGAAACACCGTATTTCTGACCACCGCCTTGCTGATGATTCCTGCAATGGGAACCGGCCTTGCTCTGATGAACCCCGGTACACCGTTTATTGTATTCCAGGCACTGGCACTGTTGTCTGGCATTGGCGGCGGCAACTTCGCCTGCTCCATGAGCAATATCAGCGCCTTCTACCCAAAGAGCAAGCAGGGGTATGGACTGGGCATGAACGCGGGGCTGGGCAACTTTGGCGTAACTACCATGCAGATTCTGATCCCCCTGGTCATGACCGTGGGGCTCTTTGGTGCCGTTGCCGGTGGCCCGATGGAACTGCTGAGCCCCAGCGGTACCCTGATTGGCCGCATAGAGGCAGGGACCGATGCCTGGATACAGAACGCCGGATTTATCTGGATGTTGTTTCTGATTCCCCTGGCGTTTGCCGGCTGGTTCGGGATGAACAACCTGAAGGTGGTAACACCCAACCCGGGCAACCCCATCGCCGCCTTTGGTAAAATTCTCGGCCTTTATGGCGTTGGCGTATTTACCTCCGTTGCCGGCGTATGGGCCCTGAGCATCATGAACATGTGGCTTGCCCTGCCCCTGACCATCATTCTGACCGTGGTGCTGCTGCGGTTGATTCCCGGGGACATCAAACCCAACATCAAAAACCAGTTTTCGATTTTCAGCAACAAGCACACCTGGTCCATGACCGTGCTTTACATTCTTACCTTCGGCTCCTTCATCGGTTTTTCCGCCGCCCTGCCACTGTCCATCAGCGTCATCTTCGGCAACATGATGGAAGTAGGGGCAGACGGCACCCTAACCCGTGTGGTTAACCCCAACGCTCCC
>CAYUTG010000196.1:0-5534 GCA_964447555.1 uncultured Marinobacter sp.
CCGTCCTCACCCATCATCATGCCAACGCCCAGGAATATCAGCAGCACTGGCATGCCTACCCGGCTGGACAGCGGGCTGAGAACAATGCTGATGACCAGCATCAGGGCACCAATCAGGGGCAGTATGGGGTCCATCATTTCTCCAGACAGAGTGCTTGCTCACAGGCAGGCCAAAGGATTATATTGCCTGAGCATTTGGCGCTAATGCGGGTGTAGCTCAATGGCAGAGCAGAGGCTTCCCAAGCCTACTACGAGGGTTCGATTCCCTTCACCCGCTCCAGGCCGCGCTTCTTATACTCTTCAGTATCTCTGTAAACCTCTTGTGTATCAAACTCTTGAAGCAATATTCGCTGGCTTCGGCTGAAAATCAAAGGTTATAGCGTTTGGCGGTCTGGTTGAAATCCTGAGCATGTGAGAACCTGGCAATCAGGCTTTTGCCCTGCACTGAGCTGGCCTCTTCTGCCCCGGTGGGCTGGTCGGAGTGAACGCTCAGTAACGAGAGGTAGGTTGCTTTAACCGCTTCTTCAAAGGGAATGTGCCCGCGCATCAGTATTCTTACCCGTTGGTCCGCAAGTGCCTGGTTGCTGCCAAGGTGGTTATCTCCGTAGCTGATCACCATAATCGGCAGTTCTGTGGCATTCCGGATGGCTGCCAGGGTTTCGGGGTTAGTCAGGCCAAAGGCGCAGATCGCATCAACCCCTGCACCGCTATAAGCTTTCACGCGTTCAAGAATGTCCGAGAGAGGCTGGCTGTCGTCGGCCGGTGTTCTTGCAACGATAACGGTTTCCGGGTGTTTGCGGGCCTCGACTGCAGCCTGCAGTTTGCAGGTTGCTTCTGAAATCGGGCAGAGGGTGTTCGTGCTGTTATGGCGCTTGGGCAGAGGGGTGTCTTCAATGGTGATACCTGCTGCCCCGGCCCGCTCCAGTTCCTGAACGGTTCGTATCACTTTCAGGGCGTTGCCATAGCCGTTGTCGCCATCCACAACGACAGGCAGTTCTGACGCACCGCATACCCGGTTGGCGTGGCTAACCAGTTCGCTGAGAGTTATCAGCGATATATCCGGCGCTCCCAACTGCGTTAAGGAACTGACAGAGCCGCCAAGAATACCTACCTGAAAACCAATGCTGTCGGCCATTCGGGCCGATAGCGGGTCGTATACAGAGGCACAGTTATTACAGGTGTTGGTGCTCAAAAGTGCTCTTAACTTCAAGCCTGCTGGATTCATGATTACGTAACCTCTGTATTCAGTTAATGCAGTTTAAGCCGTGGCTGCATGGCCCGGCTGATTCTGTCCATCAGCCAGATAATGCCCGTGCGAAGCATGCCGTGCAGGGCAACCTGGTGCATCCGGTAAAGTGAGACATAAAACAGCTTGGCAACCTTGCCCTCAATGAACATGCCGCGCCCGGACAGGCTGCCCATCAGATTGCCAACGGTGGTGTAGTGGCTGAAGTTAATCAGCGAGCCATAATCCCGATACACAAAAGGGACCGCCTCACCATCTTCCAGACGATTGCGCAGGGTTTTGAACAGTGCGTCTGCCTGCTGGTGAGCGGCCTGAGCCCTGGGAGGCACCGGGCGCTCAGAGTCGGGCTGCGGGCAGGCTGCACAATCACCCAGGGCAAAAATGTTGCTGTCCCGGGTGGTTTGCAGGGTTTGCTCGACTACCAGCTGGTTGCCCCGGTTGACCTCCAGGCCATCCAGCTCTGCGAGAAATGCCGGTGCCTTGATGCCAGCGGCCCAGACCGTCATATCAGAGGGCAGCTCGGTACCGTCTTTCAGAAGAATGCTGCCATCTTGCGCCTTGCTGACAGGCTGGCCGGTGTACACCCGAATGTGCTGGCGGTTCAGCTCGCGGGTGGCCGCTGCCGAGAGCCGTTCAGGTAGCGCCGGAAGAATGCGGCCCGCAGCCTCAATAATGCTGATGGAAATGTCCGATGATTTCAGGTGGTTCATGCCATAAACCGGCAATTCCCGGGAGGCCAGGCGTAACTCAGCGGCCAGCTCCACACCGGTTGCACCGGCGCCGACAATGGTGATATTCAGAGCATTCCCCTGCCCTAGCATGGCTTCGTGGTTTTTGCGCAAAAAGGCATTCAGCAGCAGTGAGTGAAAGCGGCGTGCCTGCCGGAGACTGTCCAGAAACAGGCAGTGATCCTGAGCGCCTGGCGTGCCAAAATCGTTGGCGGTGCTGCCGACGGCAATCACAAGGCTGTCGTAATGAATGCGCCTTTCCGGAACGACTTCTGTACCTTCGTCGTCATAAAATGGTGCAATAACCAACTCTTTCCGGTTGCGATCCAGGCCGTTCAGGCGGCCAAGCTGAAATTCGTAGTGGTGTTTCCGGGCATGGGCGCGGTAATTGATTTCATTGGTGCTGGCATCCAGTGAGCCAGAGGCGACTTCATGCAGCAGCGGTTTCCAGACATGCGTCAGGCCGGCATCGACCAGGGTGATGCGCGCTTTGTGCTTTTTTCCCAGTTTATTACCCAGCCGGGTAACCAGTTCAAGGCCACCGGCGCCGCCGCCTACCACAACGATATGATGCAGATTGTTCATACAGCAAAACCCCATAAATGAAGAGAGCCAAGCGCTCTGGTTAGAAAGCGCTTGGCTGTCCTCACTGGTATTCAGAAGGTAAAGCGGGTGTCTGGTTCAGAGGTACAATACTAACGTGGCCGGGGTGGCTGATACAATTCGATGGAAGTGCGTATACGATCGTGGCTCGTCCGGAGCGAAACAACCGGGCAGGTTGAGAGGGTGGATGCACGGTGGGTTTTTGGCAAATGCAGATTAAGAGGATGACTGAATATGAAAATAGCGGTTTACTGCGGTTCTCAGCCGGGGAATGATCCCGTGTACGCGGCCTGCGCCAGAGAACTGGGTGAGTATTTTTGTCGTCACGGCATTGATCTTGTGTTTGGCGGCGGCCACGTCGGGCTGATGGGCATCATCGCCGACACGGTACTTGCCGGTGGTGGCAAAGCTTATGGCGTTATTCCGGAACACCTGCGCAACCGCGAACTGGCCCACCAGAGATTGACTGAGTTGTTTGTGGTGAAGGATATGCACGAACGCAAGGCCAAAATGGCCGAACTTGCGGATGGGTTTGTCGCCATTCCCGGTGGTATCGGCACCCTGGAGGAAATATTTGAATCCTGGACCTGGGCCCAGCTTGGCCTGCACCGGAAACCCTGCGCACTATACAATGCCAATGGCTTTTATAACCCCCTGCTCGAGATGATCCGGACCATGGAAACCGCCGGCTTTCTGAAGCAGGAAGCGGTAGACACGCTGATACTCGCAGAAACGCCGGAGCAACTGGTTGAGGGCTTCAGAACCTATGTTGCTCCGGCCGAAAAGTGGGCTGAAAACAGCCGTTAATCGTCGTCGTCACGGGCCTTCTGCAAAGCTTCCAGTTTATCGTGCAGCAAGGCTTCCAGCTTGATCAGCTTCTGGCGATTCTTCTCGTTAGGCGCATTGGTGTAAAGACTGACGTAATGCTCTGTTGTTGCGCTCAGAATCGGGTGAAGTTGCTTATATTCTTCGTCGGTCATGATCCGTCTCCTTCCGTAATCGGTAGGCCATGTTATTACTATGGTTCATCCTGACTAGTGATCAAGGGGGTATTGTGCCGACATGCTGAATCATGGCTGTAATAAGCGACCATCGGACCAATCTGCTAATCTGGACATAACCGGGCTACTATTGTTACAACATGACCGGTATATACAGGCTGGGCAGGCCGTTGCGCAAACAGGCAGAGATGCCCCGGTACCTGCCAGCCATCAACAGGAGAAATAACTGTGAAACTGGATGTTAGTGGCGTCGAAGAGAACCAGCCCATTCCCGAGAAATTTGCATTTGGCGTTTACAGTGAGCGGGACCACATGAGTTTCGGGCCGAACCGCAATCCCGGTATGGTTTGGCGGGATGCGCCGGAAGGTACCAAAAGCTTCGCGATCATCATGTTCGACCCCGACGCCCCCAGTGTGGCGGACGATGTTAACCAGGAAGGCAAAACCGTGGCGAAGAGCCTGCCGCGGGCTGATTTTTTCCACTGGGTGCTGGTGGATATTCCGGCTGGTATCAGCCGGATTCCGGAAGGCGAAGACAGCGATGGCGTCAGCCCGAAGGGTAAGGATTTTGCCGGCCCGATTGGTGTGCGCGGCGTGAACAATTACACGCAGTTTCTGGCTGGAAACCCGGATATGGCAGGCACGTATGCGGGCTATGACGGCCCTTGCCCACCCTGGAATGATGAGCTGATTCACCGCTATCATTTTGAAGTCTTTGCGCTGGATGTTGACACACTGGGCCTGGAAGGTGAGTTCGATGGTAACGACGCTCGCAAGGCCATGGAAGGACATGTACTTGCCAGTGCCCGCAGAACCGGAACCTATACGCTGAATCCGGATTTGCGCTGAGACGATGGCAGATTGGCAACTAACCTGAGCGACGGTTAAACGTCGGCGGGGTTAGTTGCCAGTATTTTCTGAAGGAAGTCGCGGGTGCGCGGGTCCTGTGGATTCTGGAAAATCTGACTGGGTGGCCCCTGCTCCACAATGCGTCCGCCATCAATAAAGATCACCCGGTCGGCCACATCGCGGGCGAACGTCATTTCATGGGTAACCACCAGCATGGTCTGGCGCTCTTTGGCCAACTGCTTCATCAGCCCCAGCACTTCATCGACCCACTCCGGGTCCAGTGATGACGTTGGCTCATCAAACAGAATAACGTCGGCTCCGGTGGCCATGGCCCGGCCAATACCCACCCGCTGTTGCTGCCCGCCAGACATGGACGCCGGGTAGGCATGGGCCTGATCTTTCAGGCCAATCCGCTCAAGGATCTCCATGGCTTTACTGTGTGCCTTTTCCTTTGGCCAGCCATCAACCACCTGCCAGCGCTCAGCAATGTTTTCCAGAGCGGTTTTGTTGGCGAACAGTGCGTAGTTCTGAAAAACAAACGCCGTACGCCGCCGCAGGGCCAGAATATCGCGTTTACTGGCACGGGTAACATCAACGGATAAATCGCCAACGGTAATGCGGCCAGAGGTGGGCTGTTCAAGAAAATTGAGACAACGCAGCAAGGTAGACTTGCCGGTGCCGGATGGCCCGATAATAACCACAATCTCGCCCTGCTCAATGGCCAGGTCTATGCCATCAAGAACCACTGCAGGGCCATACTGTTTGCGCAGGGATTCAAGTTTAATCATCGGTTATAGGCCTTGTTCAAACGTGCCTCAAGATGATGCTGCAGCCAGGACAACAGCTCAACCACAATCCAGTACATAATGGCGGCCACCACAAATGCCTCAAAATAGAGAAAACTGCCGGCAGCCTCTTTTTGGGTCGCACCCATCAACTCGGTAACCCCCAGGGTGAAGGCAAGCGACGTGGCTTTGATCATATCGATAAAATAATTCATCAATGTTGGCAGTGCCACGCGGGTAGCCTGTGGCAGGACGATGCGCCGCATCAGCTGGCCATTGGTCATGCCAATGGAGAGTGCGGCTTCTGTCTGGCTGCGATCCAC
>CAYUTG010000197.1:0-5463 GCA_964447555.1 uncultured Marinobacter sp.
ACGCCGTAAACTGCGGTTTGTGCACCACCGGTAGGGTGTACCAGATCAATGTTGTTGATAGTAAGTTCTTTAAACTGACTTCGCGCCTGCACGGCGAACCCGAGAGGGCGGTTAGTGATATCAGCCTGCGTCGGGCTGGTTACGTAGCGATACCCCTTGGCCGCTGCGGAATCCATGATTTTTTCATCACCCTTGGTACCAACCACACCCAGGGAGTCCGGCCCACTGGCTTTTTTAACCACTTTGGTCTGATACACATCCACAGAAAGGTCCGTGCGCACCCCGAAGGTATTATCTTCAACGCCATCTCCGTCAAAATCGCCACCATCGCTGGTGTAAATATCATTCAGGACCAGCTGTGTACCCGTGCCATTCACCGGCTTACCACTACCATCCAGTTGCCGGTTTGTCTCCCAGGTGAGAGCGTTCTTCCGGGTGTCACTGACAGCCTTGGCCAACACCTGCTTCAGGCGCACGGTGATGCCTTCCTCGCCCCTGGCCTCCCATAACCCTCCGGAAGACTGGCATGCCGCCTCAGTACTACCCATACCGCCGGAACAAACATTGCCAGCACCACCGGGCACTATGGTCATACTGCTACCGGTCTCATATCCCTGAAGAACAACTCTGCCAAAGCTTTTCCCGGTGGATTTATCGCCCACCCGCAGGTTACCGATATCCATTGTGCTCCACGCTTCGCCCTTGATAATGGCCAGCCCTTCGTCTGTTACATCGATCGTCATATCCCGGACATGAGCGTCGTAATCCAGTTCACTGATCCATAGCCCTTTCTGACTGACCTCGCCATTACCCTCATCGTAGGGAGCGGCGATGATGGCGGCTTTGCCATTGGTAATACGAATATCCGAGTTAATCGTAATGCCAGCACCGCTGGCTCCGCCTGCGCCAAGCGTTATCTGGCCGTCCAGCTCAAATTCATAAGCCGGGTAAAAACCGAGTGCCAGCAGAAGTTCCGTACCACCCTGCAGCGGGGCATCGTCACTGCCAACCTTCAGGCCGTTGATTCGGTACCCGGCCTTAACGCCCTCAAACCCCACTCTTAGCCCATCATAAAACTGCGTACCGCCACGCACCTCATTACGTGTTACGTTTACGGTGATATCGCCCTGCCCCCAGGACTGAAGGCCACTGAAAATAACCCGGTTGCCGTCTTCCGTGTAGCTTAAATCAGCCAGGCGCAGGCTCCACTCAGTGGCCAGACGCAGCCCCTGCGGGCCAGCATCCACATGTCCTCCACCCTGCAGGTAAACGGCATTGGAATAACTCCGGCCATTAAACACCTGATCCTCAAGCAGGAAGCTGATGTTCACCTGGCCAACACTTTTACCGTTGCTGCCCATTTCAATGGCTCCGACCGAAAACTCTCCGTCGATCGAGCCTACCGTCAGCGCCAGCGCTGGCCGGCCCTGCCAGTCGGATGCCACATCCAACCTCAGGTCGTGTACCTTATAGGCACCGGTGATATCACGTAACGCAAGGGTGTTGGCGTCATCGTGATAAAGGAATGTTGCACTGTGCACGGTTGTTTCATTATCAATCCGGAGCCCCTGGCCAGTGCGACCTCCTGCGGTAATGTCTGTTCTGGAGGATAGATCGTAGTCGCCGCTCAGCCCGCCATAAGAGGGCAGCAAAGCCCCGGACCCAGAGTCCACGCTGACCCCGTGGTTGGACGCATTGCCACTGTAGCGAATTGCGTCTACCTGCCACGCACCTACAATTCTGGGAGCATTCAATTGCAACGTATCACCAACAACATCGAGCGTTATGCTCAGCGCTTCAACGTTCATGGTGATGCCATCAAGAAACACTTCATTGCCGTTCGTCCGGTAGCCTAAGCGCCCCTCCGTCATGGTGTAGGCAGAATCAAAGGTGTACCCCGCGCCCCCCGTAGCACCACCAGACCTTATACTCAGAGACCCCTGAAGCGAGTGATCAAAGAATATTCCGCCCATGCTGAGTCCGGGCGCTCCGGCAAGCCGGATATCGCCAAATTCAATGCGCCGGTCTTCAACCAGATAATCCAGGTTGAGCGATGCATCCTGGCCGATATCAACCTTGATAACATGATGCGCCTGACCTGACGCATCAGTAGCAGAGCCAACACGAAAACCATCCAGATGAATGCCGTTACCATCATCAAAATAGGAAAGCCGGTCCGCACTCAGGCCCAGGTCCATTTCCATGGTGATACCGCTTTGTCCGCTGATTGACGCAAGCGCTGAATCGTCCAGGCTTTTCATGCCGGCAAGCGCCGACGACGCAGCTCCCAGAAAGATAACCCCGGCACGAATCGCAGTGATGCAGATAGGATGTTCTTTACTGGCTCTCATAATATTGCGTCACCTTTCAGGGTTTACCCGTTGGAAAGACGAGTAAGTTACCCTCCATGATCACATCACCCCGCATCTGAACCGAGAAGATGTCCGTTTGCTGAAAGCCCGGATCTGTAGGCCGGGCGGTACTGCTCGCTGCAATCTTGAAGCGCACGTCATTGAAACGCACTGTATTGGGCAGTCCCAGCTCCAGTACATCGTGATTGAACAATGCACCATCACCGGCAAAACCGGAGTCGATAGTCCGCACACGCAACGTCAGGCCTTCAAACGCGAAGTTGCCCCGGATATCATCAAGAACCATCCAGCCACCGGACTCCTTGAGACGGTATGCAAAGCGCGCACCGCACTTTTTGGCCGCGTCATCGCAGCGCCCGAAATAGCTGTTTTCAATCGGCCCACCCAGCTCATTAATGCTGATATCCCCGGAAAGATAGATGCCACCCTGCCCGGAAACCGTCGCCAGAGCATCATCGCTGATTAGAGACATTTCAGCCGCCACAGGGAACGCCAATGCAACCAGCCATACCCAGGCGATAGTTTTTTGGCCCACGCTACTTATGCTCATCGCCCAAGGTCCTTGGTCCGTATGCTCAAATGCTGAATCAGCATCCCCTGAACCCGTGCAGAACCGAAATCCCGGTTCCCCACACTGAAGTTCCCGATGCTCAGATTGCTTCGATACTCGGGATTCGTGTAGTAGGACTCATAGAAATCCCAGGTCTCACCATTACTGCTCCCCCGAAGCCCGTCTGCACCTATTTCACCTGCCGTGGGCTGACGGATCGACGCCACGTCAACAACGAAATTCCCGGTGCCGTCCACATCAAGGAAAACTGGCTGAAGCTGATTGCCAATGGCCAGTTCCAGCGCAAAATCAGACATCAGAATTTTAGAACCACAAGAGCTGCCATCCTGGGCACAGGCATTGATAGACAGTTCGGGGGAATAGAAATTAAGTTTGAACTGCCCCACCATTTGTCGACGATCATTATCTCCCCATAACCGGAGATAGCTTCCATCAATCACGGCACTTTTTGCGTGGACATTGATGTTGGCTGACCGGTCCTCTCCTACTGCGAGATTCAGTTGCATCCCTATATCTGCGCGCTCACCAATATAATCAGCCGTAGCTGGCCGGCTTGAGCAAGTGCCCGTTCCTGCCGTAGCGGTGGTACTCATGCAGTCGTACCCCTCCGCAGCGGATAGCATGGCGGGGGCGGCAAATTCCAGTACCGCTTTTTCGTTAATGCCAATGTCATTACCATCAACCACATCAATCCGCCACGGATTAATCAGGCGCCCCAGATTCACCGATGTCAGGTTTTCTCCGTAATTACTATTTGCGCCAGAGATATAGAGGTGATTTACCGTGATTTCGACATCCCGGCCATCCGTGCTTTTTATTCCACCAATACGGAAGATACGTGCCTGGTTACCGTTGGCATCAGGCTGATCGGTACCATGAGAAAACTTGAAGTTCTCTAATACGATACCAATACCCGTGCCATCGATTTCAGACATTTCACTCTCAGTCAGGCCCTTTAGCTCTGCAACAGCGCTGGCTGTGAAACACAGGCTCAGCGCCGACACAGCCAGATAGCGAGCCATCGGATGAAAAAATTTCTTGCGGTATCTCATCATCGCCATCTAAAACAACCCTCTGCCGCGGTCTATGTACTCCGTACGCACCCGCTGCGTGCCATACAGGGCTTCGTTCAGGTTGACCTCCGTAGCGCCGTTGGGGATATTGAAAAAAGCACCGGCTGTTGCCCTTACAAAATCCTCCGGGGACAGATTTGATTTCTTTACATCTTTGAGCCAATCCAGATCTTTGGTCTGAAAAGAAATAAAGGCGCCATCAGCCGGCCCGGTAATCCGGCGCTCGCCATTCACTTCTTCAACGGTACCCACGGGGAAGCTGTTATAGATATCCAGATCAAAACAGGAATCTATACCAAGTACGAGGCAGTCCTGGGCGTACACATAAATGTCACCACCATCGCAGCTGAAAAAGGTACAACCCGGAACTTCAATTTCAGAGCTGGAGCCCCAGCCAATCAAATTCTTAACAGACCACCGCGTAAAACCACTTGCACCCTCAAGCACAAATTTTTCGCCGTTAGGTATGCCAATATACTCGGCTCGTACGGAATCCAACTCGCCCAGATTAGGATCACCATCTGCGCCGTAAACCAACTCAGCCTTGGTTGACAGAGGGCTGCCGCCCTCAAGCAGCGGTGTAAGCAGGACAATTAGCTGATCGAAAAAGTTACCACTGGAGTTCGCCTCACTTAGCCCTTCACCCCGGTCAATGATGTCGACGTTGACATTACCCGTCAGGGTTTCGATTTTCCCGGACAGCATCCCCATGGATTCACCAAAGCCGAGCCTGAATCCGACGATTTCTTCGGTAGCCTGGTCATAGGCGAATTCAAAGTAGGGATTATCAATGGAGAAAGGAACAATCTCGCCCTCGGCATAAGCGCTTCCGTCAGCTTTACGCTGCCTGGGCGCCTTGGGGTTGGCATCGTAATACGCCTGATTGTTGATGTAACCCAGCGCGAAGTCCTCGATATAAACATCTGAAGAACCGGCCTTCTCGCCATCACGGTCGTAACGGCCCATTTCAAGCACATCAACATTGGTCTGGATATCAATGTCCATCCCAAGATTTACGCGGGTATAGGCCGTGGTGTTGCTGGCATCCGGATGGTACTGCCGGTCTACGGACACAAACGCCTGGCCTGTGACCTCCGACAACTGCTGGTCAGTTATCGGGCTCAGCTCAGCATTTGCTCCGACAGCTATCGCCGACAGGAGGAGCGAGGCAAATATTTTACTCATAGTCACATCTCACGACTGCCGCATTATTATTTTGGCGACATATTAAAAGATGACTGATGAGTGTCTCTGATACTGGCTTTGTTTTGATTATGTTTTGGCCAGCTTTTTTTGAAGTGTAGCGCCCGTTACAGATTGTTACTGTGCGGACTGTCATAAAAAAGGAGGCAGAACTTGAAAAAGGGGTCGGAACTGCAGTTCTGACCCCGAGCCATAAAAAAACCCCAGCCTCGATAGAAGCTGGGGTTTTCAGTATTAGGCGTCT
>CAYUTG010000198.1:0-5451 GCA_964447555.1 uncultured Marinobacter sp.
TAGAATTCGCGCTTCCTTTTTTGCACTGGATATTTCATGGACGCGCTGATCTGGATTGACTGGGTCATCATTGCCCTGATAACCGTTTCCACACTCATCAGCCTGAAACGGGGCTTTGTCAGAGAGGCCTTGTCGCTGGTGACCTGGGTTGGCGCATTTGTGCTTGCCCGGACGTTTCATCCACAAATGCAGATGCTCCTTGAGAGCACAGTCGAAACGCCCCTGGTTCGGCTCATTGCTGCATTTGCAATTCTGTTCTTCGGCACACTCATTATTGGCGCTATCATTAACAACATGATCGGCCACCTGATTCGTGCAACCGGGCTGTCGGCAACCGATCGGGTACTGGGCATGGGGTTCGGGCTGTTACGGGGTGTTGTGGTCGTGATTGTTGCAATCGCATTTACCCGGTACACACCGCTGTCTCAGGACACCTGGTGGCGTCAGTCAGTTATGATCAATCATCTGGCCGTAGTTGAAGCCTGGTCCCGGCGGACGCTGGGCGACGAATTTTCACGTTTCCTGACTCCGGCCAGTGATGGCCGTGCTGATTCAGAAAATGATCAGCAATCTCAAGGCGCAGAGCCAGTCGCTGCGTCGCGTTAACACTCAGTATTAACACCCGGAGATTATCTTATCCATGTGTGGCATTGTCGGCATCGTCAGTACGTCTAACGTCAATCAGTTACTTTATGATGCGTTAACGGTTCTTCAGCACCGGGGCCAGGATGCGGCCGGAATTGTCACCTTTCAGGATGAGCGCTTCTATCTTCGGAAAGATAACGGCCTGGTTCGTGATGTGTTCCATACCCGGCACATGCATCGGTTGGTCGGGAATGTCGGCATAGGGCACATTCGTTATCCGACAGCGGGCAGTTCCAGTTCAGCCGAGGCTCAGCCCTTTTATGTGAACAGCCCCTACGGCATTACGCTGGCGCATAATGGCAATCTCACCAACGCAGACGAACTGAGCACTGACCTGTTTCGCACAGACCTGCGGCATATCAACACGAACTCCGATTCTGAGGTTTTGCTGAACGTCTTTGCCCACGAGCTTCAGAAACTGGGTAAGCTGAACCCGGGAAAAGATGATATTTTCTCTGCTGTCCGTGCGGTTCATAAGCGGTGCCGGGGTGCCTACGCCGCCATTGCGATGATTACCGGCCATGGTATTGTTGGTTTTCGTGACCCGAATGGCATTCGCCCCGCCTGTTTTGGTGTTCGTGAAGCAGACGACGGCCGGAAAGAATACATGATTGCGTCCGAAAGCGTGGCCCTGAACGCAGCCGGATTTAAGCTGGTGCGTGCCATTGCGCCGGGTGAGGCTGTGTATATAGAAACCGATGGCACCCTCTACACTCAGCAATGTGCTGAAGACCCCCATCTGTACCCGTGTATTTTTGAACACGTCTATTTTGCACGCCCCGATTCCATTATGGATAAGGTATCTGTGTACAAAGGGCGCCTGCGGATGGGCGAAACCCTGGCTGATAAAGTGCTGAGAGAAAGGCCAGACCATGATATAGACGTTGTGATGCCCATACCGGATACCAGCAGAACATCAGCCATGCAGATGGCCCACCGGCTGGGGGTAAAGTTCCGTGAAGGCTTTATTAAAAACCGCTATATCGGCCGCACGTTCATCATGCCGGGGCAGAAAATGCGCAAAAAATCGGTTCGCCAGAAACTGAACCCGATTGATCTGGAGTTTCGCGGGAAAAACGTGATGCTGGTAGACGATTCCATTGTGCGCGGTACGACCTGCAGGGAGATTGTTCAGATGGCGCGGGATGCGGGTGCACGCAAGGTTTACTTTGCGTCGGCAGCTCCCCCGGTGCGCTACCCGAACGTGTACGGAATTGACATGCCCTCTGCCAGCGAGTTGATTGCCCATGACCGGACCGTTGAGGAAGTTCGCGAACTGATCAGTGCCGACTGGCTGGTGTACCAGGATCTCGAAGACCTGGTCGCCTGTGTCAGTGATGTGAATGATGAGATTGAAGGCTGGGAGTGTTCGGTTTTCACCGGTAACTATGTCACCGGCGATGTTGACCGGGCCTACCTGGATCGCCTTGATGCGGCACGGAATGATGAAAGCCGTCACGGTGAGAGTAACGGTGCACCCGAAGATAACGGTATTATCGACCTACATAATGACGAAGACTAATCGCGCCCCCGGCGCTAGCAGGAGAAACTCATGACCAGTTGTCGCGACCAGAATATTCAGATTCCCGAGTCGGATCTGGACGGTATGTCAGTTGACACCCTGGCGGTAAGGGCAGGGCAGATCCGAACCGATCAACTGGAACATAGTTCAGCGATTTTTCCGACCTCCAGCTTTGTGTATGGGAGTGCGGCGCAGGCTGCCGCCAGGTTCAGCGGTGAAGAGCCCGGGTATATCTATTCCCGGTTCTCTAACCCCACCGTGGCGGCCTTTGAAAACAGGATTGCCGCCATGGAAGGTGGTGAGCGGGCTGTTGCTACCGCCTCTGGCATGGCTGCTATTCTCAGTACCTGCATGGCGCTGCTGAAAAGTGGCGACCACGTTGTGTGCTCCCGTGCTGTGTTCGGAACAACCAACGGCCTGCTGCGGCGGTTTATGTCCAGGTTCGGAGTGGAAACCACGTTTGTTACTCTGGAGAATATGGACGAGTGGGCGGCGGCTGTTCGTCCTGAAACTCGTATGCTGTTTGTTGAAACACCCTCAAACCCGCTCTGTGAAGTGGCAGATATGAGCGGCCTGGCTCGCCTCGCTCATGATAACGATGCCCTGTTTGTGGTTGATAACTGTTTCTGTACTCCGGTGCTTCAGCGCCCGTTTGAATACGGTGCCGATATCGTGATTCACTCGGCAACCAAGTACCTTGATGGACAGGGCCGTTGCGTGGGTGGTGTTGCCATAGGGTCTGCAGCACTGATGGATGAAGTATTCGGCTTTTTACGCTCGGCCGGCCCGACCATGAGCCCATTTAACGCCTGGGTGTTTCTGAAAGGGCTGGAAACCTTACCAATCCGTATGCGTGCCCATTGCGACAATGCGTTAGAGTTGGCGGTATGGCTGGAGCAGCAACCTGCCGTGGAAAAGGTATTTTATACCGGGCTGGAAAGCCATCCACAGCACGAGTTGGCCAAACGCCAGCAGTCGGGCTACGGTGGTGTACTTTCGTTCCGCCTGAAGGGTGGGCGAGAGCAGGCCTGGCAGTTTATTGATGCCACCCGGATGATCTCAATTACGGCCAATCTGGGCGACGTGAAAACAACCATCACTCACCCGGCCACAACAACCCACGGCCGCCTGCCGCCGGAAGAAAAAGTGGCAGCAGGTATTACCGAGAATCTTATCCGGCTCTCGGTAGGCATAGAAGCTGTTGAAGACCTGAAACGGGATCTTGATCGTGGTTTTCAGGCGCTTCAGAACCCAAGCAATGAGAACACCTGAGTATTCATGGCCGAGTCCGTAGAAGCAAAGAAAGCCTCACAGGCACTGACAGAAAAACAATTGCGTTTTCGCCGTCTGGTATCCCAGGGTGCACGGGAAGGCGCGGTTATTGCCCTGGTGTCTCTGTGTATCTATCTTGCGATGGCGCTTGTCACCTTTAGTCAGACAGACCCTGGCTGGGCAAGCATCGGCCACGATACCCATGTGAACAACTATGCCGGGCGTACCGGTGCCTGGCTGGCCAGCATACTGATGGACTTCTTCGGTGAGGTGGCTTACCTGTTTCCGGTTATGGTGGCAGGTTATGCCATCATGCTGATCCGTCGCCGGAACGATTCTCTCGATATGCACTGGCCGCTGTTTCTTATGCGGTTCGGGGGCTTCTGCCTGATACTGCTGTCTGCTACCAGCCTGCTATCCCTTTATTCCGTGTTTGGCCTTGGCGCATCGTCCGGCGGCATTATGGGGGCGGCGGTATCTGATGCCATGGTCAGGTTTTTCAACCTGCCGGCCACAACCTTGTTGCTGATCGCCATTTTTCTGTTCGCGTTGACCGTAACCACCGGACTGTCCTGGTTCCGTTTTATGGATGAGGTCGGCGGCCTTACGCTTCGGTTAGGAACTGCTTTGTCCAGCCTGGCGTCAAATCGCAAAGACAAAGCCGAAGAGCATACCGGGGCGGCAGAGCCGAAACCGGGGGCAAGGCAACCATCATCAAAACAGCAACCACCCATGGTGAATGACCGTGTTGCCGCGCGGGAAGAGGGCGGCTTGCAAACAACTGCCCGGGGCCGTTCAGGCCTACGCTGGTGGCAGCGTATACCAGGCCTGAGACCACGGAAAGCCAGGCCAGTACAGAATGAGGGGGTGGAACGGAAAGAGCCTGGCTTCGCCGATATGGCGGCAACCCCGGCACCGGAACCTGCCCGTCTGGAAAGTTTCAGCTCCAGGGACGATGATGCGCCGGCACCCAAGCCAAAACAGAAGGCGGCTAAGGCATCTGCACGTTCGCTGAAAATCTCGCCCTTTAAAAAGGAAGAACAGCCTTCTGCGGGCAAAACAGGAAAGAACAAACAGTCTTCGTTGTTTGAGGACATTGAAAGCGCAATCCCACCGATCTCTCTGCTGGATCCGCCGGAGGAGCATAAGGAAAGCGGCTACTCTGAAGAAGCTCTGGAGCATATGTCCCGGCTTCTTGAAGAAAAGCTGGCCGATTTTGGTGTGTCGGTCGAAGTGGTTGAGGTGAACCCGGGGCCCGTGATTACCCGGTTCGAGATAAAACCCGCTCCCGGCGTGAAAGTCAGCAAGATCTCCAACCTTGCAAAAGACCTGGCGCGTTCCCTCGCGGTGCTCAGTGTGCGGGTGGTCGAGGTAATTCCCGGTAAATCGGTTGTAGGCATTGAGATTCCGAACGAAAAGCGGGAAATCGTGCGGCTGAGTGAAGTGCTGAACGCCCGTGTATTTCAGGAGTCTTCATCACGCCTTACGCTTGCACTGGGTAACGATATTGGCGGCAATCCGACAGTTGCCAATCTGGCTAAGATGCCACACCTGCTGGTGGCCGGTACAACCGGCTCGGGTAAGTCTGTGGGTGTAAATGCCATGATCCTGAGCATGCTGCTCAAAGCCACACCCGAGGAGGTGCGGTTTATCATGGTCGACCCCAAGATGCTGGAGCTTAGCATCTACGACGGCATTCCGCACCTGCTGGCGCCGGTGGTTACCGATATGAAAGAGGCTGCCAATGCACTGCGCTGGTGTGTGGCTGAAATGGAGCGCCGGTACCGGCTGCTGGCCAGCCTTGGCGTGCGTAATATGGCTGGCTATAACCGCAAGGTTAAAGACGCTGCAGCCGCTGGCGAGCCCTTGTTAGACCCGCTCTGGAAACCGGATGAATATCTGGCCAATGATGAGCAGGAACGGCCGGAACTGGAAACTCTGCGCGCGATGTTTGTTGTGATTGACGAGTTTGCCGACATGATGATGATTGTTGGCAAAAAAGTTGAAGAACT
>CAYUTG010000199.1:0-5425 GCA_964447555.1 uncultured Marinobacter sp.
GGCGAATTCTGGCACTTCATGCTGACCGATGGTTCTTTCGAGCAGTACGCGGCGGACGCAAAAGCCGTTGGTGACACCCTGAAATGGCTGAAAGAGCAGGACGTTTACACGGTTACCCTGTACAACGGTACACCTCTGACCGTGACGCCGCCCAACTTTGTTGAGCTTGAGGTGGTTGAAACAGACCCGGGCATGAAGGGCGATACCGCGCAGGGCGGTTCCAAGCCGGCCACGCTCTCAACGGGCGCTGTGGTCAGTGTTCCCCTGTTCATCGTTATTGGTGAAACGCTGAAAGTTGACACCCGTTCCGGTGAATACGTCAGCCGTGTAAAAAACAGCTGATCTGATGATGACGAATACACCTGTCTGGCGGCCTGCTGCCTCGCAGGCAGCCCTGAGAAGCCGTGCACAACAATTAGCGTTTGTGCGCGGCTTTTTTGCTGCGCGAGAAGTTATGGAGGTGGAAACCCCCGTACTGGGGCGGCACGGTGTTACCGATCTGAATCTCGATGGCGTATTCGCAGAGGTTGTCGCACCTGGTTGCCAGGGCGGCTGGCTGCAAACCTCACCGGAATATCACATGAAACGCCTGCTGGCGGCTGGCTCAGGCAGCATCTATCAGGTGTCAAAAGTCTTTCGGAATGGCGAGCGCGGCAAGCGCCACAATCCGGAATTTTCCCTGCTTGAATGGTACCGGACTGGCCTTGACGACACCGCCCTGATGGCCGAAGTAGCCGATCTGGTCTGTGAATGGCTCAACTGCCCCCAGCCAGAAACACTCAGCTACCGCCAGGCAATGATCGACCACGCAGGCATCGACCCGTTTACAATCACCGACGAAAACCTGCGCCAGCGCTGCCGGCAATGGTTAGACCCTGATCAGTTGCAAAGCCTGAGCCGCGACGCCTGCCTGGACCTACTGATGAGCTTCTCGGTAGAGCCGCGCCTGGGCAAAGAAACTCCGGTGTTTATCCATCAATACCCGGCGTCGCAAGCCTCGCTGGCCAGAATTTCCCGGGTTGACGGCTTCGACGTGGCGCACCGTTTTGAACTCTACATCGACGGACTGGAGCTTTGTAATGGCTACTGGGAACTCACCGACACAGCAGAGCAGCGCCACCGGTTTGAACAGGACAACCGCCTGCGAAAAGCGGGTGGAAAACCCGAAATGGCAATAGACGAGGCTTTTTTAGCCGCTCTCGACCACGGCCTGCCCGACTGCTCCGGCGTAGCACTCGGCCTGGACCGGTTGCTAATGCTGAAAACCGGCACCCGGACTATTTCCGACGTACTGGCGTTTCCGATAGAGAAGGCTTGATAGCTACCCCGAATGCCTCACCCATCCGAACCTGTTTCCCCGCAACCTGCTCCCCATTCCAGCGAACACATCCTTTGGGCATCACCATAACCACTGTTGAGCCCAGCCGGAAACGCCCCATCTCTTCGCCTTTGGCAAACTGCCTTGCCTGCTCTCCCTCATAACGAGTCGCCGTTACCTGCCCGCTGCCAGGCGCAACCACCCCGGCCCAGACCGTCTCAACACTCCCGACAATCATCGCCCCCACCAGCACCAGCGCCATAGGCCCGGCAGCCGTGTCGAAAATACAAGCCACACGTTCGTTACGGGCAAACAGATTGGGAACATTTTCAGCCGTCACCGGATTGACCGAAAACAGCTTACCCGGAATATACACCATCTCGCGCAAGGCGCCGGCCAGCGGCATGTGAATACGGTGATAGTCTTTCGGTGACAGATACACCGTTGAAAACTCACCCTCAGAAAAAGCTGCCGCCCGCTGCTCGTCGCCGCCAAGCAACTCAACCAGGCTGAACGACTGCCCTTTGGCCTGAAAAACCCGGTCGCCGGAAATGCTGCCAAGCTGGCTGATAGCACCATCAACCGGGCTTATAAACGTATTTTTACCCTCAGCGATCGGCCGCAGGCCTGGTTTCAGGGCGCGGGTAAAAAAAGCATTGAAGCTTGCATAAGCCTCAGGGTCAGATTCAAGGGCCTCGCTCATGTCTACGCCGTACCGGCCGATAAACCACTTTACTACCCGGTTTTTCAGGGCAGGGGTGCGATCATTGTCCGCCAGACGGCCGGCGATGCGTGAAACAGCCAGTTGCGGTGTAGCGTACTGGCTAAGAACAAACAGTTTGTCCAACATGTAAAAGACCCTTTACGATCGAAGGCGCGAAGTTTAGCAAAGACCGGACTGTGTATAGAAATTGTTTCACCGCTTCGCGGTAACCGGATAGCCTTGCTATTATCTGTGCAGCCCAGCAAAAGCTGAACCCGGCTCAGGCCGATTACTAAAACCTATAAGGTCGACGTTTTTTCCATGCTACTTATTATTGGTGCAGTCATTGTTTTAGCCTGCGTAATAGGCGGGTATGTGCTTCATGGCGGAAACCTGATGGTGCTCTGGCAGCCGACAGAGATTCTTATCATCGGTGGGGCCGCAGTAGGCTCGTTCATTATTGCGAACCCGGTACACACCATAAAAGAAGTCTTTAAAGGCACCATGCGCCAGCTTACGGGGTCGCCTTTCAATAAAGCCTTCTATGTTGACCTGCTAAGCCTTCTGTACGAGATATTTGATAAATCCCGGAAGCAGGGAGTGATGTCCATAGAGGAAGATATTGACAACCCGGAAGCAAGCCAGATTTTCAGCCGCTACCCGGCCATTATGAAGTCAAAAGAACTGCTGGATTATATTACCGATTATCTGCGTATTATCAGTTCGGGCAATATGGCCACCCATGAACTGGAAGGCATGATGGAAAGTGAAATAGACAGCCGCCATCATGAACTGGAAGAGCCCTCTCACGCGGTCAATAAAATTGCAGACGCATTGCCCGGCCTGGGTATTGTGGCAGCGGTGCTGGGTATTGTGATCACCATGAATTTCATGTCTGAAGGGCCAGAGCGCATTGGTCTGAGTGTTGCAGCGGCCCTGGTGGGTACCTTTATGGGGATTTTCCTGGGTTACGGATTTATCGGGCCGATTTCGATTGCCATGGAACATTCAGCCAAATACGAAATCAAGGCGTATGAGTGTGTGAAATCTGCCATTGTGGCCACCGTTTCTGGCCAGGCACCTCAGATGGCCATCGAGTTCGGTCGCAAGGCCCTGCCCAGCGATAAACGGCCAGGCTTTCAGGAACTGAACGATCATGTTCGCTCGAAGTAATACCGACACGTAAACCGGAGCCAGTGAGTGGACGAACAGCCGATTATCATCAAGCGCAAAAAAGTGGTTGCAGCCGGCCATCATGGTGGCTCCTGGAAAGTGGCGTTCGCCGATTTTGCCACCGCAATGATGGCCTTCTTTCTGGTTCTCTGGCTGACAGCAACCGCGTCTCCGGAGCAAAAGAAAGCGGTGGAAGGTTACTTCAAAGACCCGGTGGGGTTCACAGAAGGTGGGTCGCCTAACCCGGTTGATCTGGAAGGCAGTGCCTCCGTTGTTAACCAAACCAGTGCAGATGTGGAATCCAGCCAGATCCAGATTGAAGACGAGGTCGTTGATGAACTGTCCGAAACGCTTGAGCAGCGCAGAATGGAAGAGCTGTTCCAGGAACTGAAAGAGCGGATTGAACAGAACGAAACGCTTCAGGAATTTAAAGACCAGCTACTCATCGACATCACCGACGAAGGCCTGCGCATACAGATTGTCGATCGCTCCGGCCGCCCGATGTTCGACAGTGGCCGCGCTGAACTCAAGTATTACACCCAGAATATCCTGTTTGAGCTGGCGAAAACGCTCGGGTCCGTGGATAACAAGCTGAGCATTACCGGGCACACGGATGCTACGCCCTTTAGTGGCCGCCCCGGGTATACCAACTGGGAGCTGTCTGCAGACCGTGCCAACACCGCACGCCGCGCCCTGGTCGCCGGTGGTGTTCGCCCCGAACAAATCGCCCGGGTTGTCGGCCTGAGCGACTCTGTACTGTTCGACAAGGACGACCCGACGGCACCGGTTAACCGCCGGATATCCATTATTGTGCTGAATAAGAAAACGGCAAAAGATATTCAGAGCAATGCGGGTAAAAGTGACGCGCCGCTTATTGACCTGACGAAACCATCTGAGCAGGAACAACAAGACGCCATGGAAAAACTGAAAAGCGGCGAATGGAAAGGGAATAAGCCGAAACCGGCTCCGGGCGAACTGAACTGGTAACCACGCCCTAGTTTGCCTTAAGCCCCCGGGCCTGTTGTTCGGCCATGTCCTGAAGAATCCGGTGAAAACTGTGCAGCCGCTCCGGGCTGATTTTCCCTTCGGCCGCCGCCGCGTCTATTGCGCATCCCGGGTCGCCCAGATGGCGGCAGTTACGGAACTTGCAGTGGCCAATCTCATCCCGGATTTCCCGGAAGCCGTATTCAACCTCAGCAGGGCTCATGTGCCAGAGCCCAAACTCCCGTATGCCCGGCGAGTCAATCAGCTCACCACCACAGGGCAGATGAAACAGCTTGGCCGTCGTTGTTGTGTGAACACCCTTGCCGGTACTGGCGGACACCGCACCAACCCGAAGAGCCTCGTGGGGCAGAAGGGTCTGAATAATAGACGACTTGCCCACCCCCGACTGACCAACAAACACACTGGTCTGCCCCGTTACCAGCGCTTCAACCTCCGGCGCCGGCTGGCTGCCGGATTGCGCCGCAGACGTGCGCACCACCTGATAACCCAGCCGCTCATAACGTAACAGGAGAGCATCAATCTGTGCCTGATTATCAGCGGTAATCAGATCTGTTTTGTTGAGCAGAATAACTGCAGGAATATCGGTGGTCTCTGAAGCCACCAGATACCGGTCAATCAGATTGTCATGGGGCTCCGGTTCTGGTGCTATAACCAGAATAATATGATCAATATTCGCTGCCACCGGCTTGAGCGCCCCGAAATTATCCGGCCGCTGCAGCAGATTTTCCCGGTCACAACGGGCAACGATTACCCCCGTCTCATTCTTGCCCTGCCGCCAGATAACCTTGTCGCCCGTCACCAGACTATCTATATTCGCCCTGACAAAGCACCTGACAACAGCACCGCGGGCGCCAGTGTTATCCTCACTGCCAGAGCCCTGAGAATCTTCCGACAGCGCCTCGACATCCAACTGCTGCCCATAATGAGCAATAATCAGCCCCTCCTGCTCCGGTCCCAGCTCACCGGCATCAGCCTGCGCCTGAACAGCCTTCTCCTTCCGGGCAAAACGAGCTGCACGCTCCTCCTGAACCTTCTTAATCCGAAATTGCTGTTGCTTGTTCAGTTTCCGTTTTGCCATAAAGTCTCAGGTCATCAGGTGAAAGTCATGTCGTTGCTGTGCCATCATACGGGAATAATGCCCATACGACGTAAACTCAATTAAGACATTTAGCGCCTGACTCGGGGTTGACTGTTTTTTGAGCGGTAGGGCACAAACTTCGAGGTGG
>CAYUTG010000200.1:0-5420 GCA_964447555.1 uncultured Marinobacter sp.
CCTTTAAAGAGCAGGCCTGGCAACTGGCGGATCGCAGAGCCGGGCGTGCGGAAAAGGCCGGTGCGGCCAATACGCTGTATTACGACAATAACGGGCAGCTCATTGCCGATAACACCGATGGCCAGGGTCTGGTTCAGGACCTGACCAGCAACCACGCAGTGACTCTACGCGGGAAGCGGGTGCTGATTCTGGGCGCCGGTGGTGCTGTGCGCGGAGTGCTTGGTCCGGTTCTGGAGCAGCAGCCGGCGCTGCTTACCATTGCCAACCGGACCGTCTCTAAAGCCGGAACACTGGTGGAGCTGTTTGCCGGCGATGCAGGCCAGACTCAGCTCACCGCGTGCGGCTTTGATCAATTGGCTCAGCCTTTTGACATCATTATTAACGGCACCAGTGCCAGTTTGCATGGCCATTTACCACCGGTTTCAGCAACTGTGATTGCTGCCGATACTCTGGTGTACGACATGATGTACGCTGCACAGATCACCCGGTTTAATCAATGGGCCCTTGAACAGGGCGCAGTAAAGGCGGTTGATGGTCTGGGTATGCTGGTAGAGCAGGCCGCTGAATCGTTCCGGATCTGGCGGGGCGTGGCTCCCGAAACCGCACCGGTTATGCAGGAGCTACGTCACGGCTGAACCCTCAGCGGGTGATTGGTCTATGCTCAGGGTCAACCTCTGTAAAGGATTGCCATGGATATTTTCACGCTTGTAGGGCTGATTGCCGGTGTTTTGATTGTTGGTCTGGCCATGCTGGCCAACGCCTCCCTGCTGACATTTATAAATCTGCCGGGGTTGGCCATTGTGCTGGGCGGCACTTTCGCCGTTACCCTGGTGAAGTTCCGTATGACCTCGGTGATGAATGCATTCCGGCTGGCCATGAGTGCGGCTTTTACGGAGCGGGTGGTTACCCCGGCCGGGTTGATACGGGAAGTGGGCGCACTGGCGCTGGTTGTGCGTAAAGAGGGCATTCTTGGCCTGGAAAACCACCAGACAGACAACGATTTCCTGCAAAAAGCCATTAACCTGTGTGTCGACGGCCACCCGCCAGAACTGGTGGAAGAGGCCCTGTCTCAGGAAGCGCAGCAAACGGCTGAACGCTACGAGGTAGCTGAACGGGTGTTTCGCGGTATTGGTGAGTCGGCCCCGGCCATCGGCATGTTAGGCACCCTGGTGGGGCTTGTACAAATGCTGAATACCCTGGACGATCCTTCGTCGATCGGCCCCGCGATGGCTATTGCTCTGCTGACCACCCTGTATGGCGCCTTTATTGCCCAGCTGATCGCCTTGCCCCTGGCTGACAAGCTGCAACTGAAAGCGGAAGATGAAGCCCGCAATCAGGTGCTGATTATTACCTCTATGAAAAACATCATGCGTGGGGAAAACCCCCGTGTCATGACTGAACTGCTGTCATCGTTTGTGCATCCGGATCAGCGTACTGGGCTTACTCCGGAGCGGGAGGGCTGACAGTGGCGGCAATTCTGCAGAAAAAAAAGCGCCGCACAGGCAACCAGATCCCGGCCTGGATTGTCACCTTTGCCGACCTGGCCACCCTGCTGCTGACCTTTTTTATTCTGCTGTTGTCGTTTGCTCAACTGGACGTCGATAAGTACCGCGCGATGGCCAACTCCATGTCCGTTGCCTTTGGTTCCGGCAATGTGCTTGGGGAGGGTGTGGGCGGTTCTCCCCTCACCCTGATTGAATCAGACACGGTATCGCTGCCAGAGCCTACAGAATCTGAGGCCCGTGAACCGGAGTTTATTGATGAGCGCACAGAGGGAACGGCCCCAACCAAGGTGCCTGCTGGCATCGTTGACCTTGCCGGGCGCCTGATTACCGAACTTGAGGCCGAAGTGGCCTCCGATGCATTAAGCGTGAATTATGACACCCAGAAGGTGGTTATCCGTTTCTCGGAAGAAGCCACCTTCCGTTCGGGCGAAGCGGCTATAAAGCCTGAAATGGTGCCCATTATTGAACGGGTAGTGGATGTGCTGGCCGCCTGTACCGGCGATGTCTTTGTCTCTGGTTATACCGATGACCGGCCCATTTCCAGCAGCCGTTATCGGTCGAACTGGGATCTGTCTGCTGCGCGGGCCGTATCTGTGGTTCATGAGCTGGTGCTGAACCGAAAAATCCCGGCTGACCGGGTTGTTGCTGCAGGACGGGCCGAAACCAACCCGCTCGTCCCGAACGATACCCCCGAACACCGGGCGCTGAACCGGCGGGTGGAAATAGCCATTCGCAACCCTGAGTGCGCAGATTCGGTGGACACCGGAAAGCTACCGGTTGAAATTTTGCCGTAATATCCGGCTACTGGCGGGTCAGGTGATGCCGGGCCCGGGCCCGGCATCACGATGGTTAGCAGGCTTTGCCTGCCATTACTGAACATCAACCTCTATGGCCTTTGGCTGAGCAGGCTCCGCCTTCTGCACCGTCAGTGTCAGCAGGCCGTCTTTGAAAGCCGCTTTTACACTGTTTTCATCGACGTTATCGGGCAGGGTAAACCGGCGTTTAAAGCTGCCGTAGTAACGCTCGATGCGGTGGTGTTTCCGGTCTTTGGACTCTTCCTCGTGCTTGCGTTCGCCTTCGATACTGAGCACACCATCGTGCACAGTGACCTTAACGTCCTCTTTGGCTAGGCCGGGCAACTCGGCTTCAATGGTGAATGCCTGATCGGTTTCTTTGATATCAACTGCCGGAGCCCAGTCAGTGCGGCTGAACACATCCTTTCCCTCACTGCGAGGACTCAGGCCGAGCATCCGATTGTACCGGCTAATCATGTCTTCAAATTCATTAACCGGATTCCAGCGTGTCAGACTATTCATAGGAATTTCCTCCTTTACGAAAACGAATCTGAAAAATAATCAGCTTCGATCGCGGAACAGCCCCATACCGGTGGCGCCAGCCGGATGGTGGTCCGTGAACCTCTGCTATACACGGTTATAGGAGCGGAAAAAGCAATTTCAAGAGCCCGGTTTAAAGAATCTGGCCGGTAACAAGGTTACCCCGCCTGAAGGTATTCATTCTTGAGTTTCACGTAGTTAGCAGCCGTGTATTTGAAAAAGCCACGTTCTTTCTCGCTCAGGGCCCGTGCTTTTTTCGCCGGGGAACCAACGTACAGGTGGCCGGATTCAAGCGTTTTTCCTGGTGGCACCAGGCACCCGGCAGCCACGATGACTTCATCCTCAACAACCGCGCCATCCATAATGATGCAGCCCATACCCACCAGTACACGGCTGCCAATGGTGCAGCCATGCAACAGTGCCTTGTGGCCCACGGTAACGTCGTCACCCAGAGTGAGGGGGTAACCACCGGGGTTGTAATCGCTGGCATGAGTGATGTGCAGAACGGAACCATCCTGAATACTGCAACGGCTGCCAATGCGGATTTTATGCATGTCGCCACGAATAACGGTCATCGGCCAGACTGAGCAGTCTTCACCCATCTGCACATCACCAATTACTACTGCATTTGGATCAACCCAGGCGCGTTCGCCAAATTCTGGTGTGATACCCTTGTGAGAACGTACATTAGCCATTACATATACCTTATATAGCGTTTACTCAAAAGATGGGGGCGGGGGGGGGGGGGGGGGGGGGGGGCGGGGGGGGGGGGGCGAGGGGGGAGGGCGGCGGAAACCACACAAAGAGCGGCTGTGGGAAGGATTTGCCAAAACTGTGCGGAGCCTTGGATGGCGGAGCTCATGCGCCACATGGACTTGCTTGAGCGGGTTTTGGCAAAGCCTTCCCACAGCCGCTTTCTCCCAAATGTTCAGACAATCAAGCTACCTCACAAATCTACGGCTGAGAAGAGGACTTATGAATAACCCGTTGCTGACCGATGATCTGCTGCCAAAGTTTGATCATATCCGTACCGAGCATATGGAAACGGCGATCGACCAGATCCTCAGTGAAAACCGCGTGAAGATCGCCAGCCTGGCACAGAACGAAGACCCCACCTGGGACACCCTTGGCCAGCCCATGCAGGCGCTTGAAGATACTCTGAGCAATGCCTGGTCTGTGATTTCGCATCTGAACGGTGTGATGAACAACGATGACTTGCGGCAGGTGTATAAAAATTGCCTGGAAAAGCTGACCGAGTACAGTACCGAACTCAGCCAGAACGAAGCCCTGTGCAATGCCTACAAGAAACTGGCGGCCCGGGAAGATTTTCAGGAACTGACGGAAGCGCAGCGGAAATCGGTGAATAACACACTTCGGGATTTTCACCTGGGCGGTGTTGATCTGCCGGCCGATGATAAGAAGCGGTATGCAGCGCTGACTCAGGAACTAGCGGAGTTGTCGAACCGGTACAGTGACAATGTGCTGGATGCCACTCAGCACTGGTACAAACATATTATTGATGAGGTAGAGCTGGCCGGCATACCAGAAACAGCCCTTGATGGTGCCAGAGAAGCTGCTCGCCAGAAGGAGCTGGATGGTTTTGTGATTACACTGGATTTCCCCAGCTTCTTCCCGGTGATGACCTACTGTGATAACCGGGATTTGCGCCGTGAGGTTTACGAAGCCTTTGTTACCCGGGCGTCTGATCAGGGCCCGAACGCGGGCGAGTGGGATAATACGCCGATCATGGCGGAAATCCTTAAACGCCGCCACGCTCTGGCACAACTGCTCGGCTTCAATAACTACGCTGAACGCTCACTGGCCACCAAGATGGCCCGCAGTACCGACGAGGTTCTGGATTTCCTGAACCAGTTGGCGGCGAAATCCAAGCCAATGGCTGAAAAGGAATATGCAGAGCTCAAGGCATTCGCCAAAGACGAGTATGGTCTGGATGATTTGCAGGCCTGGGATATTGGTTATTACAGCGAAAAACTGCGCCAGAAGCGCTATGACATTTCGCCGGAAACCCTGCGCCCCTGGTTCCCGGTGAACAAGGTGGTTCCGGGCTTGTTCCGTGTGGCCGAGCGGCTGTTTGGCGTGCAGATTGAAGAGAAGCCGGAGGTAGAAACCTGGCACGATGATGTCAGCGCCTACTGCATCAGCCGGAACGGTGAGCCTGTGGCCTGGTTCTATCTGGATCTGTTCGCCCGCCAGGGCAAGCGCGGGGGCGCCTGGATGGCGGATGGCCGGGTACGCTGGCGGAACCAGCGTGGCCACCTGCAACTGCCGGTTGCCTTCCTCACCTGTAACTTTACGCCACCGGTGAATGATAAGCCGTCGTTGCTTACCCACGATGAAGTGACCACCCTGTTCCACGAGTTTGGTCATGGCCTGCACCATATGCTCACTCAGGTGGAGGTGCTGGAGGTGTCTGGCATTAATGGCGTGGCCTGGGATGCGGTGGAACTGCCCAGTCAGTTTCTGGAAAACTGGTGCTGGCACCCGGAATCCCTGGCGCTGATTGCCTCCCATCACGAAACCGGGGAGCCTCTGCCGGAGGATCTGCTGGACAAACTGCTGG
>CAYUTG010000201.1:0-5407 GCA_964447555.1 uncultured Marinobacter sp.
CCGTACGGTTACCGGTTTTTACCACCAGCGACCCGTTTGCTGCCAACTGGCCTTCATTGCGAGCCAGTGCCAGTTCAACCAGCTGTGCTGTACTCAGATCATTATAAGTGTTGCTCACTTCGCCCTCGCCCTTGGGATATCTTCATGACTACTCAGGGGGTCCTCAAAAACTGGCGGAAATCTGAGCAATCGGGTCAATTCAGGCGGGCCATTATGCCAGACGCGCCGGTAAAAAACGACCACTCCGGAAACGCTCGTAAAGGTGCGCCCGGGGCCGGTCTGCCAAGCCTTCAGTGTAGCGTATGGCCGGTGAACAGGTGATCAATGTCATTTCTGTCGAATCGGTAATGGGTGTGACAGAACTGACAGTCCATTTCAATCGTTCCCTGCTCCTCCAGAATACTGTAGCACTCCTCTCTGCCGATGGCCTCCAGTGCACCCAGAGTGCGCTCCCGGGAGCAGCTGCAACGAAACCTGACGGGCTCGGGTTCAAACAGGCGAACGGTCTCCTCATGGAACAGGCGGTGCAACAGGGTCTGGCTGTCCAGTTCCAGTAATTCTGAGGCTTCCACGGTGGAGGCCAGGTGGTTTACCCGGTTCCACAGGTCGTCGTCTTCGTCAGTAGCCCCAGGCAGTCGCTGGATCAGCAGGCCGGCAGCTCCTTGCTCATCGGCAAACAGGAACAGACTGGTGGGAATCTGTTCTGAGCGCACAAAATAGTCCTCCAGGCAGCCAGACAGCGAATCGCGCTCTCTGGGTACAACCCCCTGGTAGCGGTTGCCCTGGTCCGGCGTGATGGTAATGGCCATGCGGCTCTCACCGAGTAAATCATGAAAGCTCTGTTCGCTGATAGCCTGTTCATCAAACCGGGCCAGGCCGCGAATGTGACGGTCGTGGCTGCACTCCGCCATCAGGGTGCTCAGCGGGCCTTCCCCCTGGGCCTGCAGTGACAAGGTGCCTTCAAATTTTAATGTGCTGCTCATAAGAACACTGGCCACCAGCGCTTCACCCAGGAGTTCCCTGACGGAATCCGGGTAGGGTGCGTTGCTGCCGATTTCCTGATAGCTGTCCCCAAGCTGGACCCAGGCACCCCGCACCTGGCTGTCTTCAAAAATAAAGCGTTGAAACTGATCACGGGATGCCATGGTATGTCTCCTGAAACAACTGACGGCGGTTTTGAGTGTGGGTTGTCACTGTGATTGTCTGACAGGAGCCCGAAACGGGCTCAGATACGGTTTTGCTCACGGAAGCGCTGGATATCGCGGCGGTCTTTTTTGGACGGTCGCCTGGCTGGTGGCAACTGGGCCGCCTGCATGGTTTTTCGCTGCCAGGCCAGATCTTCCCGTTTTCGAATGCTTTCTTCCGTTTCGTGGTAAAGCGTCTGGGCCTGAGGCGCACCAAGCCGGCGGTCGCTCAGTTCATCTACCACAACCACCTTTTCCTGCCAGCCGGTACGAAGCGTGAGCACGGCACCGGTTTCCACAGCCCGGCCCGGTTTGCAGCGCTGGCTGTTATAATGAACCTTGCCACCTTCAATGGCCTGCTTGGCCAGCGCCCGGGTCTTGTAGAAGCGTGCCGCCCAGAGCCACTTGTCGAGCCTTACTTTGGTTTCGTCAGAGGTTGATGCTTTCATGCGCCTCCGCCTGATGACTGTGTGGGCAGATTATAACCCGTAGCCTGTTCAGATGGCATTGCCTGCGGGCAGCTGCTCAGCGCGGGCAGAATCTCATCAAAGTGGTGAATGCCCGGAATACTGGGGTGGCTTTCAAGTGCCGGTTTCCGGCTGTCGGGTGCCAGCACGGCCAGACATTGGGCAATGCCTGCTTCACGGGCGCTTTCCAGTACCGAGAAGCTATCATCTACCATCAGGGTGCGGTCGGCGTGGTAGGGAGCAATCTGTTGCAGGCGCTGCCAGAATCCGTGTTCTTCCTTGGCTTTGCCCAATTGATGGCTGGAAATAATGCCGTCCACATGCTGATCCAGGCCGGTACGTTGCAGTTTCAGATGCAGTGGGTCCGGATGGCAGTTGGTGACAATGACCGTATGACGCCCGGATTGTCGTAAAGTGTCCAGAAAATCTGTCACGTAAGGGCGGTAGCCAATCAGGTTGCTTACTTCCGATTTCAGGCTGGTGATGTCCAGAGAGAGCTTTTCGCTCCAGTAATCTGTGCAGTACCAGTTCAGTGAACCACGCTCTGCCATGATCATGGACAACAATTGTTCTTTGGCTGCTTGCGTAGGCAGGCTGGCATGCTCAGCGTAACGCTGTGGCAGGTATTCCAGCCAGAAGTGGTTGTCGAAATGCAGGTCGAGCAGGGTTCCGTCCATATCGAGGAACACCGTTTCAACGGGAGACCAGTTCACCATAACCAAAAACAGCCTGAGAAATTTCCTGCAGGCTGCCGTAGATTGCCAGCTTTGGCAAGCCGGATAAACCGAAGGGGGCCAGACGTCCGGGCTGGCCCGCTCAGGCTTAGTTGTTCTTTTGCTTCACGGTCTCTGGTTTGCGACCGGTGCGGGTACAGCCCAGGCAGCGCACAAATGTTGCCTCCGCTGGCCCGAGTACCAGCACTTTACCTGCTTCATCGGCGTTGCCGCCCAGCAGAGAGAAGGGCAAGGACACCAGATACACTGCGCTGCCAATGATGGTGGTTGCCAGCAGGGCCGGGCGAACGAAGAGAGCATCGCCAGTCATAGCCAGAGCCGATGGGGTTTCATCGATGGTATTCGCGTGGCCGATAGGCGAGAACGCCAGAAGGCAAGCAGCCAGCGTGGCCATCAGTGTGTGTGAAATCTTGCGGATCATTTACTGTCTCCTGAGCTCTTACTGCTATATAGGCCTTCCAGTATAGGCGAAGGTCATTAATCCTTTGTTAACTATGAATCATATTTTCGCAATTTCAAACGATTTTTCGTTGCAAACTGTGCGGTTGTGCAGAACATCAGCGCTGGCAGTGTGTGCAATACACTGTAGATCGGTTGTTCATGCGTATTTCCTTCATGCTGGCACCGCACTCTTTGCAGGGTTCTCCACCACGCCCGTACGCCAGCAGAGACTGGGCAAAGTAGCCGGGCTTGCCGTCGCTGTTTACAAAGTCCCGCAGGGTGGTTCCGCCCATCAGGATGGCTGCGCTCAGGGTTTCGGAGATTGCATCGGCTAGCTTATGGTAGCGGTCGAGGCTGATTCGGCTGGCCTTTCGCTTTGGGTGAATGCCGGATTTAAACAGCGCTTCGTTCGCGTAGATATTGCCCACGCCCACCACCACATGGTTGTCCATGATAAAGGACTTTACAGGCACTTGCCGGTTGCGTGACCGGTGGTACAGCAGGGCGGCATTAAATTCCGGGGCCAGAGGTTCCGGCCCCAGGTTTGCGATCAGCGGGTGAGTGTTCGCCGTGTCAGACCAGAGCCAGCAACCAAACCGGCGCGGGTCGTTAAAGCGCAGCCGGATGCCCGACGCCAGCGCCAGCTCAACGTGATCATGCCGCAGTGGAAGGCTGTTGTCGGTAATAACCCGCAAGCTGCCAGACATGCCAAGGTGAACAATAACGGTACCTGTGTCCAGGTTCAGAAGCAGGTATTTGGCGCGGCGGCTGACCGAGCGGATGGTCTGGCCTTTGAGCCGCTGCCCCAGATCCGCCGGCACCGGCCAGCGGAGGTTGCCGTTGCGCACCCTGACCCCGGCAATAACCTGGCCTTCACAGTAGGGGGCTATCCCTCGCCGGGTGGTTTCAACTTCAGGTAATTCGGGCACTTGGTCATCCTCATGGCAGGCATACGTTCTGGCCTGTCGGGCCAGATTGTCAGAAACAGGAACAAATCGGCTTAATTTGTAACAAAACTGCATGGAAATACAGTTGTTGTGGCGAACAACCGTACGCTAAAGTAGTGCGGTTGGTTTGTTATCCCCCCTCGAAATTCCGGGCAACCCCTGTCACTCGTATTTCGAATGGCTGCAAATCGCTGATATTGATCTGAGGAATTCTTATGTGGTTTAACGGTCTACTTGACCTTTCGGTAATGCAGCTGGTTCTGGTTGCTCTGGGCATGACGCATATTACCATTGTGAGTGTCACCCTGTACCTGCATCGTCACTCTGCTCATAACGCGCTGGATCTGCATCCGGTTCTGAAGCACTTTTTTCGTTTCTGGCTATGGCTCACCAGCGCCCAGAACACCAAAGAGTGGACAGCCATCCACCGGAAACACCACGCCAAGTGTGAAACCGAGGAAGATCCTCATAGCCCGGTTGTGCTTGGTATCAAGAAAGTTGTGTTCGAAGGTGCCGAGCTTTATGCGGAAGCCGCAACACCGGAAACGCTGAAGCGTTACGGCCAGCGCACCCCGGAAGACTGGATTGAGCGTAACCTGTATACCCGGCACAAGGCATTGGGCATTGCACTGATGGCCGTGATTGATCTGGCTCTGTTTGGTGTGCATGGAATCTGGATCTGGGCTGTTCAGATGATGTGGATTCCGGTCTGGGCTGCAGGCGTGGTTAACGGTGTAGGCCACTGGTTTGGCTACCGGAACTTCGAATGTGCCGATAACGCCCGCAATATTCTGCCATTGGGCATCCTGATTGGTGGTGAGGAATTGCACAATAATCACCACACCTATCCGAATTCGTCCAAGTTGTCGCGCCGCTGGTACGAGATAGACATCGGCTGGGGTTATATCCGGCTATTCCAGTTGTTCGGTCTGGCGAAGCCCAAGGGATTCCGGCCAATTGCGCACTATGTTCCCGGTAAGCAGGACGTGGATGCAGACACGGTTCAGGCCATTGCCAATAACCGGTTTGCCATTATGCGCCAATACCGTAAGCGGGTAATGGAGCCGGTTCTGCGCCAGCAAAAATCTCTGATGGATGATGAAATCCGGCCACGCTACCGCAAGCTGAAACAGTTGTTGTCCCGGGAGGTTTCACTGATTAAGCCGAAAGAGAAGGAAACCCTGGAATCGGTGCTTGAGCGCAATGCTATTCTTCGCCAGATTTACGACAAAAGTCATGAATTGCAGGCGTTGTGGCGTCAGCGCGGGCTTAAGCCTCAGGATAAACTGAACGCACTGATGAACTGGTGCAAAGAGGCAGAAGCCAGTGGTATCCGGTATCTGGAAGAGTTTGCGGCACATCTGCGTGCACATTCGCTTCGCCCCATGGCCTGATAGCGTCCACTAAGCATTAAAAAACCCCGCTGAAGCGGGGTCTTCAAGACAAGTACGACCGTCAGGCGTTCTTGCTGGTTTCCTCGTCGCGAAGCTCGCGGCGGAGGATCTTGCCCACGTTGGTCTTGGGCAACTCGTCCCGGAATTCGAAGAGCTTGGGCACCTTATAGGCAGTGAGGCGCTCACGGCAGAATTCCCGCAGCTCTTCTTCCTTCAGGCTGGGGTCGGAGGCTACCAGGA
>CAYUTG010000202.1:0-3469 GCA_964447555.1 uncultured Marinobacter sp.
CAAAGCTGCCCATTACAGACATCCTGGAAGTCGGGGGCGTTGTTTCAGTGCTGCAGCGTGGTGAACCGCTAGACGAAAAGCATGTGGATCATCCGCTTGCGGGCAATTGGCAAGGCTTCAGGGATTGCCATGTTAAGCCAGATCTTGTGTTGATCTACAGGGTTAGCGGTGCTGTTCTGCAACTTGCCAGAATTGGCAGCCATAGTGAACTGTTTTGATCGCTCTGCCGCTTTTGAATTCGGGGTCAGATGAAAAACTATTTGGCATAGGGGCGAAAGCCCCACGCAAAATAGTTTTTCATCTGACCCCGAATTCCTGACCCCAAATTCGTTTAGCCCTGCAGCAACTGCAGAACCTGCTGGGGCCGGGCGTTGGCCTGGGCCAGTACCGAGAGGCCAGCTTGCTGGAGCACCTGAGTGCGGGCCAGTTCGGCGGATTCAGCAGCGAAGTCCGCGTCGCGGATTCGGGAGCGAGCGGCCGAGAGGTTTTCTGAGGTAGTGCTCAGGTTTGCAATGGTTGATTCAAGGCGGTTTTGGACTGCACCGAGGTCAGCTCTTATGCCGCTGATGGTTTCGAGTGAGGCGTCAAGGATTGAAAGCGCCTTGGTTGCTCCGTCGAAATCACTGATATCTACGGTCGCTACCGATTCTGGTGTTGAACCAACGGCAGTGTTCCCAGCTGCGTTATTGAAAATGCTGCCGGAGGCTGCATCTATAGAGGAAGAAACTGCAAAACTGACAGCAGAGTCGAAGGTCAGTTCGCCGCTCGCTCTGATGCTATTGTTAGCTCCGCTCGTAAGCGGCGTCACGGCTGCATCGGCGCTACCCTTGAAATCAACCGTATTGTTAGGTGTTGCTGCGTTGGTTGTAAAATCTTTAATGACGATATCTCTGCCATTCTCCTGAATCAGGGTCAGGGTGCCGTTATCCACCTCTGCGGTAATGCCTGTCTGCCCGCTCGCGGAGTTGATCTCTCTTGCAAGGGGAGACAGGTCGTCAATATCTGATATCTGTGCAGAAATTGTAGATTCCTGAGTGCCATTTACCAGCGTCAAAGAAACGGTGCCTGTTGCATCAAGCCCAGAAAGCGTCGCAGCTGTTCGGGCAGACGCTTTGACACCAGTCGTTGCGGCTTCGCTGTTGATCGCAGCGGCTATGTCTTCAGCTGAATCTCCAGTGCCAACGGACACAGTGGCTGTATCGAGGGAGCTTGAAACAGTGATGTTCTGAGCTGCAATGTTATTTGCTGCGGCGGGAGCCGTTCCTGGCGCGGTCGCAGACCCGGTACCTTGATTTGCTGTTCCATTTGCTTCGGACACTGTGTTGTTTGCCAGCGAGTCGGTACGTGCTCCCGTAATCGACACCGATATGGTCTGGTTTTCATTGGCACCCGCTTGGAATTTTTGAGCCTGGAACGTGCCGTCCAGCAGTTTAAGTCCATTGAATTCGGTAGTAGTCGCAATTCGCTCCAGCTCTTCTTTGAGCTGGTTCACTTCGGATTGAAGAGCGTTTCGGTCTGATGCTGAATTGGTTGCGTTAGCGGACTGAACGGCGAGTTCACGCATTCGCTGAAGAATATTACCAGCCTCGCCAAGCGCCCCTTCTGCTGTCTGTGCCAGAGAGATGCCATCGTTAGCATTGCGCATTGCCTGATTCAAGCCTGTGATTTGTGACGTGAAGCGTTCCGATATAGCAAGGCCAGCTGCATCGTCTTTGGCTGAATTGATTCGCAGACCAGACGAGAGTCTTTGCAGGGCAACATTGGAGTCACCCTGCGAGGCATTAAGATTTCGCTGTGCGTTAAGCGACGCGATGTTTGTATTAATGATCTGAGGCATATCTGTTCTCCCTGCTCAGAGGTGCCGATGGTTTGCTGCCTAAACTTCTGGCAACGTACAACCGGCAGATATTCGTTTAATTGCCGTTTTCAAAGCATTAAGCGAAGGTTGTGCCATTTTTGCTAAAATGCTGATAACAGGCTGAAAATAAATGAATTATTTTTTTAATTTCTTGAGGGTTTTCGGAGGCTCTATAAGGAGCCGGCGATTCTCTGGCAGAGCTTTGCCGCTTTTTAGGTTATTTACATTCCTTTACAAATTTTCGTTAATATTCTCTAAAGGTGGGGAGAAGGGTGCCGTTAAGTGAAATAACAGGGCGGCGCTTCCAAACCCAAAAACGGACGCCAGACCTTTTCCATGAAATAACGACATCTGTCGAAGGGGAAGCATTATGGCTCTCGGAATTAACACTAACGTTGCGTCACTTTCTGCTCAGAACAATTTGAGCAGCTCACAAAGATTGAATGACCAGGCGCTGGAGCGTTTGTCTTCTGGCTTGCGTATCAACTCGGCCAAAGATGACGCCGCTGGTCTGGCAATCTCATCCCGCTTTGATTCACAGATTCGCGGTTTGGATGTTGCCCAGCGTAACGCTAACGACGGTATTTCTCTGGCACAGACTGCAGAAGGTGCCTTGGGACAGGCGGGTGATTTGCTCCAGCGTATTCGTGAACTCTCTGTTCAGTCTGCAAACGACACCAACTCAACCTTCGATCGTAAGTCGCTGCAGGCAGAAGTAACTCAGCTGCAGGCTGAGCTGAACCGTGTAGCTGACACTACGAACTTTAACGGCAGAACGCTGTTGAACGGTGATTTCACCAATGCACAGTTTCAGGTCGGTGCTAATGCCAATCAGACTATTAATGTTTCATTGAGCAGCGCTCGTGGCGGCGATATTGGTAACTTTACCGCTTCCGGTGGTGGTTCTTTGGTAGGCAATGCTATTGCAGCAGCTGCAGATGCATCTGCGGGTAACGGTTTGACAGGCGAGACTCTAACTGTTTCTGGCAATGGTTCAACGGCGAGCGTGGTAGTGGGTGCTAAGGCTTCCGCTCAGGAAATTGCGGCTGGGGTCAATGAGGAAACGGGAAATACCGGCGTCAGCGCGAACGCGAATACGTCTGCTACTCTCTCTGCAGTTGCGGACGGCACAGTAAGCTTTGACCTAACCTCCGACGATGGCACCACCGTTTCCATTTCGGCTACCGTAGGTGGTGGTGACCTAGGAACTCTTGCTGCCGCAATTAATGATGCTTCTGCGACCACCGGAGTCTCCGCGAAGGTTGATGGCTCATCTGTAGTCCTCGAAAATGTGTCTGGTGCAAATATTGCGATTGAAAACTTCACCACAGACAATGCAACCTCAAGCGATATGAAAGTAACCGACGCTCAAGGCGACGACGTTACGCTTTCGGGTGCTGCCTCGTCTACAACAGATAGTACTTTGGTTACAGGCACAGTAGATTTCAGTTCCTCAAGTGCATTTAGTCTCCAAGGCGGTACCGCCGAGATTGTTGATGCGGCGAAAGGTGGTACTTTGCAAAGCGTTTCTGGTATCGACATTACCACCGCTGAAGGAGCCAATAAAGCACTGGAAACCATCGATGCTGCTCTGCAAACGATTAACAGCCA
>CAYUTG010000202.1:3479-5378 GCA_964447555.1 uncultured Marinobacter sp.
CAGCGAGCTGACTTGGGTGCGATTCAAAACCGCTTCACATCCACCATTGATGCGATTGCGACCACTTCTGAGAATCTCTCGGCCGCACAAAGTCGTATTCTGGATGCAGACTTTGCTGCAGAAACTGCAAAGCTGGCTAAATCCCAGGTATTGCAGCAGGCTGGTATCTCTGTGCTGGCACAAGCTAACGCCCGCCCGCAGCAGGTTCTGTCTCTCCTGCAGTAAGAGACTAACGGTAACGGCCGGAACCTTCGGGTTCCGGTTTTGCGCCGTTTAAGCATAGTGAGGTGAGCTATGAATGACGTTAACCTGAAGAGCCCGGACTTGGCTTTGGTTCGTACCAGTGCACAAGCGCCGGCCAGGGCAATGTCGTCATCTCAGGCCGAAGGCAGGAATGCCTCCGAGCTTGTCCCTTCATCGCCTGGACAGGCAACTGCTGCGCGATCAGCATCCTCAGCTCAGAATGTTTCTAAAGCGGAACAGCTTAAAGAACAGAATGATGCAGAAAGGGAAGAGTTGAGCGCGGCGGTTTCTCAACTGAACGATTACGTTCAGAACGTTCAGCGGGATTTGCAGTTTGAAGTGGATAACGATCTGGGGCAGACCATTGTAAGAGTGGTTGATCAGCAAACCCAGGAAGTCATTCGCCAGATGAAGTGGCAATGAGGTTGGCAGAGAACTTGCAGCAGGATGAACCGCTGACGTTGTTTAATATCGAAGTGTAAGCGCTTGCCGCATTTTACTTTGATGGTATCAACGGTATTTCAGCACCGCCGCGCCCCAGAGGGTTCGGCGGTGTTTTGCGTTTGGATGGGGTCAGATCTTCAGCTCTGACCCCTTCTTAGCGGCCGGCTCCGAGCTAGCCGTTGAAGTGGGAGCGTGAATAGGGGGTCAGAACTGAAGTTCTGACCCCGGAGTTGCGAAGTTAGCTCCGGGTTGGCGGCAAACTCCACAAACCCTGTTACAATTTTTAACATGTCAAAGGCAAAGTTTTGCCGGTGTTTGCCGATACACACGACAGTAAAGAGATTTCGCCCCTTTGAGGAGGCATGGTTATGGCTGGTATTTCATCGTTAGGTATAGGCTCGGGCGTTCTTACCTCTGATTTGGTAGATAAGCTTGTGGCGGCTGAGCGCGCGCCTGCTGATAATCGATTTGCCCAGAAAACCGAGCAAACCCAGGCGTTAATTTCTGCCTACGGCAAACTGCGCAGTGCTATTACTGAACTTCGTTTGCCTATGCGTAAATTAAGTGCACCAGAAAACCTGACCGCTTTCTCTGCCACCTCATCTAACGAAGACATTGCTGTCTCGGTGGACAGTACCAAAGCCAGTCGTGGCTCTTATACCGTTGATGTTACCAGTCTTGCCAGCGCCCAGGCGCTTGCCTCCCGCGATGCCTTTGCAGATAGAGATACAACCAGTGTGGGGCAGGGTACGCTCACGCTGTCTGTTGGTGGGAAAACGGCTGATATCACAATCGATAGCAGTAACGATACGCTTCAAGGCTTGGCGAATGCCATTAATGAGGCTGATGCGGGTGTATCGGCCGGTATTATTGATACGGGTAGTGGTTTTCAACTGGTTCTTTCTGCGGATAAAACCGGTACTGACAACACCGTCAGTATTTCCGTTTCGGGTGATAACGGTGGTACAGATACCGATAACCAAGGCTTGTCACGATTCGCCTTCAATACGGGCATGGATACTGGCTCTGGCTTAGAGCAAACCATTGCGGCCACCGATGCGGTAATGGAAATTAATGGCATTGAAGTAAGGCGCTCAACTAATAATTTTGAGAATGTGATTGATGGCCTTACCTTTGATATCAAGGCTACAGGTACTTCCACTGTTAGTGTAAGTCAGGATTTTGGCGCGGTTACAGACCGGGTTCAGGGGT
>CAYUTG010000203.1:0-5321 GCA_964447555.1 uncultured Marinobacter sp.
GCCTGCCACATGGCAGGGGCTGTATCTCGCGGCAGCGGGCTCCATACTCATGATTTTTCTGCTGACGCACGTTCACCCGGTGCTGGCACTGCTGAACCTGGAGGCCAATACCGCCCGCATTACCCAGGGGTATCTCGATGCATTTGCCTGGGGCGTGCCCGCGCTCTTGCTGATGACAGCGTTACGGGGGCTAACCGACGGGCTTGGCCACACCCGCGTAATTATGATGTTCGCGGTACTGAGCACGCTGATCAACCTGCCGCTCAATTATATTTTTATTTTTGGCAAGCTGGGGTTGCCGGCCATGGGTGGCATCGGCTGTGGGTGGGCAACGTCTATATCCAACAGTGTGGCTGCGGTTGCTCTGCTGGTTTATCTGAATCGCAGCCGGGCCTATCAGCATTTTCATCTGCTGAAAGAGCGGGCGAAACCCGACCTGAACCGGCTTCGTTATATTCTCTCAATTGGTCTTCCCATTGGCTTTACCATCTTTGTGGAAACCAGCATGTTCTCAGTCATTGCTTTGTTTCTGGCACCGCTTGGGCCAGTGGTGGTTGCGGGCCATCAGATAGCGCTGAATGTGGTTTCACTGATGTTTATGCTGCCACTCAGCACCGGTATGGCACTGACTCTGAGGGTGAGTTTTCTTATCGGCGCGGGGGCACCAGATACCGCAAGGCTCATCTCCCGGAGCTCACTGATCATTGCCAGTGTTGTCGCCATTGTTTATGCATCGCTGCTGTGGATTTTCTCGGCCAGCGTTGCGGCACTGTACACCATCGATATCGACGTACAGCAGGTGACTATTCACCTGCTGACCTTTGCGGCCGCCTTTCAGGTGGTGGATGTGATACAGGTTATTTGCATCAGCGCCCTCAGAGGCTACAAAGACACACGTATTCCCATGTTTATTATGCTGTTTTCATTCTGGGGGCTGGGGCTTCCCCTGGGTTATCTGCTGGCATTCACCGACGCCCTCTGGCCGGCCATGGGGGCCGCCGGGTTCTGGGTGGGGCTTACCGGGGGGCTTACTTCAGCAAGCATTCTTCTGGGTTGGAGGCTGTTTCGCCATGCACCTGCGGGCCTGAAAATATAATACGGTCCCGGCCGGACTCCTTGGCTTCGTACAGGGCGGCATCCGCTCTGGCAAGCCAGCCGGAAACGCTTTCCCCGTGCTGTAGCTGAGCCACTCCGAAAGAAACCGTAACCGGCCCGCCGGGAGACTCCAGGTATTTACGTAAAACCTGCTGAAGGTTGGTCATCACCGCACTCAGCCCATCACCATCAATGCCCGGCAACAAGAGTACAAACTCCTCACCTCCGTAGCGAAACAACTGGTCTGTTTTACGGGTGTTTAACTGGATCAGCTCCGCAAGGCTCACCAACACCTGATCACCCACACTGTGACCAAACTCATCATTCACTTTCTTGAAATGATCAATATCAAGCAGAGTAACCGCGTACGGCAGGCCAGTGCGCTCCGCATTTGCTGCGGCCACATCCAGCTCTTCATCCATAGAGCGACGATTCCGAACACCGGTCAGGGGGTCGACGGTGGCCAGGTGCTCCAGCCGCTCACGCTGATTCTGGTTACGATAAGCAAACACATAGGCACAGGCGCTGACCACCAGGGTTGTCGCCGCGAATGTCCACATCTGAACACTGGAGCTGAAAATGCTGTGCTGGGCCATCAACGCGGCGATTGACGCAAGATTCAGGGCGGTCGCAAGACGGGGTGAGGTCAAAAAGAAAGTCGTTACCAGACACGGGTACAGCCAGAATAGACCTGGCTCGCCCACGACCCGGCCAATGACAACCGCGCCACCACAAGCAACCATCGCCAGAAACAGCCCGCCACGGGCCGTGTCTCCCGTTCGCCAGGCGTAGACAACGCCGCATGAGATGCCCAGTAAGATACCGGTATCAACAAGCCCCGCCAGAATATTGCCCTGAAGAAAACGCATGGCCGCAAAGGGCGTAATGCCCAGCACGGCACTGACACCGAGCAAGGTGATTATCGAAAGACGGAAGTCAGTTTTAAGACGGTAGCGTAACAAGGTGCAAACCTGACATAAGAGCGGACTCAGTCTTCAGAATAGCCCAAGGCTGGTGGGGAGTCGCCGCAAAGCAACGATTTTTTACAATTTTCACGGGCATAGAGGCTATTTGTAAGAAAATACCTGTTTTTTGCATCGCATCAACGGATTTTATGCCTGAAAAAGGGTAAAACTTTCGCAGAAATAATTTATTCCAGCAGAAATGATACAGTATATTAATGTGACATATATTTCCCTGAGGACCTTGTGACAAGGTATCCATATTGAGCAATCTGATCCGCATACCGCCCGGTGCCCTGATCCTGGGCCGCCCCCTGCCCTGGAACGTCTATGATGCAGACGGTAAGGTATTGCTTCGCCAGGGATATGTCATTCAGACCGACTCCCAGCTTGAACAATTATTTGACCGGGGGCGGTGCAAACCCCGCAAAATTGAAGCGGCCCCGGAAACACACGTTGAAGACCGCCGTGCCCGGAACCCGTTCTCGGAATACCCTGACCTTCTGCAGGTGCTCGAAACTACCCTTAACAGCATCGTCAGTGCCGACCCTTCCGCCGAGAAGCGGCTACTGGGACTGACCCGGATGATCGAGCAGGTCAGCATGGAGGCACCGGATCCGAGCCTTGCTCTGATTCACCTGTATTCCATTGGGCCCACCATTCTTGAGCAAACACTGTTTTACGCCATACTCAGCCAGTTCATTGCCCGACAGTTCGGCCTGGAAAAGAAGCGCACCACGGTCCTGACCGCTGCCGCGTTGACGGCCAATCTGGCACTGATTCCTGTGGCAGACCAGCTGAACGCCTCCACTCAGGTATTGAGCAACGAACAGCGCGGTGTTATCCGGAAACATCCGGAACGGAGCATACAGGCACTGAAAGCGGCAGGCATCGACAACAAGCTCATGATGGCTATTATTGCCCAGCATCACGAACAGGCAGATGGCAACGGTTATCCCAGAGGTTTGTCCGGTACGGATATCCTGCCTGAAGCGGAAATTTTGTCTCTGTGTGAACGTTATATTGCGATGATCACCAAGCGGGCTTACCGGAGCAGACTAAATGCAACAGAAGCCCGAAAGCTGATTGCCACACTGGCCGACGGCAAATACCGCCCAGCCATTCCAAAGGCACTTTTACAGGTGCTGGGCGAATATCCGCCGGGCGTACTGGTTCGCCTTGTGAACAATGAGATTGCCGTAGTCACCGGCAGGCAGGTCCGGGCCCGGGGGCCATTCGTAAAATCCATCATCGGCCCTGGAGGCAATCGCTACAGTGGCACCTTTGAGCGGGACACCAGCAACCCCGAATACAACATTCAGGCTCTGGAGGAACCTGAGATTATGCCTTCCATGGACTTTGGCCTGATCTGGAACCTCCAGGCCGGATAAAGCTCCCATCCAGCGATCCGAAGCGCGCCCGTGCTTCAGCCGTCAGCGTCGGCGCTCACGTGTGGGGGCAACCCGGTTCCGCAGCCAAGACGCGCCAGTTCTGACAAAATATCAGAGCGGGTCACCAGGCCAATCAGCTTGCCGTTCTCAACCACCGGATACACTTTGGGTTTACCTGCGCCGAGGTTCTGGGCCAGATCAACCAATGAGAGATCCGGCGAAACCGTGAGGGGCTCCCGGAACATAACGTCGTCCACAATCGGGTCGCCCTCACAGTGGTAGCTGCTCACCAGCAAAGAATGAATACAGTCCTGTTCAGACACAAAGCCCAGTACCCGTCGCTGTTTATCCACAACTGGCAGGCCGGTGATGTGGTTTTCTAAAAGCGTTTTCACTACATCGGTTAACAGCGTGCCACAGGTTACCGGGTTGATGTGGTTCGACATAACATCAGAAACGTTGAGTGAACGCATAAGCAGGTTTCCTCCCCACACAGTGTCGACACTGTATTTTATAACGGATGGCCTGATAACCAGACCCCGGCAGCCAACCTGCGCATGTACAGTGGCCACTGTCTATAACCATAGGCAATCTGCCGCAGAAATAACAACGGAAAAGCCGGTTTCCAGCCAGAACCGACAGTTCACGGTTTACAGCACCAGATCTTCGATTAAACTCAAACGCTTAGGCTGTACAAAAAAACAAACCAATTGCCAACGGAGACCACATGGAAGCCATCTCATCGTTTATCAGCCAACTGAACTCTCTGGTATGGGGACCACCCATGCTGGTACTTATTCTTGGGGTAGGCCTGTTTTTAAGCATCGGCCTGAAACTGATGCCTATACTGAAGCTGAAAGAAGGCATTCAGCTAATGTGTCACGGCCGTGCGGCGGTCTGTGCCGAATCAGACTGCGAAATCCCGCCCTTTCAGGCGTTGATGACAGCGCTCTCTGCCACAGTCGGCACTGGTAATATTGCCGGCGTTGCCACGGCGGTTTTCCTTGGCGGCCCCGGTGCGCTGTTCTGGATGTGGCTGACCGCACTGGTTGGTATGGCCACCAAGTATTCAGAAGCCGTTCTGGCCGTCCGGTTCCGGGAGGTGGACGAGCGGGGTTCGCACGTAGGCGGGCCCATGTATTACATTCGCAACGGCCTTGGTAAAAAATGGGCGTGGCTGGGTGTTCTGTTTGCCATTTTTGCGGCTGTCGCAGGGTTTGGTATTGGTAACACCGTACAAGCCAATTCGGTGGCAGATGTTATTGAAGCCAGTTTCGGTCTGCCTCACTGGATTACCGGCATCATTCTTATGATTCTGGTTGGCGCGGTGCTGATCGGGGGCATCCGGCGTATCGGGCAGGTGGCCAGTGCACTGGTTCCTTTTATGGCGATTTCCTATCTGGTTGCCGGTGTACTGGTTCTGACCATTAACGCCGCTGAGATTCCGGTCGCCCTGAGCATGGTATTCGAACACGCCTTCAGCCCGATAGCCGCAGAAGGTGGCTTCGCCGGTGCTGCCGTATGGGCCGCCATCCGTTTTGGTGTTGCCCGGGGCGTTTTCTCTAACGAAGCGGGTCTGGGGTCTGCACCCATTGCCCACGCTGCCGCGCAAACCAAGAATCCGATCAAGCAGGGCATGGTCGCCATGCTGGGTACCTTTATAGACACCATCATCATCTGCACCATCACTGGTCTGGTGATCATCACCTCTGGCGCCTGGACTTCCGGCGTTTCCGGTGCCGAGCTCACCTCCATGGCCTTTGACCTGGCGCTACCAGGCGTAGGGAACTATCTGGTGGCCATTGCGTTGGCTATCTTTGCGTTTACCACCCTGCTGGGCTGGGCGGATGCGATCCGCCGGCTAAAGGTGCGG
>CAYUTG010000204.1:0-5274 GCA_964447555.1 uncultured Marinobacter sp.
TGGCCTGAACCTTCTTCATATACGTACGCGCCATGGACCGCAGGCTGGCGTTATGCTTGCGGTTCTTCTCGTTCTGACGTGCGCGCTTCTTGGCTTGCGGGGACTTTGCCACCGTAACACTCCTGAAAATCTGAAATTCGTTGTGAGTCGATTCGTTAAAATCGCGGGCGCGCCAAAACCAGCGCGTCGAAATAAATGACGCGGAACTATGCCGCTCAAACCCTCAAATGTCAAGACTAAAAGCCATTTCATCCCTGATGCTGAAGGCCTGTGCTAAACTCGCCGCTCACTGAATATGAAGGCCCCGGATGAGCCCGCATGTCTGACACCAAGCCAGAGAACAAAACGCCCCCTCAAGCGCCCGGATTGCTCCGTTCCTCTGGTGTGGTTGGCATTATGACCATGCTGTCCAGAGTGCTTGGCCTGGTGCGGGACATGGTGATTGCCCGTTATTTTGGTGCGGGTGCCGGGGCCGATGCTTTTTTTGTTGCCTTTAAAATACCGAACTTTCTCCGGCGACTGTTTGCCGAGGGGGCTTTTTCTCAGGCGTTTGTGCCGGTGCTTTCATCCTACCGTGAAAACCAGTCCATCACGGATGTCCGGCGGTTGGTCAATGCCGTTGCGGGATCGCTGGGGCTGGTTTTGCTGGGTATTACTCTGGTTGCCATGCTGGGTTCCCCGGTTCTGGCGGCCATATTCGCCCCGGGCTTTCTGGATGACAGTGTGAAGTTTGCGTTAACCAGCGACATGCTGCGCATTACCTTTCCATACCTGCTCCTGATTTCCCTGACGGCCTTTGCCGGTGGCATTCTGAACAGTTACGACCGGTTTGCGGTGCCGGCGTTCACACCTGTGCTGCTCAACCTGGCCATGATTGGTGCCGCTATCTACCTCACGCCGCTAATGGACGAGCCCGTAATGGCTCTGGCCTGGGGGGTATTTATTGCCGGTGCCCTGCAACTGTTCTTCCAGTTGCCGTTTCTGATGCGTCTGGGGCTGCTGCCACGGCCGCGGGTTGATTATCGTCATGAAGGGGTAAGTCGTATTCTCAGGCTGATGGCTCCGGCGCTGTTTGGTGTCTCTGTCAGCCAGATCAACCTGTTGCTCGACACCGTGCTGGCCTCCTTTCTTCAGACGGGCAGCGTATCCTGGCTGTATTATTCAGACCGGCTATCGGAATTGCCCCTGGGTGTTTTTGGTATTGCCATTGCTACGGTTATTTTGCCGAGTTTGTCGCGGAAGCACGCCGCAGAATCGGGTGATCAGTTTGCGGCCACGCTGGACTGGGCGGTAAGAGCAGTGTTGCTGATTGGTGTGCCGGCTGCTCTGGCACTGGCACTGCTGGCAGAGCCGTTAATTGCCACCCTGTTCCATTATGGTGAAGTAACCAGCCGCGATGTGATTATGTCTGCGCAGAGTTTGCGGGCCTATTCCGCCGGGCTGCTGGCCTTTATGCTGATCAAGGTACTGGCCCCCGGGTATTTTGCCCGGCAGGATACCCGTACACCGGTGAAAATCGGGGTGATTGCCATGGTGGCCAATATGGCGCTGAATCTGGCGTTGATTGTACCGCTGGCGCATGCAGGCCTGGCGCTGGCAACATCGCTGTCAGCCTGGCTGAATGGGTTTTTGTTGTGGCGGGGGCTGCGAAAGCAAAAGGCCTGGCGCAGCCAGCCGGGCTGGCCAGCGTTCCTGATGCAGCTGCTGTTCGCCAATGCTGCACTGGCGGGTATTATTCTCTGGCTGAGCGATCCTGCCAGTATGTGGCTTGCGGCGGGTGGGTATGAGCGCATGCTCAATATGGCCATGCTTGTGGGTGCCGGCGCCTCTGTCTATTTTGCCGCACTTGCTCTGGCCGGTGTGCGGGTAAGACATTTCCGCCAGAGGTAAGGTATAATCGCGCGTTTTCTCACCAGCGTTTTTCCGGGCTCCCTGTGATAATGCATTATCCGGTGGTTCAGCCCGGCCGTTGAAAGCCAGTTGTCAATAAAGGTTCGCATTGCATGCGTCTTATTCGTGGTCTGACAAACCTGAACATGCTGTCCCGGCGAAAGAGCTCACCATTGGCCGATGGCTGTGTTGCAACCATCGGTAATTTTGATGGCGTTCACATAGGGCATCAGGCCATTCTGGAACAGGTCAGAGAAAAGGCAGAGAGTCTGGGCGTGCCCTCCGTGGTCATTGTTTTTGAGCCGCAACCACGCGAGTTCTTTCAGGGTAGCGAGGCACCGCCGCGGCTGATGCCTTTCCGCCAGAAATTTGAAACGCTGATGGCCGCCGGAGCAGACCATGTATTGTGCCTTCGCTTCAATGATCGCTTTCGCCGCCTGACCAGCCAGGAGTTTATTCAGGCCGTTCTGGTGGATGGCCTTGGTGTGCGCCACCTGGTGGTCGGAGATGATTTCCGGTTTGGTTGTGATCGCACCGGCGATTTCATGCTGTTGCGTGAAGCGGGGAAAACTCACGGGTTTACCGTTGAAAACACCCGAACGGTTACCATGAATAATGAACGGGTAAGCAGCACCCGAATCCGGAAGTCACTGGCTGTGAACGATCTGACCACGGCTGAACAACTTCTGGGCCACCCGTATGAGATTTGTGGGAGGGTGGTTTACGGCCGGCAGCTTGGCCGGGAACTGAATGCCCCCACGGCGAACATACTGTTACGGCGGATGGCGCCATTGCAGGGGGTGTATGTGGTACGGGCCAGGCTGCAGGATGGTTCTGCCTATGATGGTGTGGCCAATATTGGCCTGCGACCAACCGTAGATGGCAAACAGCCGGCTCTGGAAGTGCACCTGCTCAACTTTACTGGCACACTTTACGGACATTCCATAAACGTTGCATTCCGCCATGGGCTGCGGGATGAAATCAAGTTTGATTCCATAGATGCGCTGAAAAAGCAGATCGCCTGCGACATAGACAACTCCCTGGCATGGATTTCAGCCCACAAATAAAAGATTACTGACCCATACTGACCAGAAGAGTACGCACACAGACCATGAGCGACTACAAACATACCCTGAACCTGCCACAAACTGACTTCCCCATGCGTGGCAACCTGGCCAAGCGTGAGCCTGAAATCCTCAAGCGCTGGCAGGACCTTGATGTGTACGGCAATCTTCGCAAGCAGCGCGAAGGGCGGGACAAGTTTATCCTTCATGATGGCCCTCCCTACGCCAACGGCAGTATTCACATTGGTCATGCGGTGAATAAAATTCTCAAGGATATGATCGTCAAGTCGCGCAGCTTCATGGGTTACGACGCACCTTACGTTCCCGGCTGGGATTGCCACGGGCTGCCCATTGAACACAAGGTTGAGCAGAAGATCGGTAAGGCGGGTGTAAAGGTTGATTACAAAACCTTCCGCCAGGCCTGTCGTGACTATGCCACCAAGCAGATTGCCGGCCAGAAAGCCGATTTCATTCGGCTGGGCATTATGGGTGAGTGGGACAAGCCCTACCTCACGATGGACCCGAAGGTAGAAGCCGGAATCGTTCGTGCTCTGGGTAAAATTGTTGCCAAAGGCCATCTCGTCCGGGGTTACAAGCCGGTGTACTGGAGTGTGGTGGGTCAGTCCGCACTGGCCGAGGCTGAGGTTGAGTACCAGGACAAAACGTCTACACAAATTGATGTGCGGTTCACCCTGGTGGATCAGCCGAAAGCGCTGTCAGTATTCGGAACGGACAAAGGTGAGGGGGATGTCTCGGTGGTCATCTGGACAACCACCCCCTGGACAATCCCTGCCAACCAGGCGGTCTCGCTAAATGCTGAGTTTCAGTATGCACTGGTGCAGACCGACACAGGGCAGGGGCCAGAGCGCATGATTCTGGCGGCCGATATGGTTGATGGAATCATGAGCCGCTGGGGTGTGGACCAATACCAGGTGCTGGCAACCTGTGCCGGTGCAGACCTTGAGCTTCTGGCGCTGCAGCACCCCTTCTATGACAAACAGGTGCCCATTGTTCTTGGAGATCACGTATCGGACGATGCCGGTACCGGAGCGGTTCATACCGCGCCTGACCACGGCATGGAAGATTTTGAAGTAGGCAACACCTATAACATTGGAACACTCAACCTGGTTCAGGCCGATGGCACTTATACAAGCGCCGCGGGTGAACTGGCGGGCGTACATGTGTATAAAGCCGATGAACCCGTGTGTGCCGCACTGAAGCGCGAAGGCAAACTGGTACGTGCTGAAAAATTCCAGCACAGCTACCCCCATTGCTGGCGGACCAAAACGCCACTGATTTACCGTGCGACGCCCCAGTGGTTTATCAGCATGGAAAAGGAAAACCTGCGCGCCGATGCACTGGAAGCGATCAAAGGTGTGCGCTGGGTACCTGGCTGGGGCCAGAATCGTATCGAAGCGATGTTCCGGCAATCGCCGGATTGGTGTATCTCCCGCCAGCGTACCTGGGGTGTGCCGATCACACTATTTATTCACAAAGAAACCCAGGATTTGCACCCGGACACCCAGAACCTGATTGAGCAGGTGGCGCAAGCCGTTGAAGAGGGTGGGATCGACGCCTGGTACGACATTGACGCAGAAACTCTTCTGGGCAGCGACGCCGCCTCGTACGAAAAAGTGACCGACACCCTGGATGTGTGGTTCGATTCCGGGGTCACTCATGAATCCGTATTGCGGGTGCGCTCAGAACTGGGCCAGTTCCCGGCTGATATGTACCTGGAAGGCTCTGACCAGCATCGCGGCTGGTTCCAGTCCTCCCTGAAAACGTCTATCGCCATGAACGGCGTTGCACCATACAAACAGGTGCTCACCCATGGTTTCACGGTGGATGGTAAAGGACACAAAATGTCCAAGTCGCTGGGTAATGTTATTGCCCCGCAGGAGGTCATGAACGAACTGGGCGCAGACATTCTTCGCCTGTGGGTGGCCGCGACGGATTACAGCGGTGAGATGACCGTATCCAAAGACATCCTGCGGCAGACAGCCGATGGCTACCGGCGCATCCGTAACACCTCCCGTTTCCTGCTCAGCAACCTGACCGGGTTTGAGCCGGACAAGCACATGGTGGCTCCGGACGACATGCTGGCACTGGATCGCTGGATGGTAGACCGTACCCTGCAGTTGCAGAAAGAACTGGATGAAGATTACCAGAACTACGCCTTTTTGCGGATCTACCAGAAGGTGTATAACTTCTGCGGCGCCACCCTGGGCGGCTTCTACCTGGATATCATCAAAGACCGGCAGTACACCACCCAGGCCGACAGCCTGGCGCGGCGCTCCTGCCAGACGGCGATGTATCACGT
>CAYUTG010000205.1:0-5258 GCA_964447555.1 uncultured Marinobacter sp.
AAACCCGCTTTGGCCTGAACCGATGGGGGTGCACACTACTCCAAGTGGCAGGGCCAGTGTACGGCCTGCAAAGCGTGGAATACCATCAGCGAGATGCGAGGGGTTTCCAGTAGCCCTCAGAGCGCCCGTGGTGCACGTTTTGAGGGCTTTGCCGGCAGCCTGTCGCAGGTTCAGAGCCTGGAAGGTATCAGCCTTTCTGAACAGCCGCGCATCAGTATGTATGCAGGAATTCGACCGGGTGCTGGGCGGCGGGCTGGTTGAAGGTTCTGCGGTGTTGATGGGCGGCCACCCGGGTGCGGGTAAAAGCACCCTGTTGTTGCAGGCTGTATGTCATCTGGCTGCCAGCGTTCCGGCACTTTATGTCACCGGGGAGGAATCGCTGCAGCAGGTTGCCATGCGGGCCCGGCGGCTTGGTTTGCCGGCAAAAGATCTGAAGATGCTCTCTGAAACCAGCGTTGAGCGGGTTATGCAAGTGGCTGAGACTGAGAAGCCACGAATTCTTGTGGTAGACAGTATTCAGGTCATGCACATGGCAGACATTGAATCTGCGCCCGGCAGCGTTTCTCAGGTGCGGGAAAGCGCCGCCTACCTGACCCGCTTTGCCAAGCAGACCGGCACCATTCTGTTTCTGGTGGGCCATGTCACCAAGGATGGCAGCCTTGCCGGCCCGAAAGTACTGGAGCACATGATTGACTGTTCGATTCTTCTGGAAGGGTCTGACGACAGCCGTTACCGCACCCTCAGGGGCATCAAAAACCGCTTTGGAGCGGTCAATGAGCTGGGCGTATTTGCCATGCTGGAGCAAGGTCTCAAAGAGGTAAAGAATCCCAGCGCTATTTTCCTGAACCGGGGTGAGAACGCCGCCCCCGGCAGTGTCGTAATGGTGGTATGGGAAGGCACCCGCCCCATGCTGGTGGAAATTCAGGCACTGGTCGACATGGCGCAGGGCAGCTACCCAAGACGGGTTGCGGTGGGGCTGGATCAGAACCGGCTGGCCATGTTGCTGGCCGTTCTTCACCGCCACGCCGGGCTTCACGTATCGGATCAGGATGTGTTTGTGAATGTGGTCGGCGGCGTGAAGGTGAACGAAACCAGTGCTGACCTTGCCTTACTGGCGGCCGTGGTATCCTCATTCCGGGACCGCGCATTGCCCCAGGACCTGGTCATTTTCGGAGAGGTGGGCCTGTCCGGTGAAATTCGCCCGGTGCCCAGTGGCCAGGAACGAATTTACGAAGCGGCCAAACATGGATTCACAAGGGCATTAGTGCCCAAAGCGAATGCACCCCGTAAGGCGATAGACGGTATGAAGGTAATCCCCGTCAGCAAACTTCAGGATGCCATGGATGCACTGGCCGACTTTTAACCTGAACAGGCAACTCAACAATTCCCTCCCCTGCCGGGCAGAGTTCTCAGGCTTTCTGGCGCTGATACTCATGGCACCCGCCGCACTGGCCCAGGAAGCGAGTCCCCGCTGGGAGGCAGGTGTCAGCAGCCAGTATTTTGACTATGAAGAAACCTCTCCGGGCGGAACGACACTGAATACAGAAAGGGGGTGGCTTCCCGGGTTTTACGTTTCTGGCAACACGTCGCTGCCAGGGGATATCCAGCTTGCTGTACGGGTGTCTCGCGCCAAAGGCACGGTGGACTATGAAGGCGCGACACAGTCCGGACAAGCACTCTCAACCGGAAACGCTGACCCGGGTAGGGGCTAGTTTATCAGCGCCCCTGCCAGACGCTCTTCCCGATTCCCTGTCCGGCATTTTCGGCCTGGAATACGCTCGCTGGAACCGGAAAATTCAAGCAACCAGCTGGTCCGGACAACTATTCGAACACTACCGCTGGTATGAGTTGTCCGGCGGCTTACAGCACTGCTCCGTGCCGTTGAATACAGACGTCATTGAACGCCTGTGCGTAACAACGAGCCTCACCCGAACCCTGAATGGCACCATGGTGGCTCGTCTGGACGATATAAATTTGGGCAACCCTGAGCTGAATCTGGGGGGCAGGTGGGGTGGAGAAGCCAGCCTTAAACTGGATCTGGCGGGGTCCGTTGTCGCGCGGCTATACACCAAAGTATGGAACCATGGTGCAAGCAAGCCAGTCACCATCCCGCAGCGAAACGGCTACGTCAGCATAACCGAGCCGGCCAGCCAAAGCTGGCTGACCGGTTTTGAGCTGGGGGTAAGGTTTTGAGCTACTCTTCAATCATGCGGGACAATTCACGTTCCAGCATTACATGATCAGCAAGATTCAGCTCCACCAGTCGCCGAAGGTGCCCGGCGCTTTCAATATCAATGTACTGGCAGGTAAAGCCAAGGCGGTGCGGCTCAACATGACGTAGCTCTACAGCCATAACTATTCCTGTGTCATAACCGTTCAAGTGGATAATGACCTCGCAGGGCTGCTTTAGCGGCACGTCCCACGCCTCTGGCCGCTTAACCAGAACTCCCTTCAGAGATATGTCCAGCACTTCGGTGGTCCAGACACTCTCCTGCCAGTGCAGCTCACAGGGCGCGTCAAAATGAATGCGCTGAAAACGGCGCTTCTCAGGTTTTTTTTCAGGCAAGTGGTCACTCCTTGTTTACTGGCCCAAGTTTACCTGACTATAGACCCGACAGAGCAATCCATCCATTAAACCCGGAAGCCAATGGCGGCCACAGCCGGCGCTGCCGGCCTGTGGCTTATGCCACATGTAGCTGCGCAATCAGCTGTGGTACTCAGGGCTCAGCTCGACAACTGCCTCAATAAAGGCTTTTGCATGCTCCGGATCAACATCCGGTGTAATGCCATGACCCAGATTGAAGATGTGCCCGGGCCCGGAACCATAACGGCGCAGTATGTCGGCAACTTCCTGACGGATTCGGGCCGGTGGCGCATAGAGCATGGTCGGGTCCATATTGCCCTGCAGCGCAACACGGCTGCCGACGCGGCTACGGGCGTCGCCAATATCGGTGGTCCAGTCCAGGCCCACGGCGTCGGCACCGGAATCAGCAATGGATTCCAGCCATTGCCCGCCGTTTTTGGTGAAGAGGATAACCGGCACTTTCCGCCCGTCAGCTTCACGGGTCAGGCCGTTTACGATCTTTGTCATGTACTTCAGCGAGAATTCTTTATAGTCGTGTGTGCTAAGTACCCCACCCCAGGTATCGAATATCTGGACTGCCTGAGCGCCGGCTTTAATCTGACCATTCAGGTAGTCGATAACGGCGTCGGCCAGGTGGTCAAGCAACCGGTGCATTACCGCTGGCTGGCCGTACATCAGCTTTTTAGCTTCGCGGAAATCTTTGGATGAGCCGCCTTCAATCATGTAGGTAGCCAGCGTCCAGGGGCTACCTGAGAAACCGATCAGGGGCACGCGGCCATTCAGCGCACCACGAATGGCAGAGACGGCATTCATTACGTAATCAAGATCGACCCCGGCCTTCAGCGTTGGCAGAGCGGCAACATCGGCTTCAGTGCGAATGGGATGTCTGAACTTTGGCCCTTCGCCGGTTTCAAAATAAAGGCCGAGACCCAGGGCATCGGGAATGGTCAGAATATCTGAAAACAGAATGGCCGCATCCAGAGGAAAACGTTCCAGCGGCTGGAGTGTGACCTCACAGGCCAGCGGAGTGTTTTTGCACAGGCTGAGAAAGTCGCCGGCTTTGGCCCGCGTAGCGCGATATTCTGGCAGGTAGCGGCCCGCCTGGCGCATCATCCATACCGGAGTGCGATCAACGGGCTGGCGCATCAATGCACGCAGAAAACGATCATTCTTCAGCTCGGTCATAAAAACTCCAGCAATGTCAGTCGGGAATGGGTCCGGTTGGAATGGGGAGCAATGATACCTCGTTTGCGGTAATAAAAAAGGGGGGCTTATCCGGATGGCGCTGGGGGGTATTTCAGAAAAGAGGGAAGGACTTTGGTTCTGACTCCGGAGTTTCCGGTGTTTGGCTTGGGCTGTGGGGTGCCTGGTGAAGATGGGGTCAGAACTTTGGTTCTGACCCCCTGTTCGCTGGCCGCTGCGCCCTCAGACATCCAGGTAGTCCAGTATCCCCTCGCCTGCCTGTCGGCCTTCCCATATGGCGGTGACCACCAGATCAGAGCCGCGCACCATATCGCCGCCGGCAAAGATTTTCGGGTTGCTGGTCTGGAAGGCAAACTCTGCTTTCTCTGGCGCGGTTACACGGCCGGTTTCATCGGTGGTTATGGCCATGTCGTCAAACCACTCCGCCGGGCTTGGGCGGAAGCCGAAGGCGACCAGTACCGCATCGGCCGGAATCACTTCTTCACTTCCCGGCACAGCTTCCGGGCGGCGGCGGCCGTTTTCGTCCGGTTCACCAAGCTGGGTAGACACCACCTTTACCCCTTCCACCTGATGTTCGCCCACGATGGCAACCGGTTGGCGGTTAAACAGGAATTTAACACCTTCCTCTTTGGCATTAGCCACCTCACGGCGCGAACCAGGCATGTTGGCTTCGTCACGACGGTAGGCACAGGTTACGCTTTCCGCCTGCTGGCGGATGGAGGTGCGGTTGCAGTCCATCGCCGTATCACCGCCCCCAAGAACCACGACACGCTTGCCCTTCAGGTCTACAAAATCGGCTTCATTTTTCTCAAAACCCAGGCGGCGATTAACGTTCGACACCAGAAATGGCAGCGCATCATACACGCCGGGCAGGTCCTCTCCAGGGAAGCCCCCCTTCATGTAGGTGTAGGTGCCCATGCCCATGAAAACCGCATCGTACTCATTCATAATATCCTGCAACTGCACATCTTTACCCACCTCGGTGGATAAGCGGAACTCCACACCCATTTCCTCGAACACCTTACGTCGGCGGGTCATCACGGTTTTTTCAAGCTTGAACTCGGGAATGCCAAAGGTCAGCAGGCCACCGATTTCAGGGTAAGTATCGAATACAACGGGCTTTACCCCATTGCGCACCAGAACATCCGCACACCCAAGCCCCGCCGGGCCAGCGCCAATAACAGCAACCTTTTTATCGGTCCACTTAACATGGGACATATCCGGCTTCCAGCCGAGCGCAAAGGCGGTATCGGTAATGTACTTCTCAACAGACCCAATGGTGACGGCCCCATAACCATCATTGAGCGTACACGCTCCTTCGCACAACCGGTCCTGCGGACAGACCCGGCCGCACACCTCAGGCAGGGTATTGGTCTGGTGGCACAATTCCACGGCTTTCATGATGTTGCCTTCAGAGACCAGCTTCAGCCAGTTCGGAATATAGTTGTGTACTGGGCACTTCCACTCACAG
>CAYUTG010000206.1:0-5249 GCA_964447555.1 uncultured Marinobacter sp.
AGCAGCTGGAATCCTACGGTGACGATTCCGACAGCATCCGGAAGTTCGGCGAAGAAGTCGTCACAGAGATGTGCGAGAAGCTGTTGAAAGCCGGCGCACCGGGGCTGCATTTTTACACCCTGAACCAGGCTGAGCCCAGCCTCAGCATCTGGAAAAATCTGGGCATCAGCGGGCAGGATAAAATCGCCTTCTGACGAACCACCCTCTCCTGTTTACAGGGGAGGGTGTCTCCCCCCTACAAACGTCGTTGATCCGCCCCAAGCATTTGATTTCCTGCGCTCACCTGAGTCATAGTCTAAAGTGTACGTGATGCAGTTCCACTAACACGCTCCCCGGCACCCACAGGTACCCTTTGTGTTTGCCGGCATGCCCTACCCGGCACCGGAGCCTTATAAGAAGCAAAAGGAGAAAGCATGAGTACGAAATGGCTGAAAACCCTCAGCGCCAGCCTGGCACTCACCGTTGCAGCAGGGACTGTTAGTGCAGAAACCCTGCGTGTCGTGACTGACCCGAGTTTCGTTCCTTTCGAAATGATGGATCAGGAAACCGGTGAGATGATTGGTTTCGACATGGAAATCATCCGCGAAGTAGCAGACCGTGCCGGGTTTGATATAAACCTGAACACCATGGACTTCAACGGCATCATCCCCGCTCTGCAAACCGGTAACGTCGACATTGCCATTGCCGGTATAACCATCACCGACAAGCGTTCAAAAATCGTCGATTTCTCTGACCCCTATTACGATTCCGGTCTGCGCATTCTTGTACGCAACAGTGAAAACGACGTACAGGAATTTGACGATCTGGAAGGTATGAAAATCGGTACCAAAATCGGGTCAACCAGTTACGACTACCTCACCAAGAACCTTGATGACAACGATGGCGTAACACCCTATCCGGGCAGCTCAGACATGTATATGGCGCTGATGTCCGGAGCCGTGGATGCCGTGTTCTACGATTCACCCAACGTCGGTTACTTTGCCCGCACCAAGGGTGAAGGCAAAGTGAAAACCGTTGGCCCACTGTACGAGGGCCAGCAATACGGCATTGCTTTCCGGAAAGGCAGCAAGTGGGTTGACGACGCAAACCACGCGTTGAAAGAAATGCGGGAAGACGGAACCTACAAGAGCATTTACGAACAGTGGTTCGGGCCTCTGCCAGAAGACCAGTAAGGAATAAAGGCTCTCTATAGCCGGAATTCCCTCTGTGTTGCCGGGGTGCCAGCACCCCGGCAATGTCTGACGCCAACCTTCCACGGAGATATCTATTGTGGAATCCCAGTTTCAGTTTGACTGGCAAGCAGCAATCAACTCACTCCCCTACCTTGCCAAAGGTATACCCTACACTCTGTATATATCGTTTGCCGGCCTTCTGATTGGCTTTGCGCTGGGTATTTTCTTTGGTTTGCTAAGTATCAATAAAAAGTGGTACTTGAAATGGCCGGCAACCGCCTACATCGAAGTTTTCCGTGGCACGCCCATTCTGGTGCAGGTGTTGTTTATCTTTTACGGCCTGCCAGACCTGGTGGGCGGCCCCATTGACCCGCTCACCGCCGGTATCGCCGCCATTGCCCTGAACTCAGGGGCCTATATTTCAGAAGTTGTTCGTGGTGGTGTGCAGTCCATCGACAGGGGCCAGTCAGAAGCCGGCCTTTCTCTGGGGCTGTCCCGAACCCAGACCTTCTGGTCAATTATCTGGCCGCAGGCTTTCCGGCGAATGATTCCGCCGCTGGGCAACCAGGCCATTGTCAGTATCAAAGACACCTCCCTGTTCTCGGTTATTGGTGTTGGCGAACTGGTGCGCCAGGGCCAGGTGTATATTGCCACCACCTTCACCGCGTTTGAGGTGTATTTCATGGTCGCGATCATGTATCTCGCCATTACCCTCTCACTGTCTTTGATCCTCCGCTATGTAGAGCGGCGCGGCCTGGTCTCTGTCTGAAGGAAAGGTACCCATGACTCAAATTGTTGAAATGAAGGGCATGAACAAGTACTTCGGCGACCTGCATGTCCTCAAGAATATTGACCTCACTGTTGAGCAAGGCGAAGTGGTTGTGATTATCGGCGCCAGTGGTTCGGGGAAATCGACCCTGATTCGCTGCGTGAACGGGCTGGAAGAATACGAATCCGGCGAACTGACCGTAGACGGCCACGCCCTCGCCCCCAAGGGCGGCAACATAAACACCCTGAACGAGATCCGGAAAGAAGTGGGTATGGTGTTCCAGCAGTTCAACCTGTTCCCTCACCTGTCGGTGAAGAAGAACATTATGCTGGCTCCGCAAAAGGTGAAAAACACGTCTGAAGTCATCGCAAATGCAACGGCTGAGCGCTTACTGGAACGGGTAGGTATTGGCAGTCAGGCCGACAAATACCCCAACCAGCTCTCTGGCGGCCAGCAGCAGCGTGTCGCCATTGCCCGGGCACTGGCGATGGAGCCCCGCCTGATGCTGTTCGATGAGCCAACATCGGCCCTGGACCCGGAAATGATCGGCGAGGTGCTGGATGTTATGCGGGAGCTGGCCAATGAAGGTATGACCATGATGGTGGTTACTCACGAGATGGGCTTTGCCCGTGAAGTAGCAGACCGGGTGATCTACATTCACGAAGGCCAGATTGTGGAAGAAGGTAAGCCAGGAGACGTCTTTGATAACCCGCAGAACGAACGCACACAGGCGTTTTTGTCACGGGTTCTGGGGCACTAGCAAACTGACCATTCAAAAGCCCTGTTCAGGGGCTTTTGAATGGCTGCCGGCCACCGCCCGGTTCGGCGTCAACTGTCGGATACCCGAAAGCCTATTTTCAGCGACACCTGATAGTGGCCAACCGAGCCATTAACAATATGCCCCCGGGTTTCGGTTACTTCAAACCAGTCCATGTTGTGGATGCTTCTCGATGCTTCGGTGAGAGCATTCTGAATGGCATCCTCAATGCTTTGTGCTGATGAGCCAACAATTTCGACTTTCTTGTACACGTGATTATCGGACATACGAAAGCTCCTTGTGCTCAATGGCTGTCATAAAAAGCCTATAAGACAAGTGAACATACGGCAAATCACGATTCTGTAATTCAATCGTCAGGCCTGGCCTCATACACTAGACCAGGTACCGGACAAACGCAGCAGCGAAAACACCCGCTGCGATTGCCGGGAGTGGCTTCCTGATGGTGAGCATAATCAGGGCCGTTACCGTCAGCGCCGCCAGGGCGCCCATATCCCCGGTAAAGGCCATAGGCACAATAATGGCAATTAGCACCGAACTGGCCATGGCGTTAATAAAGCTCTCTATGCGAGGGCTTATCCGCACGAACGACATAACGAAAACGCCCCCGAAACGGGTTATCAGGGTAACCAGAGCCATGATCAGTATCAGCGCCGCAACACCGGCTGTGGTGGTTTCAATGGTCATACGGGTTCGTCCCCCGCACTGTCTGCCTCCGGCTTATGCTCAAGCCAGAAAAAGCCGACCATTCCGCCAGCCAGCGCACCCGCGACCACATGCGTATTGGCAGGCAGCCATTTCCAGGCTGCCAGCGACGCCGCCGCGGCAAGAGCCCAGGCCAGCAGCACCCGCAGGTTGGTCTTTCCACCCAACGCCATGGCCAGCAGAAAGCAGCCCAGTACCATATCCAGACCCAGGCTTTTCGGGTTCTGAAGCAGCCCGCCAAAATACACACCCAGCCAGGTGCCGATAATCCATGCCAGCCATAACGCCAGCCCACCGCCCACAATCACTTCAAGGTTGTATTTGCCATTCTGGTAATCCTGAGCCGATACCGCCCAGTTCGCGTCTGTCAGAAGCAGCATCAGGCCATAACGCCGGGCAGGAGAAACATTCCTGAGCATGGGGTACAGCGAAGCGCCCATCAGGAGGTGCCGGGAGTTGATTGCAAAAACCACCACCATAACGGGAATGACAGACACCTCCGCGCCCCACATATCGATGGCGGCAAACTGTGAGGCACCGGCAAACACCACGGTACTCATCAGCAAAGATTCCAGCGGGCCCAGCCCTTTTTGCACGGCAGCCAGACCAAACGCGGCACCAAACGCCACCACGAAAAGGGCAATAGGAAGCATCCGGATAAGTTCAGCACGAACTTTTTCCGGGTGAAACTGGTAGGAATATGTCGGATTATTCATCTACGCAAGCTAAGTAAATTTCCTTCGCCCGCGTATCAGTAGTTTCCACAGGGCTGCAGCCCTGGGCCCGCAGCTTATAACAACTCGCGAATGGCCTGGTACTCCCGTTCAATTTTGGCGTGGGAATCTTCCGCCAGGAATTTCGCAATTTTCTTTCCCAGAAATGGCACATCGCAATTGACGTTCAGACTGACCTGATTGGTACAGGCGGAGCCATCGCCCTGCAGCTTCATCATGCCTTTTATTTTTGCCGGCACACCGTCAATACGCACCCGGAACTCGCAGTGCCATTCGCCGTCATTTTTTCTGAACCAGTGTTCTTCCTGCCGCACCTGATTCCACTCGCGGTGAAAGCTTGCCAACACCCCTGGCACTTTGGCCGAGGTGGTCATCTCCCGCTCGACAACGACTTTTGCAGACGATTCGTCGTGGGCCAGTTCAGCCACGCGCACATTGCGCGACCCCAGCCGGGCATTCTTTTCCAGAATCTGGTTTTCATCGAAGAAAATACCCAGCAGATCGTTCAGTCCCACGTTATAGGGGTGGGTCAGTTCAAGTTCCATCAGTGCCTCCGATTATTGTTTCCTGAATTGTGCTGCGCACCGGGGCAGCCGACATTGGCCGACTGGTCAAGGCGGCAGGGCACAGTGGTCAGGCGGCGCTGTTAACTGTAATATTGCCAAGGGTTAACAGCGACCCGATTTTATACCTCTGACAACTCACCGGAGACCCACCATGCGCAATGCCGATCTCGCCGCCCGCGATCTTAAATCTGTGTGGCATCCATGCACTCAGATGAAAGACCACGAAACTCTGCCACTTATTTCTGTTAAGCGCGGCAAGGGAGTCTGGCTGGAAGACTTCGAGAACAACCGCTACATAGACGCAGTCAGCTCCTGGTGGGTGAACCTGTTCGGCCACGCCAACCCCAGAATCAATGCGGCAATACGGGAACAGATTGAACAGCTGGAGCATGTCATTCTTGCAGGGTGCACCCATGAGCCCATTGTTAACCTCTCTGAACGGCTGATTGAGGTTACGCCCAAAGGCCTGAACAAATGCTTCTATGCAGACAACGGCTCATCCGCCATCGAAGCCGCGCTGAAAATGAG
>CAYUTG010000207.1:0-5178 GCA_964447555.1 uncultured Marinobacter sp.
CATCAATCGCCAGTGTTCCCAGCGTGATCAGCTCCGCTTCCCGGGCAATCCGGACTACCTGAACAAACACGGCCTTGAAGGCCACCAGGTGGTGCTTTCGGAAATCACAGATCGTCCGGTGTTTGGGGAAGTTATCTGCCGCCAGAACCCGGAAGGCCACGTCTTCTTCCAGCTATCGGGCGATCTTGCGTGAAGAGAACGTGCCGGTGGCGTAGGCGTAGATCAGAACCTTCAGCATCATCCTGGGATCAAAGGGTGAGTTGCGCCGACCGTTGCCTTCGTAACGGGCATAAAACGCACTTAAATCCAGCTCGTCAACAACGTCGCTGATGAAGTAGGCCAGGTGCCCCTCAGGCAACCACTCGTTCAGGCTTGGGGGGAGGAGTAATTCCTGGTCGGGCGAATACGGACGGAAGGTGGTTCCCATCAGACTTCCTGCGTCAGCCCAACCTACCTGGCTCAAGTCAGCTGCATAGCGACTCACGCCAAACCCTCAATACCTGAATTGCGACACTGCCGCCTGCAACTCATCCCCCATCGACGCCAGCCTGTCGGTCCTTGAACCGATCTCCGAGGCATGTCCGTTAATCGCTTCAATCTGGCGCGCCAGGTTGGTGAGGTTGCGGTCGATGCTCTGGATGGCGTCGCTCTGTTCGGCGGTGGCCTGGGCCACCTGCTGGTTCAGGTTCTGCATCTGACCGGCCTTGGATTCGATGTCGGTCAGGCTACTGCGGCAATGCCGGATGCGGTCCACGGTGACCCGACTCTCTTCGAGGCTTTCCCGGATTTCCGCCACGGCGCGCTGGGCGTCGGCCTGGAGGTTTTCCACCAGACTCTGGATTTCCACGGTGGAATCCTCGGTGCGGCTGGCCAGCCCGCGCACTTCGTCGGCCACCACCGCAAAGCCCCGGCCGGATTCGCCCGCGCGAGCGGCTTCGATGGCGGCGTTCAAAGCCAGCAGGTTGGTCTGCTCGGCGATGCCCCGGATCACATCCAGCACTGTGCCGATGGATTCACTGCGCTCGGCCAGTTGGTGGATCACTCCGCTGGCCGTGTCGATGCGGCCGGTCAGCGATTCCATTGCCTGTACAGATTCTTCAGCCGCGGTGCCGCCCTGTCGGGTCAGTTCGCTGACGGCCTCCGCCAGGCGTGCCGCATCGCCGGTGCTCTGTTGGATGCCTTCGGCGGCCGCAGTCATCTGGTTGGTGGCGGTGGCCACCAGGCTGGTTTCCTGTAACTGCTGGTCCACTTGGGTGGCCAGGGCCTGACTGCCCTCACGCCCCGTTGTCGCAACCTCGCCCAGTTCGGAGGTGGACAGTCCCAACTGGCGGATCAACTCGCGGAAGCGGGCCAGCATGCCGTCAAAGGCCTGACTGATCACCTGCAACTCGTCATTGCGACGATAATCGAGACTGGCCGTCAGGTCGTTGTGGGTCTGGATGTGATCGATACGCCGCCCCATGGCACGGATCGGCTTCAGGACCGAGCTCAGGAAAATGCCGCCGAACAGCACGGCAAAACCCGCCATCGCGACCATCATGGCGAGACTGACCGTGGTGGCCTGGTCGATGGCGCCGCGGATGGCCGTTACCGAATCCGCCACCGCGCCGCCGGCGGCTTCTACGTCATCGCCGGCGCCCAGCACGCCATCGCCCAGCGCCTGCTCCTTTTTCCGGTAATCCTCGCGGATGCCATCCAATTGCTTGGTCAGGGTGACCGCCCGCTCCCGGGCCGCTTCCCCCATCGATCGCCCCATCAGCATCATCGACTTCTCGAAGAAGTTGAACATCTTCTCGCCGAGCATGCGGTATTCCTTGAGGGTTTTCTTCATCGACTCGACGGTCTTGCCGAGATCCGGGTTGTCCGCCACCAGACCATCCAGCGCCGTCACAAACGCCTTGTCCGCGGCGTGGGCGTTGTCGAGGGATTCGTGGTCGGCGGTCAGCGCGGCGTGGGAGTACCAGTATTGCAGCGCTTCCAGCTGACGCTGGGCCTCGTTGACGCCCTGGGCCCGTTGCGCCAGCTCCCGCTGCTGGCGGATCAATTCACCCTGGTGGCGAGTAGCTTCCAGTTGGCGGGCAATGCTGGCCTGTTGCCGATCGACACTCTGGCCGATGGTTTCAATACGCTGGATTACCAGACCCGACGCCCCCACCGCGATGGCGGTCAGCAGCGCAAATAACACAATCACTTTGGTCCGAATGGACAGCGTGCGGCGACCGAGCGGTGCCGAAGCGGCAGACAGACGCATGACGATTACTCCTTCTCGTGACCACGAGCAGATGACTGAACCAGATAGTGGCGACGGTTCCAACCACGCATCGTATCCAGGCGTCGCAGCAGGTCACCGGCGTGGTTGAGGGTGGGACGAACCGGCTTCTCGCCGGCCATCATGTCCGCAAAGCGACGGGTGAGCAGATCCCAGAAGCGTTTCATTTCCGGCACGTTGGGCATCATTTCGCCGGTACTGGCCGATTCGAAGGTTTGGCGAATAAACGGGTCCTGAGCCAGGGTCTGCTCCATGGCCAGGTGCGTGACGGCGCCCAGGGGCTTGTCGTCATTGACGGCTGTCAGCCCATCCATGGTGAGCAGGTAATTTTCGATGAATCGCTGGGCGAGTTCCGCGTTCGGCGAAGCGGCACTGATGCCGGCGGCCAGCACGCCCACGAAGGGCTTGCCCGGATGTTTGACATCGATACCCGGCACATCGGCGATACCAATGTCGATGCCGGCTTCGCGCAGCTCGCCCCAGGCCCAGGGGCCGTTAATGATCATGGCGGTATTGCCGGCCTTGAAGCCTTTCATCATGCGACCATAATCGTCATCTTTCTGGATGACGCCCTGGCGCAACAGTGCCCGGATCTTGTCGACCGCCGCGATGGCGCCCGGCTGGTCCACGCCCACCTTGGACAGGTCGTAATTGCCGTCGGTCTTGCCAAAGCTGAAGCCGCCGGCACCGGCGATGATCGGCCAGGAAAAATAGACGTTCTTGTAATCCCAGGCGATGGCCCGCTTGCCCTTCTTACGCAGCGTGCTATCCAGCGCCGCCACGTCATCCAGCGTCCGGGGCGGCTGGCTGACCAGCGCCTTGTTGTAGATAAGGCTGACCACTTCCGTCGCGATCGGGTAGCCGTAGACCTTGTTGCCCACGGTGACCGCGTGCCAGGCAAACGGAGCCAGAGCCTCCTTTACGGGCGCGGACGGCTTGACCGCCTCCAGCAGACCTTCGTTGATCCAGGACCCGAACCGGTCGTGGGGCCAGATGATGATGTCCGGCGCCTCGCGGGTGTAGCCGGCGTGATCGAACTTGCTGGTCAGGTCTTCCGGGGTCTCAACGACAACGGGAACGCCGGTATCGGCCTCGAACCGTCGGCCCACCTCGGCCAGACCGTTGAAGCCCTTGTCGTTGTTGATCCAGATGTGCAACGTGCCACGCTCCACCGCCCATGCAGGCTGGGTAAGCACGCTGAAGAGAAAAAGCAGAACACAGGTAAAACGGATGCTTGCGATACGCATGGTCGACTCCACCGATAGCCGGCGATCCAGATGCGCGAACGCGGAACGGCTCAAGTGGAGGTCTTGCACCATCCCCGGCACAACGGTCGCCGTGGTGTGGCGGGCAGGCCCGGACACACCGGTCTTGTTATTGTCATGGGAGCGCAAAGCCAGGCGTTATCGTCCCGGAGTGCGCCAGGGAGTCAGTGTATGGGGCGACGCACAAGACCCGCGTCATTCCGGGAGGATAAAAGTGGGGAGTAGGTTACCGGCGTAGAGTGTCATCGCAGGGGCGCAACCCCGGACCATCACCAGCCACGCAGTAATGATCCCGGATTGGAGGCAGCCCTATTCAGGCTGCCAGAGAAATTGCAGGCCCAGTTCGGACTGACCGTCACCATCGACATCCTGCCCAACCGAGCCGGCGCTGATGGACCGTTGATTGTGGAGGTTCGAGTAGATCTGACGAAAATAATGGAAGGAGCGTCTGGAAACCTTCATTGAGGGTGCATCCGTGGGTGTGATTTGCGGCGGCAAGAAGAAACCTACCGGTCAAATCGATGTTGCCACCTATCAGAGTCTGATCAATAAGAATGACAATACGGTCTCAAACCTGATTCGGGAATATGGTCAGGTCATCATCGATGAATGTCATCATATCTCAGCTCCCCGTTATGAGATGCTGCTTAACGAAGTCAGCGCTCGATACGTTTTAGGCCTGACCGCAACGCCTGACCGACAAGATGGCCACCAGAAAATTATGTTTATGGTTGCAGGGCCGGTTCGCCACAAAGTTAGGGCCGAACCAGGTTCCAAATTTGTCCAACGTGTCATTGTGCGGGAGCGTCATGAAATACCATCTACCGATCTTTCGCAGGGTGGCGAACGGCCTCACATAGCATCAGTTTACCGTTAGCTTGCCGAAAGTAGCACCCGGAATCAGGACATTGTTCAAGATGTCGTACAGTGCGTGCAGAATCAGGCAAACTGCCTTTTGCTCACGGAACGACGGGAGCATGCTGAGACGTTGGCAACGCTGCTGAAAGCTGAGTCCATATCATCGGTTGTGCTGCGCGGAGGGATGCGAGCCAGAGAACGCAGTATGGCGGAAACTCAGTTACAAGAAGCTCAGGTTATCGTTGCAACCGGGAAGTACATTGGAGAAGGTTTTGACCTGCCTCGGCTGGACACCTTGTTTCTGGCGCTGCCCATCGCTTGGAAAGGAACGCTTTCGCAGTACGCTGGTAGGATTCATCGGGATGTCGATGGCAAGCAGGAAGTTAGTATTTATGATTACCTCGACACTGGCCTACCCATGCTTGAACGCATGTTTCGAAAGCGCGAGAAAGGCTACAAGGCGATGGGGTATCAGCTTGCCCGTTCTGAGCAGCAACCCCGGCTACTGTAAGAGCCGAGCTATTCTTCAGGCTTGCTTCATCGGCAGAGTGCGAGGCTTTACAGGTTTTACGTTCCTGACTTCGTGCTCATAGGCCCGATGACGAACATCCCATAACTCAACTGCGTGCTGAATGTTCAGCCAAAACTCAGGTGTATTTCCTAGAGCCGCTGCCAGCTTGATGGCCATAGGCGCGGTCAGGGTGCCTTTGTCGTGAACAATCCGACTGAGGGTATTTCTGTGCACACCCATTGCTTCAGCCAGTTCACTGATTTCAATGTTCATCG
>CAYUTG010000208.1:0-5163 GCA_964447555.1 uncultured Marinobacter sp.
GAAACCGGTACTGGAGCCCACCTACGGGGTAATCCTGTACCAGGAGCAGGTTATGCAGATTGCTCAGGTGATGGCGGGTTATACCCTGGGCGGAGCCGATATGCTGCGCCGGGCAATGGGTAAGAAGAAGCCTGAAGAGATGGCAAAACAGAAACAGATCTTTCTGGATGGCTGTGCAAACAACAACATCGACAAATCACTGGCCGAGAATATCTTTGATCTGGTTGAAAAATTTGCTGGCTACGGCTTTAACAAGTCCCACTCGGCTGCCTATGCACTGGTTTCTTACCAGACGCTCTGGCTGAAAGCCCATTACCCGGCAGAGTTTATGGCCGCGGTGCTGACTGCAGATATGCAGAATACCGACAAAGTGGTCACCCTGGTAGAAGAGTGCCGGACGATGGGGCTGGACTTGCTGGTTCCGGATGTCAGCCGGTCAGAATATACCTTCACGGTAAACGATGAGGGGCAGATTGTTTACGGCCTTGGTGCGATTAAGGGCCTCGGCGAGGGGCCGATTCACAGCATTGTTGAAGGGCGCAATGATGGCAAACCGTATCAGGATATTTTCGATTTCTGTCGCAGGATTGACCTCAAAAAACTGAACAAGCGTGCTATGGAAGCCCTGATCCGGTCTGGTGCCATGGACAAGCTTGGTGCCAGCCGGGCGCAGCTGACCGCGAGTATTGAAAAAGCTGTGCAACAGGCGGACCAGCAGTCACGCAATGAATCTGCGGGCATGATTGATATGTTCGGGGAAATGCTGGCGGGTGAAGAGGGTGTTGATCCCTACGCAGAGGTTGCAGATATTCGTGAATGGCCCGAAAAGCGCCGGCTCAAGGGTGAAAAAGACACGTTGGGTCTGTACCTGACCGGGCACCCCTTTGATGAATATGAAAAAGAAGTACGGCGCTTTGTTCGCTCTTCAATTGCCGACCTGAAACCGAACAAATCACCGCAGCGGGTGGCTGGGCTGGTGGTTGCGCAGAGAACCATGAAAACGCGCACCGGATCTACCATGTGCTTTATAACGCTGGACGACCGCAGCGCCAGAATTGAGGCAACGCTGTTTTCTGAAGCATTTTTTGAAAACCGGGAGCTGCTGCAATCTGACCAGGTCATTATTGTTGAAGGGCAAGTTAGCCACGATGACTATTCCGGACAGATGAAAATGCGGGTCAGCTCGGTGATGGATGTCGCGACGGCCCGCCAGCAGTTCAGCAAGGGGTTGAAACTGGTGTTGCATGCAGATCAGCTTCAGAACGGATTGCTGGACCAACTGGATGACACGCTGAGGCCGTTCCGCAGTGAAGGCAGCCCGGTCTGGATTGATTACCGCAGTCCGGCGGCCAGTACACGCATTGCATTGGGTGATTCATGGCGGGTGCAGCCCGATGATGACCTTCTTCTGAAACTGCGGTACCTGGTGGGCGACCGGTCGGTAGAACTGGTCTATGATGAATAGAATTAAAAGTTTGTCAGAAAGCGGCCTCATACCAATGTCCGCTTTAGGCGAGTTGTCTGCGCTGCTATCTTTATATCAAATTCTGAGTTGGCGGAGTGTTTTCCCGCCTGGCGAAAAAATAACGGAATATCATGAACCCTAATTATCTGGATTTTGAACAACCCATTGCCGACCTCGAAGCCAAGATTGAAGAGCTTCGTATGGTGGGAAATGATACTGACATCAACATTACCGATGAAATTACCCGGTTAAAGAAAAAAAGCGTCAGTTTGACAGAAAGTATCTTTTCCGATCTAAAGCCCTGGGATATTGCGCGCCTGGCAAGACACCCGCGCCGGCCCTATACCCTGGATTATATCGAAGCAATTTTTGACGATTTTGATGAGTTGCACGGCGATCGCCATTATGCGGATGATGCAGCCATTGTTGCCGGCACAGCCCGGCTGAATGGCAAGCCGGTTGTCGTCATCGGCCACCAGAAAGGCCGGGAAATACGAGACAAGGTCAAGCGCAATTTTGGTATGCCCAGGCCTGAGGGGTACCGCAAGGCACAGCGTCTGATGGAGATGGCTGAGCGCTTCAATATGCCGGTTCTGACGTTTATAGACACGCCGGGGGCCTACCCGGGAATCGGCGCAGAAGAGCGAGGCCAGAGTGAAGCCATTGCGTTCAATCTGGGAGTTATGTCGCGCCTGAAAACGCCGATAATCTCAACCGTTATTGGTGAAGGCGGCTCGGGTGGGGCACTGGCAATTGGTGTGTGTGACCAGCTCAATATGCTTCAGTACTCCACTTATTCGGTTATCTCGCCAGAGGGGTGCGCCTCCATTCTTTGGAAGAGTGCTGAGCATGCTTCTCAGGCAGCGGAAGCCATGGGCGTTACAGCAGACCGCCTGAAAGACCTTGGTCTTGCCGATCAGGTTATTGATGAGCCGCTGGGCGGGGCCCACCGTAACCCTGAGCAAATAGCGGCTTCCCTGAAGGAAGTATTGGAAGAGGGGTTGGCGGAACTTGAGCGCCTGCCGCTGGATGAGTTGGTGGCCCGCCGCTATGAGCGGTTAACGCGCTATGACACAGGGCGCTAGCCCCGACGACACCTGGCCGGAATTTCTGTGCGAACCGGTCAGGTCGCTTCCAGAGCATAAGCGGTTATGGGTTGCCCTGAGTGGCGGGCTCGATTCTGTTTTACTGTTGCATCTTGCTGCTTTTTGCCATTCGGTACACGCACCACCAGGTGCCATTCATGTTAATCACCAGCTTCAGACCAATGCCGACGAAACGGAAGCGTTTTGCCGCGCTCAGTGCGAACGCCTGGGTGTTCCACTGGTTGTCCGCCGGGTCGTCGTCAGTACCGGCAAAGAAGAGCATGGGCCGGGTGGCATTGAAGAAGCTGCCCGTCATGCCCGCTACGGGGTGTTTGAGCAGTTGCTGGAGCCGGGTGATGTGTTGTTGATGGCTCACCATGCGGATGATCAGACGGAAACTGTGCTGTTTCGCCTGTTCCGGGGCAGTGGCGTGGCCGGGCTTTCCGGAATGCCGCGCACCCGCTCACTGGGTGCTGGCCAGCTTGTCCGGCCGCTTCTGGCGATTGAGCGGGCAGACCTTGAGCGCTGGGGCCGGCATGCGGGTCTTTCGTGGGTGGAAGACCCCAGCAATTCCGATCAGCGGTACGACAGAAACTACCTTCGGAACGCCGTTATTCCCGGACTGAAAGCCCGATGGCCGGGGTTGGTTCGCCGGGTGCGCCATACCGCCGAAGCCTGTTCAGACAGCGCGTTTCTGAATCAGCGCCTGGCTGAGTTGCAGTGGGCCGCCTGCTCTGATGCCGCTGGGCGCCTGCTTGTCAGCAAGCTGCTGACACTTACTCTGGCAGAGCAGAAAAACCTGTTTCGATGGTGGATTCGCGAGCAGGGATACCATGAACCATCGGTATCTGGCTGGCGGCAGGTTATGCACGATCTGCTTAAAGCCGGTGACGACAGGGAGCCGGAGCTTCGCGGCGATGGGTTTAGCCTGCGCCGCTATCAGGGCAAAGTGTATCTGGTACCGGACCCACCTGAATTCTTACCGCAGTCGGCAACAGTCGCTCCTGGCAGGCCTTTGCGCTGGAACGGCTGGCTGTTGCAACTTGAACAGGCACACGCCCCCGCCACACCCCCTCCTGCCATACGGGTATCTACGAGGAAGGGTGGGGAACGGGTGTGCCTGCGCCCGGGCGGACCTGGAAAATCCCTGAAGAAATGGCTGCAGGAACACGATGTTCCGCCCTGGGAAAGAGCCCGTATTCCCTTGGTTTTTGCGGCATCCGGCGGGGGTGATACATTGCTTGCGATTGGCGATTTGTGGTGTTGTGAACAATACTCCGGAAGCGCGCCGGCCGCTGGTTGGCGGCTGCTTGTCCGGCGGGATAGTGATTGAGTCAGAAGGGGGTTTCTGGTAGTCTGGCACCCCATCTTGAGATGACAATCTCCCCCCTTTACTGAACCAGATAATCATGGAATCTGCATGACGCGTTATATTTTCGTCACCGGTGGTGTTGTGTCTTCCCTTGGGAAAGGTATCGCCTCCGCCTCATTGGCTGCGATTCTTGAGGCGCGCGGCCTTAAGGTTACTATCCTCAAGCTGGACCCATACATTAACGTAGATCCCGGCACCATGAGCCCGTTTCAGCATGGTGAGGTTTTTGTCACCGAAGATGGCGCTGAAACAGACCTGGATCTTGGCCACTACGAGCGGTTTATCCGAACGCCGATGAGCCGGCGCAATAACTTCACAACTGGCCGGGTCTACGAAGAAGTTATCCGCAAGGAACGTCGTGGTGATTACCTTGGCGGCACCGTGCAGGTTATTCCCCACATCACAGATGAAATCAAACGTCGGGTTGTAGAGGGCGCAGCGGGGGCGGATGTCGCCCTGATTGAAATCGGCGGTACGGTGGGCGATATCGAATCCCTGCCGTTTCTGGAAGCCTGCCGTCAGCTTAAGGTGGAAGTAGGGGTTCAGCGTGCATTGTTTATGCACCTCACGCTGGTGCCTTACATTGCGACTGCCGGCGAAATCAAAACCAAGCCGACACAGCACTCGGTGAAGGAAATGCGGTCCATTGGCCTGCAGCCGGATATTCTGCTTTGCCGTTCAGAGCATGAGGTTGATGTCAGCTCCCGCCGTAAAATATCGCTGTTTACCAACGTTGAAGAGCGGGCGGTTATTCCTCTTCAGGACGCCAGATCAATTTATGCGATCCCCCGCATGTTGCATGAGCATGGGCTGGATCAACTGGTTGTGGATCGCTTTGGTCTGGATGCGCGCCCTGCAGATCTGGGAGAGTGGGATAAAGTCATGGAGTCGCTCACCAACCCGCAGGGCGAAGTGACCATCGCCATGGTTGGTAAGTACATGGAACTGCTCGATGCCTACAAGTCTCTGATTGAGTCCTTGCTGCATGCAGGTATTAAAACCCGTACCAAGGTAAACATCGAATACATTGATTCTGAAGACATTGAGCGCGATGGCACCCGTGTGCTTGAGAAGGCCGATGCCATACTGGTTCCGGGAGGCTTCGGTTCCCGTGGCGTAGAGGGCAAAATCCGCACCGTTCAGTACGCCCGTGAAAACAAGGTGCCCTACCTCGGTATATGCCTGGGCATGCAGGTTGCGGTGATTGAATACGCCCGTAACGTAGCCGGCCTGAAAGATGC
>CAYUTG010000209.1:0-5135 GCA_964447555.1 uncultured Marinobacter sp.
GTAGAAGGCCTGCGTGGTGGTGGTGATGACTACCTCACCAAGCCATTTTCATTCACGGAGTTGCTGGCGCGCATTGAATCGTTGATTCGCCGTAACCGTCAGGCCGCCGAAACCGAGACCGTGTTAAAAGTGGCCGATCTGGAAATGGACCTGCTGGCTCGCACCGTAAAGCGTGCCGGGCAGAATATCGACGTGCAGCCCAGAGAGTTCCGCTTGCTTGAATACCTGATGCGTAATGCCGATCAGGTGGTTACCCGGACCATGCTGCTGGAAAAAGTGTGGGATTATCATTTTGATCCACAGACGAACGTGATTGACGTGCATATCAGCCGCCTGAGGGCGAAGATCGACAAGGAATTCGATACACCCCTGCTGCAGACGATTCGGGGTGCAGGATACATGTTGCGTGAAACTGCTTAGCCAGCTCAGGACTTCATCCTTCCAGCTAGCCCTGTTGTACATGGTGGTGTTTGCCACCTCAGTATTTCTGTTACTAGCCTTTATTTACTGGCGTACAGCTGGTTTTATGACCGCCCAGACGGATGAAACCATCGAAGCGGAAATCGCTGGTCTGGCAGAACAGTACCGGGGCCGTGGTGTAAACGGCCTGATTACCATTATTCGCGAGCGTGTGGCTCGTGATCCCAACGCCAAATCTGTCTACCTGCTCACTACCGATGATTTTGTAAAGCTTGCCGGCAATATAGAAACCTGGCCGGAGAGTGCGGGCTCTGACAGTGGCTGGATCAACTTCACCTTGAACGAGGCCGTAGGCTGGAAGGGCTCAGAACGGCTGGCCCGTGCGCGGGTGTTTGAGGTTCAGGGTGGCCTGCGCCTGCTTGTTGGCCGGGATGTTGACGAGCTCACCAGTGTTAAACGGGTTATTGAGACAGCCATCAACTGGGGCATGGGGATAACCCTTGCGCTGGCCTTGCTGGGTGGCTTCCTGATGAGCCGAAGCACCACGCGCCGTATTGAAGTGATCAATAATACCTCCCGCCGGATAATGAACGGCCACTTGTCACTGCGAATACCCACCCGGGGTACCGAAGACGATTTTGATCAGTTGGCAGAGAACCTGAACCAGATGCTCGACCGGATTGTGTATCTGATGGAGGGCATAAGGCATGTCTCTGACAACATCGCTCATGATCTGCGAACACCGTTGACCCGGCTGAGAAATCAGCTGGAAAACACCTTAATGTCCGTTGATAACGACGAAGCCCGTGATCAGGCGGGGCGAGCCGTCGCTGAAGCCGATCAGTTACTTGCTACGTTTAATGCGTTGCTGCGCATTGCCCGGCTGGAAACCCGCGGAAATGCGGCAGACATGAAACCGGTGTCACTTGATGAGCTGGTAACAGATGCCTGTGAACTCTACGAGGCGCTGGCGGAAGATAAAGACCAGAGCTTTAAGCAAAACCTGGAAAACGGAGTGATGGTTGAGGGCGATCGGGATCTGCTGTTCCAGATGGTCAGCAACCTGATTGATAACGCCATAAAATATACCCCGGAACAGGGTGAAATCGGGGTCTGTGTTCGAAAAGATGGCGCAGATGCGGTGTTTGAGGTTCAGGACACAGGTATCGGTATCCCTGACGATGAAAAAGATCAGGTGTTCCAGCGTTTTTACCGTGTGGGCAAAAGCCGCTCACTTCCGGGTAATGGCCTGGGATTAAGCCTGGTCAGCGCCGTAGCCGATATCCATCAGGCCCGGATTCTGCTTCGGGATACTCACCCCGGCGACACGCCACCGGGGCTGACAATTGCTATTTATATGCCGGCGTTCACCGGCGTGCGCAAGCGCATCAAGGCTAGGCCTGCAGAGGAAACCAGCGGGGCCTGACTTACTGGCTGGTGCGGAAGCGGTTAAGCTGTTGAAAAACCGGGCTTAGAATCGCATCTGCACGGCTTTCTACCAGGTGGCTGATCTGTTCGAATTGCGAGCGGCGGCGATCAATCCGCGCCTGAATGCTGTCCCACTCTCCCTCAAGGTGCTTCTGCTCAGCCATTAGGAGGGCCGCAATGTTATGTCGGTTCACTTTCCCGGTAATGCCCAACTGGTCCAGCTGGAAGCCCAGCGTGTCTATTCCACTCATTGCTATGTTCAGCAGTTTCTGGGTGTTCATCTTGTGATCTCCATAATGAGGAAAGGGGAAATATCTGATGCTTCAGAAACTAGCGACTGTGACTAGAGTGTTCAACCTAATTTGCCGGGCCACCCGGCTCGCGGAAGCCTTTCAAAACGTTAACGCGCCGGACACCGGGTGGTAATCCCTATTGTGGAGAATGGAGATTGTAGACAGAGGCAAGCCGGCAAAAGCCGTTACTTGCTTCTCCCTCCAGCACAGCGCTAGCCTTAACCCCGTTTTGACGGGGTTTTTTTTGTTCTTTTCCCCGAGACCGGCTATCAACCCAAAGGTAAATTCCATGGCTCAAATCTCTGGCAAGGGCACCCCTGGCCCGCGATATATCACGTTGGAAGGTGAGCGTGCTCTGCGTAAGGAGCTACAGTACCTGTGGAAAGAAAAGCGACCAGAGGTGACGCAGGCAGTCCGTGAGGCTGCGGCACAGGGCGATCGTTCTGAAAATGCCGAATATATCTACGGCAAGAAACAACTGCGTGAGATTGACAGACGAGTACGGTTTCTTTCCAAACGGCTGGATGAGCTAACCGTTGTTGACCGGCTTCCCGAGGATCAGGGCAAGGTGTTTTTTGGTGCCTGGGTAACAGTAGAGGACGAAGACGGCGACGAACAGACCTACCGGATTGTCGGTGCCGACGAGTTTGATCTGGCGAAAGGTTATCTCAGTATCAATGCGCCATTGGCAAGGGCACTAATTGGTAAAAGGCGGGACGATGAGGCACGGGTGCGTACACCGGATGGGTGGAAAACGGTGGTTATTACCGGCATCCATTATGAATTGACCTCTTTTGACAAGTGAAAAGCGTCACAAAACTGTCAACAGATTGGGCAAACTGCCTATGATGGCGATAGACTGATCAAAAATTGGCATGTTTTAGCACGACCGAACCGGCTTGTGCGCTCAGGGTGATTGTTATGAACGGGTTATTGAAGTTTGGCAAACCAAAGCGAGTGCTTGCGCATCCGGTTGTTATCGCTGGTTGTGTTGCGGCGCTTTTGTTCCCGGTTACAGCAATGGCCCAGAGTGAAAGTGTCAGCAAGCAAGGTGCCGAAGGTGATGCGTTTCAGTTCAAAGAGCGCTCAACCATTGACAGCATTCCGCTGCGTTCACTTGAAGAAGACGCGCTGGCTAACACGGTGATTGAAGGTGGGCTGGCGGCCCCGGCCGCCGGTGTTCCGGTGCAGCCTGGCAAAGATGATGATTTCTATCTGGACCCGTTGGCACTTCAGCCCCGTGACAGCAGAACAGACCTTGGGCGTACGGAAGTGCCGGTCAATATTATATTTCGCGATCCGAAATCCATTCCGGGCCAGACCCACAGTACCAATTATGTGATTCGTCCGCCGGAGAATCGCACCTATGACGCCCTCAATATTAATATGACCGGCCGGTAACCGCCTGCCGTGGCGTTCAGGCCACGGCTGTTTCACTGACTGTGTCTTTTCCGAGAACATCCTCATAGAAAAATGTCAGCGCCTGGCGCGCCTGATTCAGGCGTGCCCGGGAAACACGACTGCGTTCGTTCAGATAGGCCAGAAACTGCTGACGATCTTCGTTTGCCAGTGTTGCGGGGTCTTTCAGATCGTGAAACAGCACGAAACGCGTGATCCAGTGCAGATAGTTCTGCTCGGTACGCTGATTCAGCTGCTGGTTACGAATTGCGTTTTTTATACGGCCGACAAGGCCAGGCCGGGATTGCTCCAGTGCCTCGGGAATGTCCATGAGAAGTTTCCGATAAGATTGTTTTTGTTATGACGCGGGCATCTTATGATAAATACATAGGTTCCGCAAAATATCGGAGGCAGGCTTCCGGCATGACGGGTGCCGGAAGCCGGGGTGCTGGCGGGCCCGTTACTTCAGGGCGTTCAGCTTGTCGATGTACTGCTGCATGGCTTCGTCGCTGCTGGTGCCTTTCAGTTTTTCCCAGGCGTCGTACTTGGCGCGACCGACAAAATCCATCATACCGGGGCGTTTGCCGGAAACATCACCCTCGGTTGCCTGCTTGTAAAGGCCGTAGAACTCCAGCTTCATTTCGTTGGACGGTTTAAAGTCACCCTCGGCGGTCTGGATGTAATTCACGGCGTTGGTAAATTCTGTTTTCAGGTCACTCATTCGGATCTCCTTCTAAGGTATGCATCACGTTCGGACAGCTTTCGGCAAGTATAGCGACCGGCCTGCCTGCCGTCATTGACTGAACAAACCGTGGGCCAGCGAAGAAATGTCTTCGGTATGAGAGCTGGCAAAACTTTGCCCAGGTACACAATTTTGCCCTGTGCTGGCCAATTATTGCTTGAGAGTAATGGGAAACCTGTGTAAAGTTTCGTCCGTTGCGCATCAGGACGGTGTGCACCAAGGATCGAACAATTGCAAATGATTTGCACAGGGAGCAATCGCATGTCCTCTAAAGACGGTTCCGTCGCGCCTAAAGAGCGCATTAATATCAAGTATGTCCCCGCCACCGGTGATCAGCAGGCTGAAACTGAGCTTCCGCTGAAGATGTTCGTGGTTGGCGATTTCAAGGGCCACGCTGAAGAAACCCCCATTGAAGACCGTAAGGCCATTTCTGTCGACAAGAACAACTTCAGTTCTGTGATGAAAGAAGCCGGCCTGAGCCTTTCCACTACCGTGACCAACAAGCTCGATGAAGAAGCCGACGAACTACCGGTAAACCTTAACATCGAAACGCTGGAAGATTTTTCCCCGGACAGTGTTGCCCGTCAGGTACCCGAATTGCAGAAGCTGATTGAACTCCGCGAAGCGCTGGTAGCCCTGAAAGGCCCGCTGGGTAATGTACCGTCGTTCCGCGCGAAAATGCAGGAATTGCTGGATAGCGACGATGCCCGGGACAAGCTGCTGGCCGAACTGGATCTGGCCACAGAAGGCGAGTAACCACCAGGCGGTTACACACACGGTTCTCAAACTTTATTTCAAAACGTACTGAAGGGATGTGGTATGTCTGATACTGCTGTGCAGCAATCTGCTGCCTC
>CAYUTG010000210.1:0-4992 GCA_964447555.1 uncultured Marinobacter sp.
AGCCGGTTACCGCGCACATTGGCGGTTTGACCACTCGAAGCCCCCAGATTTTGTTCCAGCAGGTTGCCGGCCGGATCGTGGATCAGTTGCTCATAGAGATCGCCGCGTACACCAACCAGGCGATCCATTGGGTCATAAACGTATTCCCGAAGCCCTTTGCGGCTGTCCTGAATCGTTTTCAGGCTACCGTTGGGCGCGTACTGGTAATCCCGCTGGGCGGCAATGTCTTTGACACGGCTTTGATGTACCCGGTGCTGGGTCAGCCGGCCTTCATCATCGTAAACGTACGCACTGAACAGGTCACCCTGCTGGCGTTCAATTTCATCGCCTGCCGATGACAGCCGGTGACGGGTTAACGGGTTACCATTCAAATCAATACCGGAGAGCAAGCCGGCGTTATCGTGCTGGTAGGCCAGTGTCTGCCCATCGGGGAGTACCATGCCACTCAGGCGGTCCATGTCATCATACTGATAACGCAGAGAGGCCCAGCCCTGATGTTCTGTTTTTAAAAGGCCGAAGTCATCGTATTCAAATGCCAGTGGCCAGCGGCCATCATCCACACCCACCAGTTTGCCATCGGCGTTGTAGCCGTACTGAATTTCACGGCCATCCGGAAGCACTTTCTTTTGCAGCTGCCCTAGCTCATCCCGCTCGTACAGGGTCGTGTGCAGCGCTTCGCTGGTGTTACCGTATTCCGCTTTTTCGATCAGGTGTCCGTTCAGGTCGTACTGGTAAGCGGTTCGGTGGCCATCAAAGGCCGTTTCCTGTTTCACCAGGCCATTGGGATAGTAATCAATCTGGTACCGTTCGCCCCGCTCATTGCGAATCTGTGTCAGCAAGAAGCGGTGATGGTCATACTGATAATGCAGCTCACTACCGTCCGGGTTGATCCGGCGTGTCAGCAGGTGGAGGTTATTGCCGTATTCGTAGCGGGTTTCCCGGCCCTGCTCATCCACAAACCGGGTGACTTTGCCATAGTGGTTGTAGTGGTATTGTCTGCGGCGGTTACCAGAGAGGATTTCTTCAATTACCCGCCCAAGGCCGTCATACCGGTAACGGACAATCGCACCACGTGCATCTTTACGAGCCAGCAACTGGCCAAACTCATCATACCGGTACTGATGGAATGCACCAGTGGGGGTAGTTTCCTCAATCAGCTGGCCTTGATTGTTCCAGCCCCATTTGTGGGTTCTGCCGTCTGGCAGATCAACCCGGGTGAGCTGGCCCAACTGATTATAGGTGTAACGGGTTGTTCGCCCTTTTGGATCCACCTCTTCAGCGAGATCACCATGGGGTGTGTAATCAAACGCCCAGGTCTGGCCGTTACGATGAATTTCTGCAATGCGCCCTTTGCGGTAGGAGAACTGGACAGGCTGGCCGTCTGGCCCGGTTTTGCTCTGCAGACGGCCGCTTTTGTCGTACTGGTAGTCTGTGCGGGCACCCATTGGGTCGATCGCCACTGTTAGCCGACCGTTCTCATCATATTCGCTGATATGTTTCGCACCGTCCGGGTCAATTTTTTCCTGCAGCTGTGCAGCGCCGTCGTAACGCCATACCTCTTTGCTGCCGTCTGCGTAACTAACAGTGCAGACATTGTTCTCATCATCCCACTCAAACCGGGTATCTACCTGAGCGCTGTCACCCCACTGATGAATACAACGGCCCCTGGGAGAAGCTTCATCCCATTCAAGATGGAAGCTGTAGCCACCGGCCAGCGTTCGGCTGGTCAGCATGTGGTTGTCGTAACCGTAGTGCTCGGTACCGCCTACAGCGTCTTCAGCCGCGATCAGATCACGGTTGCTGTCGTATTCATAACAGCGTTCCGTTCTAAGCTTTTCCCATTGATAGCCTGTGTCGGTGAGTTTGCGACGCAGCAGGTGTACGGCATTAAGGTATTCGCCATCGTAATCGAAGCTCAGCGCCTCACCACTGTCGTTGGTCAGTTGTTCCAACTGATCATGCAGGTTGTATCCCACCCGAAGACGGTTGCCGTACCGATCCGACATTTGCACCAGAACACCACGGCTACCTTCGCGGCGGAAATGATAACGCAGGGCCTTTTCCCCGGCGCAGGTAACAATCAGTTCGCCTTCTTTCCAGGCAGCCATGCCGGATTGGGAGTTGGTACCAAACGGCACGCTGTCAAGCTCTGGCAGCCGGGTGTTTTTGCCCTCGCTGTCGTGCCAGATAATGCTGTCATCGTGGAAACTCAGGCTGTGGTTAAGGCTGTGCCGCCAGCCGTAGCCCAGATTCAAAGCACGGTCGCTACTACCGGAGCGGTACACCCGTTTGAACTCGAATGGCAAGGCACCGCCCAGCCGCGCGTCTGTCAACTCAAGCACTTCTTCACCGGTAACAGTGCTTACCGGGTCACCAACACTTTCTGTGGATTCGTTATCCCGGGTCGGTCGCCCCTGATCAGTCTGGGAGGGTGATGGCTCATCCCTGATTGGCCTGTTTGGCGTTTCACTGGTCGCGGCATGGTTACGGCCAGCCGCCTGTACATTCATAACCTGGTCGTTATCAGCGATTTCCTGATATACCGCATGCCGGTTACGGACGTCAGCGCCTGCCTGGGTTCTGGAGGGATTTAAACGACCACCACCCGCAACCTGAATGGCCCGGTGATTGGTTCCGATATCCTCCATAAAATCCTGAAAGGTTTTGGCGAACTGACCGAGGAATTCACCGAGTTTGCTGCCTCCTGCACTATCAGAAACCTTCATTGCGCCAGCAACCGCTTTTGTACCAATACGGGCACCGTATTTGGCCGCAAGGCCGGCACCCCCGGTGATGATTAACCCTACAACGATGTCAAACAGCACCTGTCCCACCAACTCACCGGAGACCTCCGCAACCTGGGTTGGTGACAGCAGCAGGAAGTATTGGCGAACGGTATACATAACCAGAAACAGGAACACTTCGTCGTTAGCGACAAGACAGGCTTTCAGATAGGCATCGTCTGTCTTTTTCAGGGTTTCCATCTGTTCCTGCAGGTCGTCCGGCAGATTGCTGAAGTCGTAATCCAACAACCCGCAAATCACATCATAGATACGACGGATATCGTCCAGAACAGCGGTAAACCCATCAGCTATGCCTTCTTGCAGCCGCCCGTAAATCGCCAGCGACTGTTCAAAATCGCTCATCGACAGATAGCTTTCCCACTCCTGCCGTGATCCGTTATTCCAGGTGTTTTCAAGCAGGGAACAGCACTGGTCTATAAAGCCTTCGTAGGTTTTATAGAGGGCTTTCATATCAGCCTGAGAGACGTCCGGAGATAGCACAACCCGATACTCTTTGCCGGGGGTAACGGTTACTTCCGCCACTCCGCTGGAATCTGTGGTGCCGCTGTAAACTGTTTCCCAGTCATCAAATATCCAGCCGGTTTGTTCCTGTATTTCAAAGGGTGTGGAGGGAATCGGCGTTTTGCTGACATTCTCGTGAAAGTGGGCAATTTTGATTTTCCGGACTTCGTCGCAGGGGGCCACTGTCGATGAAATAACTTCGTCTTCGCCAACGTCTTCGCGGCTTGCAGTTCCGTTCACCTCCAGAATTTGCTCATGGCCCATGAAAATCGACGAAAACCAGCCATCCCGCCAGTCATCATAGGTATTGGTAAGAGAATCCCGAAGTTCGCGGGTGATGGCGTTGATATCGGGGAGTGCCCCGGATGTCTGCTCTGAATTCTGAAGAGCCGTCCCTGACTCGGTCATTGCATTATCCTTAATCAATGTACGCCTCGTGCCTCACGCATCAGGGCTTTGTGTATGGTGTGTACCTGTTCCGGAGACAGTTCTGTTACTACCCCTCCGTTTGTCAGCTTCCGCAAATGACGATCAACCTTATGCCGGGCAACCGACTCAGGGCAGTGGTACAGGGGCGACGGTTCTTTCTTACCCAAAGCCGCCAGAGTGCTGCCTACCAGCTGATCCCAGCAGAGAGTCGCGATACTTTTAAGAGTGCTTTCAGGTAATGAAAACCAGGGGAATTCAGGTGCGGGCGTTACAACTTCCGGCACCGAGGGGTGATCAATCGCCTGGCCGTCGGGTAAAACGATGGCTGCCGCTGGCCCCATCAGTGCGGCGCGGCAGGCATCATCAACATGCTTCAGAATCGGCCCGAAATATCTGGCATCCCAATAACGAAAGAAAACCTCCTGCCTGTCAGGCATCAGGATCTTGGTGAGGCTGCGAACGTGTCCAAATACATCGTCGAGCCCGGCATTGCTTACCAGTCCCCAGCCCCAGTCGGTGCTTTCTGTTTCGTCAATCCAGTTCAGAAATTCACTTGTGTCTGTCACCTGCGCCAGAAAGGGCATAACTTCCTGCCAGCCGGCATATTGAGTGCCCTGAAACAAGGGCCGGGCTGTCAGGCCATCCGTCATATAGAAGTGGCGCACTGGCTTTGCGACGCTGATCCCGCTCAGCACAAGATACAGTGAGCCGTTCCAGTCCGGCTGTTCGGTGATACGCTGAAGTTGCTTTCGGAATTCCGAAGATTCAGACATCGCATACTCCATCGTGACACTTCACGCATTCTTCACAGAACGGCGCATCAGACATCAGGTTATTCAGTTGTGGCTTTGTCAGGGGGACTTCGGCCAGCCTGGCTGGTTCAACGATCTCACTTACCAGCCCTTCAAGGTTCTGCGGCATGCCCGGCATTACCACACCTTGCCCCGAACCACTCCCCGGACTCCCTCCGGAGTTAATTTTTATCCCCGGCCCGCTCAGCGTTACCCCGCTCGGGTCCAGCTTGATAAAGCTGCCGCCGCCAGCAATGGTGAGTTCGGCACCGGCATCCAGCACCACCTTGGCACCGGCTTTGTGGTGTACTTCGCTGCCAGCTTCACTCAATGTCGCGCTGTCGGATTTTTGATGCAGGGTGCCGCCAATGTTATGGCTGCAATCTGCGCCTATGGAGATCCGGCGTTCGCCGTCAACAGTGCTGTGGCTGTTGTTTTTCACGTGGTGGAACTGGTCATTCTCAACG